>NZ_JBWKDT010000048.1:0-48578 GCF_056435785.1 Streptomyces sp. NPDC043870
CCACGTCAGGGCAGACAGAAGCACCTTCGGCGCGCGCCACGGCATTTACCACGCCCCCGGCGCGCACCGAAGGTGCGCTGAGTCGCTGACCTGCAGTAATGCGGAACGAGCTCATCTGCTGGAGGTTACCCAGCGGAGTCAAAAAGCAAGATCGAGTGGACGCTCAGTGGACGCGAGGAAACGGAGGCGGGGCGTCGGCCGCGCGCGGCCTGGCCGCCGTCCCGCTCCAACCCTGTCTGCCAGATGTCTTTCCAAACTGCTGCTCGACTCGCCCGCCGTGGGCGTCGGGGGCTTCGGCGCCCGCCCATCGACTGGACGCCAGTCCAAGGTGCTGCCTTGGTTGTGGGGCGCTGTCGGCTGCCGCTTGACGGAGGCGAGCCGCCACGTCAAGCGGACACGAGGCCGGACGGTGGCGTTTCGGATCGCTGGAGCCCGGATTCCTTACTCGGGTGACGAATTTTCACCCTTCTTACCTCTGTCCCTGATGTATGAATCTTGCATGACGAGCGCAGGGGGACTGAGCGAGCAGGAGACGTGCCGGGCCTTCGTGCTGCCGGCGCTGACCGCGGTGGGCTGGAGCAGAGATCAGATCCGTGAGCAGTACTCGATCAACGACGGCAAGCTCGTGGTATCGCCGCGGCGGCATCGGCGTGAGCGGGCGCTGATAGCGGACTACGTTCTGGAGTACCGCGACGACGTGCCCCTCGCGGTGGTCGAGGCCAAGCGGACGAGTGTCGATGTCGCGGCCGGTATCGAGCAGGCCAAGCGGTATGCCCGCAGACTGGGTCTACCTGTGGCTTACGCCACGAACGGCATCGAGATCTGGGAGATCGAGATCGGTGGCAACCGGCACCGGGTGTCGTCTTTCCCGTCCCCAGAGGAACTTTGGCAGCGGTACTGCGGCGAGAAGGAGATCACAACCGATCTGGAGCGCGAGCTCATCCTCGCCCCGTTCGACCATCGCCTGCGCAACAACGACCTCACCCCCAAACGCCCCAGGTACTACCAGCGTCGAGCGGTCAACGAGGCCCTCTTGGCGATAGCCCGCGGCCAGAAGCGGATCCTGCTGACGCTGGCCACGGGCACCGGTAAGACCATGGTTGCGTTCCAGCTGGTCTCAAAGTTGCGCGAGAGCGGGTGGAACGGAGGCGAGAAGCCCCGCGTGCTCTACCTGGCTGATCGCAACATCCTGGTTGACCAGCCGAAAGACGACTACTTCGAGCCAGTCTTCGGAGACGTCGTCCACAAGATCAGCGGAGGGGTGCAGCGCGCGCGGCAGATATTCTTCGCGCTGTACCAGTCGCTGGACAGCGGCAGAGGGGACGAAGCTGCGCTCTTCAGCCAGTACCGTCCGGACTACTTCCACCTGATCATCGTGGACGAATGCCACCGCGGCAGCTCGGCCGAAGAGAGCAAATGGCGGGGCATCCTCGACCACTTCTCGGAGGCCGTACAACTCGGCCTGACCGCGACGCCGATCGCGGACTCGGGGCGGCATACCTACGGGTACTTCGGTGAGCCGGTCTACGAGTACTCCCTGAAGGACGGAATCGAGGACGGTTTCCTGGCCCCGTACCGTCTGCGGCGGGTCCACCTGAATGTCGACATGACGGGCTTCAAGCCCGAACCTGGGCAGCTCGACACTTCCGGCAACCCTATCCCGGACCGGGTCTATACCCAGCGCCACTACGAGAAGTCCCTGGCCATTGAGGAACGCACCGAGGAAGTAGCCCGGTACCTCACGAACTACCTGGCCGATACGGACCGGATGGCGAAGACGATCGTCTTCTGTGAGAACAACGATCACGCACACCGCATGGTCGCCGCACTCAACCAGGCGAACCTCGACCTCGTCGCGCGCTACCCGGACTATGTCTGCCGAATCACCGATGACGACGGGAAGCCGGGGAGGGAGCTTCTGGACCGGTTCCGGCGGGACGACACCGACGAGCCCGTGATCGCCGTGACCAGCCAGATGCTGACGACCGGCGTCGACATCCCCTCGGCCCGCAACATCGTGATCGTGCGCCGGATCAACTCCATGCCGCAGTTCAAGCAGATCATCGGGCGAGGCACCCGGCTGTGCCTGGACATCGACAAAGGGTCCTTCGACATCATCGACTTCGTTGATGCGACTCTTCTGTTCAATGATCCCGAGTTCGACGGCCCGCCGCTGAGAGTCATCAATGACCGGACAGACCAGCAGGGAGAGCTGATCGAGCGCGAAGAGCTGGAGAGCCCGGACGGCCCCGCCGAAGAGGTCGCAGAACCCGACGCGGACTTCCAGTCGGGGGAGGGAGGCACACTGCCCGCGGATGACGACGGGACGATGATCACGGACGAGGATCGCGTCGATGAGATCCAGAGTCGTGGCACCCGACGCATCTACGTCAACGGCGTGGAGGTCTTCGTCTGGAACGACATGCACTACCAGCTGCACCCTGACGGCCAGTCCATGCGCATGGTCCACTACCGGGAATACGTGCATGACCGAGTGCTGGAGCTGAAGCTGTCGCCGACGGATCTGAGGACGCAGTGGGCCACCGCCAAGAGTCGCAACATCTTGCGCGAGCGCCTGAACAGCGAAGAGATCGGCATCACGGAGGAGGACCTGCTGCGCAAGCTCGACCACCCCGAGGCCGACCCCGTTGATCTGCTGATCAACGCGGCCTGGGAGTTGCCCCTGATCAGCCGGTCCGAGCGGGCCCACCGGGTACGCCGTGAGCACGATCAGTTCCTCAAGAGCTTCGCACCTGAGGCGCGTGAGGTGCTGGATGTGCTGTTGGACCGCTTCACCGAGAAGGGCTCCACCGAGCTGGAAGCCGGCGCGCTGCGTGTACCACCCTTCCGGCATCTGGGTACGGTCCGGCAGCTGGCTGCGCGGTTCGGCGGGGCGCCGCAGATGCACGAGGCGATCGACGACCTGGCTAAGCGGATCTTCGACGTCGCGTAACTACATCCTACTTTTAGTTTCACGTAGGGGTTTTCGTGAAGCTCAAGGAAACTAGGAGGAGTGTTTCTGCTACGCTCTCACGGTGCTCGGTGATGACACGACTCGCGACCGTCTATGGCGCACCGCCGCCAGCCAACGCGGCTACTTCACGGCTGCCCAGGCGCTCAAGGCCGGCTACTCCTACCAGGCCCAGCACTTTCACGTCGGTCGGCGCAACTGGATCCGTGTCGATCGCGGCATCTACCGCTTCCGCGAGTATCTCGACCTGCCGAGCACCGACACTGACCACCTGGTCCGCTGGTCCCTCTGGAGCCGGGACCAGGCTGTGGTGTCACACACGACAGCCCTTGCTGTACACGACCTGGGCATCGCCAACCCGGCGGAGATCCACCTGACCGTACCTCCGAGCTTTCGTGCTAAGGACTCGGCTGTCGTCCTCCACCGCGCCACTCTCGGCGCTGCGGACATCGAACAACACGAGGGTTTCAAGGTCACCACACCCCTGCGGGCCATCACGGAGAGCGCGGCTGACGCGGTCGATCAAGACGTAGTCGACTCCGCAGTGAACGACGCCCTCTCGCGGGGCCTGACCACCCGACGCCGCCTCCTGCACGCGGCCCAGGAACTCGGAGCGCGAGCCGAACTCGGCGTAGAGCGTGCGCTAAGGGAGGTGACGGAGTGAGGGAGAAGCGGTACCAGGACGCCGTCGCACTCCGTAGGGCGCTGGAGGCGAGGCTGAAGCGCCAGTCGGAGACCGATCCCACAGATCTGGGACGCCTGCGCCGCCGAGTGGTCTTCGACCGCATCGCGGCACGGCTCTCAGCCGATTCGGAGGCCGAGTGGATCCTCAAGGGCGGGGCCGCGCTTGAGTTCCGGCTCCGGAATCGGGCCCGAGCGACCAAGGACATGGACCTCGCCATCCGGGAAACGGGACTGACTGGCGGCACGCTTCGCGAGGCACTGCTCGATGCGCTTGCAGAAGACCCGGACGGAGACTGGTTCACCTTCCGGGTTCCCGCGCCGGTGGAGCTGGCCGCTGATACCGGGGGGCGCCCGGCGTGGAGGTTCTCCATCGAAGCTGGCCTTGGCGGTAAGTCCTTCGCCGGTGTCCGGATCGACGTCGCCGCCCGCGGCGAGGAGGTGGCGGGCACGGAGCGCCTGCCGCTCCTCGGTGCACTGGACTTTGCCGGAATCCCCGCCCGGACGATCGAGGCGGTGGACCGGCGGCAGCACTTCGCTGAAAAGCTCCATGCCCTCACACGTGAATACGGTGACCGCCCTAATACGAGAGTCAAGGACCTAGCTGATCTCGTGCTGCTGATCGAGACGGGCATGGCCGCCGACGTGGAGCTGTACGGCGTAGTGCGGCATGTCTTCACGATCCGGGACACGCATGCCGTCCCTCATTTGATTCCCGACCCACCACCGCTGTGGCGGGAAACGTACCCACCCCTCGCCGAGGGACTGACTGAGACAACAGCGACCTTGGCCGGCGCGCTGACCGCAGTGCGCGAATTCTGGGCGCGAGTTGTGAACGCCTCCACCGGAACGGAAGACTGATGCCGCCGCAGGACACTACCAACCAACTGGCCATTGACGTACCCGCCCAGCCCAAGAAGCGAACCCGCGGGGAACTTCAGTCGGCCATCAAGTCGGCGCGCGACATCATGCGCAAGGACGCCGGCCTCAACGGTGACCTGGACCGCCTGCCTCAGCTGACGTGGATTCTGTTCCTCCGAGCCTTTGATGTGTGCGTGGAGGAGGAGCGGGATGCGGAGATCCTTGGCTACGAGCGTGTGATCCAGCCGCCATACGACTGGAAGAGCTGGGGAGCAAGAACCGAGTTCACGGGGAAGGAGTTCCTCGACTTCGTCAACATGAAACTTCTCCCGTATCTGCGTGACCTAAAAAGCGATGAGGAGGGAGATCCGAGGAATGTGATTTCCACCATCTTCCAGGACGTCAACAACCGGATGCTCTCGGGCACCTTGCTGCGCGACCTCGTCAACGTAGTCAATGACATCAACTTTGACTCCGCTGATGACATCCACACGATGGCCTTCGTCTACGAATCAATCCTGAAGGAGATGCGGGACGCCGCAGGTGACTCGGGCGAGTTCTACACCCCGCGACCGGTGATCCGGTTCATGGTGGAACAGAGCTTCCTTAAGCTGGGCGAGTCCATCCTCGACCCGGCCTGCGGTACGGGCGGTTTTCTCGTGGAGGCCTACGAGGAGCTGAAGGAGCTCCCGCGCTCCCAGGCGGAACTGGCCGAACTCCACCACAATATCCGTGGCATGGAGAAGAAGCCGCTCCCGTATCTGCTCGGGATGATGAACCTCCTCCTCCACGGGATCGACGCGCCGAACGTGATCCGCACGAACGCGCTGCGCAAGATGAGGGAGGAGAGCAGCCCAAAGCACCGCGTGAACGTGGTGCTCACCAACCCTCCGTTCGGCGGTGAGGAGGAGAAGTCGGTAGCGGCTGCCTTCGACTCGGCTGGCGTCGGAACGCACGAGACCGCCTGGCTCTTCCTCTACTCCGTCATCGAGCGACTCAAGCCCGGCGGCCGCTGCGCGATCGTCCTGCCGAACGGCGTGCTCTTCGGCGGCGGCGTGGGTGCAAAGATCAAACAGAAGCTGATGCGGGAGTGCAATCTGCATACGATTGTGCGCCTCCCCCAGGGCGTCTTCGCCCCATACACGCAGATCCCCGCGAATCTGCTCTTCTTCGAGAAGGCCGGCTCGACGAAGGAGACTTGGTTCTACGAGGTCCCTTTGCCGGAGGGTCGGAGAGGCTACAGCAAGACGAAGCCCATGCGCTACGAGGAGTTCGCCGCGTGCGCCAAGTGGTGGGGCGGTGAGGGGCGAACCGGGCGGGAGGCCACGGAGTGCGCCTGGAAGGTCGACGCGAGCGAGATCGCGAAGGGCGGGTACAACCTCGACCTGTCCAATCCGCGGGCCGGTGGTGACCTAACGCACCGCTCCCCGGGAGATATTCTGAACGAACTGATCAAGACGGAGCGGGAGATCCTGGACCTATTGGGCGAGCTGAAGGATGAATTGAGGCATCTCTGATGACAGACCTACCACAGAGGCCCCTCGGATTTGCCCTAGCGAAGTTCATGGGCAGTGTTCCAGTAGTTCCTGAAACCGAATACAGAATCGCCGGGATTTATAGTTTTGGCAAGGGATTGATTCGACGTTCCCCCATCTCGGGATCCGAAACTTCGTACCGCAACCTCACCCCACTCGAGACTGGGCAACTCGTCATGAGTAAGCTCAACGCATGGGAAGGGGCTCTGGCCGTCGTTTCGGAGGAGTTCTCGGGAGCTTTCGTCTCCTCGGAGTACCCTGTCTTTGACATCAATAAAGACGTCGCGGATCCGCGGTATCTGAAGTACCTTGTCTCTTGGCCGACTCTCTGGGAGCAACTCACCCCTCGAGGTTCGATGGTCCGACGTAAGCGGACTACACCCGATACTCTCTTGGCGACACATGTCCCCTTCCCTAGCCTTGTGGAGCAACGTCGTATTGCCGACAAGCTGGATGCAGTGGTAGGCCGTGTAGATTCCGTAGTCAAACTGCGTGATCATCTGAAAGCTATTCACTCGAGCCTAGTCGAGTCGCTCATCGATTCAGCCGTGGCGAGCGCCAATGAATCGGCTCGGATTGGCGAGACCCTGACTTTCACGCGCACGCCGATAGAAATTGACGAAGCTGGCATCTACCGAACCATCGGCATCCGGTCGTTCGGTCGGGGCATCATTCACCATCCCGACGTCTCCCCGGACGGATTGAGTAAGCTTAGCTACTTCACATTCCCCGAGGGGGCACTTGCCCTGAGCAATCTCATGGCGTGGGAGGGAGGAATTTCCGTTACGCAGGCAGAGGACGCAGGGTACATCGCATCGAATCGGTTCTTCTTCTATCTGCCAGTTGATGATCGAGCGAACACGAGCTACCTCCGGCACTTCCTGCTGAGCCGGCAGGGATTGGCGCTCGTCGGGTCTGCATGCTCGGCAGGCGCCGAGCGCAACCGAACCCTCGGCCGGAAGCGGTTCGAGGCGTTGACGATCCCGCTTCCCCCGCGCCCTGTGCAGGACCATGTCGCGAGTACCCTCGACCGGCTCTCGGAGAAGCTGAACACCGCATACGGCGAGCCCTCGCTCGCCGCCTTGCGGCCCTCCATCCTCAACGCCGCCTTCACCGGCCAGCTGTGACCCGGCGCCAGGCGCTGTCCGTCATGACCACGTGATCAAGGAACCGTAGTCCGACCGTCTGCGCCGCATCCCGCAGGCGGTCGGTCACCTGGCGGTCGGCCATGCTCGGTTCGGGGTTGCCCGAGGGGTGGTTGTGGGCCACGCCGAAGGACGAGGCGCCAGCCGACAGGACCAAGGCGAGAGTGTCGCGCACCGGGATCAGGCTGCGGTCCGTGGCGCCGTCGGTCAGGCGGGCGACTCGGAGGACCTTGCCTGACGCGTCGCAGGCCACAACGATTACGCGCTCGTGGCGAAGCCCGCGGAGCAGTGGTGCGGTGACCGCGGCGAGATCGGCCGTAGTCGTGACCCGGTCAGGGCTGTGCAGGTTCGTGTTCTGCAGGCGGCGAGCCAGATGGAAGGCCGCCGCGACCCGTGCCGCCTTCGCCTGGCCCATGCCCGGCAGATGCACAAGAGCCTGCGGGTCGGCCTGGGCCAGGCCGCGGAGCCCGCCGTGCGCTGCGAGGAGCTCGCCGGCCAGCTGGACCGCGTCCTGCCCCGGAATACCCGAGCCTAAAAGGAGCGCGAGAAGCTCTCGGTCGGCGAGCGCCTCCGCGCCACGCGCCCACAGCCTCTCTCGCGGACGGTCGGCTGAGGGTATGTCTTTGACACGCATCCGTATGCCCTACTCAGTCCGCGGAGTCGCGGTCAATCGGCTCGTCCGTATCGCGGCCCCCGCTTTCGCCGTCGTCGGGGACCACCACATGCTCCTGTGCTCCGGTTGCTGGCGAGCCGATGAGTTCCATCAGGCGCTTGTGGAGGGTTTCGGAGCGCGCACGGAGGAAGCCCTCATAGTCATCCCGCAGGGCGGCTTCGAAGGCATCCTCCTCGATGAGACAGGTCGCCAGGCGCTTGCGAATCGTCTCCTTGCCCTGGGTCTCGCACAGATCCTTCAAGTAGACCGATGGCGGCTGGTCGCTGATAGCGATGTTCGATACAGAGCTCAGCATGATCAAGTTGGCGCAGACATTGGCCTGGCTCACGTTGAGTCCCTGCTTCTTCAGGAACGACTTCGGGAAGAAGTGGTGGAACTCCTTGTCGTTCTGCCAGGACAGTGCCTTGTCCGTGTCGATCCGGCGACCGTTGCGGAGGTCCAGCGGGTGGGCCTCGGCGAGCAACAGACCCAGCAACTTCGACGGGGCGTTCGTGGCCCTGAACTGGTTGCGGCGCCACAGGACGCTGCGCGGCACGCCCGCACTGACCTCGATCTCATCGGTCCGACCCGAGGCAAAGCTGTGGACCGCCTCGCGGTCGTCCGCCATCTGCCGCGCGTTCCACCCCTTGAAGTACTCGCCGCTGGCGGTGAGCCAGAACCATCGTTCGATGGCGTCGTACTGGGCCGCCGTGGCCTTCGGCACCTGGCGGAAGATCTCGACCAGGACCGCGAACTGGTTGTAGTAGGGCAGCGCAGCAGCGCGGGGCGTACGGACATGCGTGGTCAGGAAGTCGACGGCGAGCTTGGATGCTTCGACGGCGGCCTTGACCGCCGCCTCCAGCTCATCCTTGTTCAGGTTCCGCAGCTGGTTCATGTCCTCGCGAGAGAATCCGAACCCGGCAGCGGCGGAGATTGTGCGCAGCATGGTCTTCGTGTCGACCTTGCCGTATTGCTTCCGGCTCAGGACCTCGAGCAACTCGTCAATCTCGTCCTTGAGATCGAACTCCGGGCTCCAGGTCGCCGCCCGCATCAGGTCGACGACGGTGAGCGGGGTCGCGGTGCTGTTGATCCGCTCGAAGACCTTCGCAACCTCAGTCGACGGCATGCCCCGGAGGGTGACTACGGCAATCTGATAGTTCGAGAAGCGGTTGTACAGCTCCTCGGCCCGCTCCTGCAGGTCCGCAGAGCCGAGCTTCGAAGCACGGTTGGCGAAGAGGAAGCCGTTGGAGAGCAGCCGGACCGGGATGATGTGCGCGGGTGGGTCCTCCAGGGTGTCCGTATGCCTGAACGCCTGCTCTTCGAGGTCGTAGACGATGTTCCAGTTACTCTCGGCGTCATCATCCGGGGCCCAGTGCAGCGCCCCGCAGATCGTCGCCAGTCGCTGCTGTCCATCGAGGATGTAGTTCACCGGATAGCCGTGGCGGTGCTCGCCGACGGTCAGCCCGGCGACCGTGCGCTCACTCGCAAGCTGCTCGGTGCTCTGCCATAGAAGGATGCTGCCGATGGGGTAGTTACGCGCTACGGAGTCAAGCAGATCGAGAATCTGCTGCCGAGTCCAAACGAAGTTCCGCTGGAACTTGGGCAGTACTACATCGCCCTCCAGTACCCGGTCGACCACGGTTACCAGTCGTGGCACGCTCGAGTCCGGATCCTGTGCCTGGCGCTTCTGAACAGGAATCGTTGCCAACGCATGCCCCCCATCTGAGCAGTTGACGGCAGTCTATGAGGCGCCACTGACAACAGCGGTCGTAGCCCGGCACGACGGAAAGGCACTCTGCTGCGCGCGAGTTCGAATCCTCGACTTCGCCCACCGCGCGGCCTGCGTCGATCCAGGCAGGTACCGCAGGCGCCCCCTCGGGAGGGCTCACGGGGGATCCGCCAGTGGACATGCAGTGGACGGAAGGACTCGGAAGGATCAGGAAGGCCGGCGCAGAGCCAGAACGGCGAAGTGCCTATGACCTGCGGTTATAGGAAGATCGAGGCAAGAGTGGGGACGGATCGGAAGATCAGAAAAGGACTCATAATCCGTCGGCCGTGGGTTCGAGTCCCACCCGCCCCACCAGCCAGGGTCCTGACCTGCGGAAACGTTACTTCCGCGGTCGGGGTCTGAAACTTTGCCTCAACGGAGGGAATCCGCTGCTTATATCGATGAGGCGCGGTGTCCGCCTCCTTCGCTGGGGCAGCCGGCCGACGCTCTGACGTGCGGTTCTGTGATCGATCAAGTTGGTCGTCGGCACGAGTGCGGCTGTCCTCGGGGCAGCAGCGAAGGTTGTTGGGGACGTATTGGGGACACGGGGATCGGATTGGGGTGGGCAGCAGCCTCGGCTGGTTCCGCCGGGCCGGTTCGCAAACTGACCGAACTGAAAACGACCCGGCCCGCTGTCCACGTGTCGAGCCTTTGTGCAGGTAAACGACTGGGACCCACGGGCCGGTTGAGGCGGCGCTGTCGTCCCAGCGGGGAGGCGGCCGACCGAGCGCGAAAGCGAGAGGTGGCGCACCGCCCCGGTGGCGTGTTCGCTGATCGGTGAGGGATGGCCAGGCGCGCCCGCGCGGTGGCGCGATGTCTTCGACGGTGCCGTCCGTGTCGAGCTCTCTGAAGGGCTGCGGATGACCGTGCACGCCGAGCGGGCCAGCTGCCGTTGCGACCGGCCTCCTCGTCCATGTCCATCTCCATGGACGAGTCCGCATCTCGGCTTGCGAAAGAGGTGCACGCACGCCTCGCCCCTGCTGCTCCGCACTGGCTCGTTCCTCCGCCTTGCGATGCGTCCCCTAGGCCCTGCGGGCCTGGGGAGATCCCATGCACCAGACCCCTGCTCGCTGATCCGGCCTGATCCAAACGAGACGTCCTAGCTCCTCAGGAGCCGGGAGGCTTGCGACCACAGCCCGTCCAGTACGGAGGGGTCGTTCGTCAGCTTCGCGAACATGACCATGCCCTCCAGCTGGGCGAGCACCGCGCGGGCGGTGGTGCGGGTCGCGGCAGGGGACGGGATGGTGCCCTGCTTCGCCGCATCCGTCAGCGTGGCGTGAACCAGGTCGGTCTGCTCGTCGAAGATCTCTGCCAGCCGGGCCTGGACGACCGCGTCCTGGGTGCTCATCTCCAGCGCCAGATTGCCGAACAGGCACCCGCTGACCGCGCCGCCCTCGTTCTTCGCCGCGCGCTGGGCTGCGGCTTGGTCGAGGAAGAGCCGCTCCAGCCGGTCCTCCGCCGGCCCGTTGCCGTGCAAGGCCGCCACCCAACCGGGCCGCTGGGCCGCCCAGTGCGCGTTTATGGCCTCGATCGTCAACGCCTGCTTCGACTCGAAGAAGTGGTAGAAGCTGCCCTTCTTCACGTCCGCGCGGGCACAGATCTCGGCGACGCCGATCGTGCCGTAACCGCGGCTCAGCATCAGGCCGCAGGCCGCGTCCAGCAGTCGTTCGTGCCATGCTCGTCCGTCCCATGACGATGAGTATACGGCCGGTCGACTATTTGCTCCCTGGTCTTTAGTTGACCGGTCGGCTACTATCTCGTCCGGTGGTGGGAAACGTGCCCGCCGACTATTCAGACCTGCGAGGACTTCACCGTGCCCGAAAACATCACCGTCGCCGTGGCCTTCCACAGCGGCTACGGCCACACCGCCCGCCAGGCTCGTGCGGTCGCCGCCGGAGCCGGGTCGCTGCCCGGAGCCCAGGCCGAGCTGTGCGACGTGGCCGTCGTGGGCGACCGGCTGTGGGAGACGCTCGCCGCCGCCGATGCGATCGTCTTCGGTACACCGACCTATATGGGCAGCCAGTCCGCCGTCTTCCAGGCTTTCGCCGAGGCCAGCGCCCCGGTCTGGATGGAGCAGGGCTGGGCCGGAAAGCTCGCCGCCGGCTTCACCAACTCCGCCGGCGTCAACGGCGACAAGCTGAACGTCCTGGTCTCCCTCTCCGTCTTCGCCGCGCAGCACGGCATGAACTGGGTCTCGCTGGGCCTGCCGCCCGGCGGTGAGTACTCCACGAACGGGACCCCGGAGGACCTCAACCGCCTCGGCGGCTTCCTCGGCGCGATGGCCCAGTCGCCGTCCGACCTCGGCCCGGACGACTCCCCTTCCGGGGCGGATCTGCGGACCGCCGAGCACCTCGGCCGGCGGGTGGCCGAGGCCGCCCTCGAGCAGGTGGCGGGCCGCACGGCGCTCGCCCTCGCACGGTGAACGCCTTCAGCCCCAGACCTCCCTCAGCTCCTCGACTCCAAGGACGACTGTCATGACCGACGGAAAGCGTTCCTGGGCCCGTGGCCGGCTCGCCGAGCTACTGGACCTGGAAGTCCCCATCGTGCAAGGACCGTTCGGCGGCGGACTGTCGTCCGTGGCACTCGCCTCCGCTGTCTCCGAGGGCGGCGGGCTCGGCTCGTACGGAGGACACATCCTCACCCCGGACGGAATCGGCGCGCTCGTGGGCGAGCTGCGGAAGGCCACGGCGCGACCCTTCGCGGTCAACCTCTGGGTTCCGCACCCCGATGAAGTCGCGGCACCGCCCGACCGTGACCGAATGGCCCGGTACGCCGGGCTGCTGCGCCCTTGGTTCGATGAACTCGGGCTGCCGACGGACCGGTTGGAGGAGCCGCCGCCCGCCCCGGGCTTCGCGGAGCAGATCGACGCGCTGCTCGCGGCGGAGCCGCCGGTGATCAGCTTCGTGATGGGCATCCCCGATGCCGGGGTGCTCGACGAGGCGCGGCGCCGCGGCATCCGGACCATCGGCACCGCGACCACCGTCGAGGAGGCCCTCGCAATCGAGGCGGCGGGCATGGACGCCGTCGTCGCCTCGGGCAGCGACGCGGGCGGGCACCGCGGCTCATTCCTGCGCCCCGTGAACGAGTCCCTCGTAGGGACCTTCTCCCTCGTTCCTCAGGTCGCGCAGGCCGTGTCGATCCCCGTCGTGGCCGCGGGCGGCATCGCCGACGGCCGGGGAATCGCCGCCGCGCTGACGCTCGGGGCGGACGGAGTACAGATCGGCACCGGCTTCCTGGCCACCGAGGAGTCCGGCGCGAGCGCCATCCACCGGGCCGCGCTGCACGGCCCTGACGCGCGTACGACCGTACTGACCCGAGCCTTCTCGGGGCGGCTCGCGCGAGCCATCCCCAACCGCTTCACCCGTGAGGCACTGGCGTACGAGAACGAACTGGCGCCCTACCCGATCCAGTACACACTCACACGCCCGCTCCGCACAGCGGCAGCGCAACGCGGCCTGTCCGACTACGTCAACCTCTGGTCCGGCCAAGCGGCAGCGCTCACCCAGCCGCGCGGCGCCCGCGCCTACCTCGACGAGCTCATCGCCGACACCGAGGCGGCACTGCGCCGCCAGGTGCCCGGGCACGACTGAGACTGCAAAGGCTGTGGCGGGCAGGTCGTTGATACCGCTCTGCGCCCACCGAATCAGCCTGATGCGGCGTCCCGACCATCGGTCGACGACGTCGCATCCTGGTCCTGGTCCTCGTCCTGGTCCTGGGCTCGCGCCGCGCTTGCGGTGCCCCCGCGCACGCCCGTCGCCACCCACGGCGAACCGTTCATCTACGACTTCTCAGGAGCACCTGACATGCGTGCAGTGGTCTTCTCCCGTCACGGCGATGAAAGCGTCCTGGAACTGACCGAGCAACCAGTACCGACCCCGGCGGCCGGAGAGGTCCTGGTGAGGGTTCGGGCAGCCGGGGTCAACCCCGTCGACTGGAAATTCCGTGAAGGTACGGTCGGCACGGACCGCCACTTCCCGCTGGCGCTGGGCTGGGATGTGGCGGGGGAGGTCGTTACATCGGCGGCGGCGGACGGTCCAGCTGTCGGTGACGAGGTGTACGGCATGCTGCCCCTGCCGCACGGCGGCGCCTACCAGGAGTTCGCCGTCCTGCCTGCATCAGCGGTGGCGCCCAAGCCCGCCGGCCTGTCGTTCGCCCAGGCCGCGGCCGTTCCGCTGGCGGCCCTGACCGCCTGGCAGTCTCTCGATGCCGCACACGTGGCCTCAGGGCAGCGGGTTTTGGTGCACGCCGGCGCGGGCGGGGTCGGCCACTTCGCCGTACAGCTCGCCAAAGCCCGCGGGGCACACGTCGCGGCCACCGCCTCACCACGCAATCTCGACTTCCTGCGCCGGCTCGGTGTCGACGAGCCTGTGGACCGCACCTCGGACAGCCTGCACACCATCGAACCGGTCCACGCTGTCATCGACACCGTCGGCGGCCGGACTCAGCGGGAGTCGTGGCCTCTGCTGCGACCGGGCGGGACCCTCATCACCCTGCCGGAGCCCATCGACGAGGAGCACCGCATGCCGGGGATCAAGGGGCAGCGCGTGATCGTCACCCCGGACGGCGAGGCGCTGCACCGCATCAGCACGCTCATCGACACCGGCGTCGTCCATGTCGAAGTCCAGGACGTCCTGCCCCTGCACGAGGCGGCCGAAGCACACCGCATCAGCAAGACCGGCCAGGTCCGCGGCAAACTCGTTCTCACCCTGTGACGGAGATTCCGCACGAGTTGAACGGCGGTCGCCGACGGGCCGGGAGCGGATCCTCAAGGCGTACGAGACGGTGGCCGCGTGTGTATCGGCGGCGCGAAGGCCAATCCGTCGATGCCGGACAGGCGTCCTTGGCCCCTGTCATCGCCCTGTACTCGGCTACCACGCCAGAGGATCACTCGCATCGTCTCCGAGGCCGGGGCCCCGGCGGGGGAGGCTCCTTGTGCAGGTGCCCAGGGTTCGACGTTGCTTCGGCTCGCCGGACACCAAGACGGTCGTCCGGTAGGCATTGGGGTTCGAGGGGCCGCAGGCGGAGCGCGACCGGCCGCACTGGGCTGACCCTGGATCAGCAACCGTGGCAGTGATCAAGGAAGAGGCCCCGCCGAAGGGTGAACCACTTCCGCCTGACGGCGACGGGACGCGCGCTCGGGCCGCCACCATTGCCCGACGGTACCTGGAGCGCGGGGCCGCCGAGTCGCAGTGGGTCCGGCCACCGGTTTCTCACACCTTGTCTGCCGCGATCATCAGGTAGTGGAAGCTGCCCTCCTTGTACGCAGTGAGGAATGCCGGTTCGATGCCGGTCGCCAGGTCCGACTTGGCGCGCAGTTCCCAGTAGGGGATGGTGGCGGCGGTCAGGTCGACCACGCTGATGGGGATCAGGCCGTGCGCCGACATCGCGGCGAAGTAGTCGCTGCGCGGGTGGATGTCGCAGATGTAGTGGGCGTCGATCTGGCTGACCGCCCGGGACGGCTGGCGGCCGTGGAGGTCGTTGTAGCAGCCGGTGATGGTGACATACCGGCCACCGGGCTTGAGGACACGGGCATGCTCGGCGAAGAGTTCGTGCAGATCGACGTACATCGTGCTCTCGTTGTTCCAGATGGCCTGGAACGTCTCGGACGGGAAGCCGTTGTCGAGCATGTTCCGGAAGTGGAACGTCACCTTGTCGGCCACACCCCGCTGGTCGGCCTGGCCGTTGGCGAACTGCACCTGCTTCTCGGAGATGGAGACGCCGTCCACGCGGCAGCCGAACCCGAGGTTGGCCATGAAGCTGGTGCCGCCGCGGCCGCAGCCCGCGTCGAGAATGCGGTCTTCCGGGCGGATGGTGCCCATCTGGTTCAGGAGGAACTCGGCCTGGGCGCTCTCCAGGCGGTGCAGTTCCCTGATGATGCGCTCTTCGCGGGTGTCTTCCGGGCCTTCCAGTACGGACCAGTCGACGTCACCTATGCCGTAGTGGTGGTGATAGGTGCTGTCCACGTCGCCGAGACGCAGGTTGACGGGGCTCTCCTCCTGGTTCCAGTAGTCGGCCACGGACCGCTGGTACCGGGTGGGCAGCACCTGGTTCATGGTGTCAGGCGCGATCATCTCGGTGCTCCCTTACTGGTGTTGGTAGCGGGGACTGCCGGCGTGCCACTCCTTGTTCCCGCCCAGCCACGCCCACAGGGCGCCCAGGTAGCGGATGAGGACCGGGTCGCCGCTGAGGACGAGGCCGGCTGCGGCGGCCTCGAAGGAACGCATGGTGTCGTCGTGTATGTCGGCGGCACGCTGGATCGCCTCGTCGAGGGAGCAGCCGTCCTCCGCGGCGATCACGGTCGGCAGGTTGTACTCGACGCCCTGGGCGCTGTCTTCCTTGTGCACGGAGTAGACGTCGTTGAGCAGGACGGACGCGAGCGCGGCCAGCAGGGTCGCGCGACGGACGTCGGGGCGCCCGTAGACGTCGGCGGGCAGTTCGTATCCGCCGATCGGGTCGACGAGGGTCATGCACGGCAGGAAGCTGTTCATCTGGCGGTTCGCCAGGTACTCCCACACCGGCGGTGTGATGCCGCCGATGCGCCAGCCCGCCTCGGCGTCCATCCCCAGGAACAGCCCCGCGATCTCCTGCCGCAACCGGTTGATCTGCGACCCGCTGGCATATGCGGCGAGGTGCCGCACCGAGTCGTGGAGGGCGTTCCACACAGGGTGCTCACGGATCGCGCGTTGATAGGACTCCTGGTGGGCGCGGGGCATCCGCGCCGGGTCGATCGCCGACTGGGCCAGCATCAGCCACGGCCCGAGCCGCTCGGGTCGGTCACCGGTGGCGGCGGCGTCGCAGAAGTAGTCGTCGACGGCGAACTCCGCCGCCATGCACCGGGCCGCGGACAGCAGACGGTCCGGGTCTTCGGTGTCGGGGTGGGTCAGCATGATCAGGCGCCCGTAATGGGTTTCCCGGAACTCCTCCAGCCGGTCGGCGTAAATGCCGACGTGCTCGGCCCAACGGACGAGCCGGTCGTTGACTTCCTCTCCCAGGGCCGGATCGTCGCGCACCGGAGGCGGGCAGTAGAGCTCGGGTATGCCGCGGTTCCTGGCGGCTGTGGGGGACTTGGGGGGATGCGGTTCGGGCGTATGGGACCTGGGGGCGCGGGGCTCGGGGACACGGGGTCCGAGCAGGTCGGCGATACGGGCCGCCGAAGCGCCGAGTCCCGTGGGGCCGAGGGGGATGCGCCGCGTCGCGTGGACCGCCGTTGACTCCATCATCAGTCCTTCCTCGGTGCCGGGTGTCAGGACCGGGGCGCGGCGGTGACGACGTTCTCCAGAATGCCGATCGCGTCCTGGACGAGGACCGCCACGGAGTAGTAGGCCGTCACCAGGTACCGGATGATCGCTTTGTCGTCGATGCCCATGAAGCGAACGTTCAGGCTGTCCTCGTACTCCTCGGGTATGCCGGTCTGGTGCAGTCCGATGACCCCGTGCTCCTCCTCGCCGGTGCGCATCGCGACGATGGAGGACGTCTGCCCCTCGGAAACGGGGATCTTGCCGCACGGGAAGATCGGCACGCCGCGCCAGGCGGGAACCTGATGACCCGCGACATCCGTACGGTCGGGGTAAATGCCCCGCTTGTTGCACTCACGGAAGAAGGCCGCGATCGCCTTGGGGTGGGCGAGGAACATGTCGGTCCCGCGGCGCATCGACAGTAGATCGTCCATGTCGTCCGGGGTCGGCGGGCCTGACCATGTGTTGATGCGCTGGTCGTACGCGGCGTTGTGCAGCAGACCGAACTCACGGTTGTTGAGGAGCTCCCACTCCTGGCGTTCCCGGATCTCCTCGATCGTCAGCCGGAGCTGTTCCTCGATCTGGTTCATCGGGTCGTTGTAGAGGTCGGCGACTCGGGAGTGGACCTGGAGGATCGTCTGCGTCAGCGATAGCTCGTACTCACGGGGCGCGATCTCATAGTCCACGAAACTGCTCGGAATCTCCGGTTCGCCTTCGTGCCCGGCGGCGATCGCCACCTCTATTTCTCCCTTGGAATTGACCTTCCGAGTGGTCTGGGCCAGGAATGCGTCGATATGCTCGCGCAGTTTTTCGGAGCGGTTGAGCAGACCCAGGAAGGCGCTCCACGGGAGAACCATGAGGGTGCCGGCAGTGGCGGCCGTGACCGTGGCCGTCCAGTGGGGGTCGGTCTGCAGTAGGCCCTCGTCGCCGAGGTGGTCGCCGTCGGCCAGGACGCCGAGGGTTTCGAGGCCGCCGAATTTTCCGGTCGTGGTCCGCTGGATACGTCCGTGCGCGACGATGAACACCTCTTCCACGGGGCGCCCCTCCTCGACGATGACATCGCCGCTGCGGAAATGCCGGAGTGTGAACCGGCCTGCCAACTCGGTCAACAGGCCGTCGTCTTCGAATCCGCGCAGTGCGGGGATCTCACGCAGCGTCTCGGGCACTATTCGCACGTCGTCCGCCCCGTTCTGGACGAAGCTGACCCGGCCTCGGCCGACAGCTACCGAGAGGCGCCGGTTGACCCGGTAGGTGCCGCCCGACACCTGCACCCACGGCAGTCGACGGAGCAGCCAGCGCGAGGAGATCCCACGCATCTGCGGGGCGGATTTGGTGGTTGTCGCCAGATTTCGGGCGGCGGCGGTGCTCAGGCTGAGCTGCTCTCGTTCCTGGGCGGACATGTCGTGTGGATGCGTGGCCAACAAGGCCCCCTCGTCGACGGGTGGCGAACAACCGCTAGGAATCGGCGCCGACTCTGCGGCGGGCGGGCGCAGCGAACGAGAAGCAGGAAACAGAGATCCGAAAAATCGGCCCCGGCCGGCCTTCCCGGCAGGACGTGTTTCGCTGCGCAATGAGCAGAATAAGTGAATTCACCGGTCAGGTCGGCCGGTGGAGCGGTGAAACGGGACGAATGCGCTGGCCTCTTGTGGTGACGGCGAACTGCTCCCCGCTACGGCAGACATTAGCAAATGTCTTCACCCGAGAATGTCAGTGCGAAGAGTTCCCGCCAGGGCGAGCGTGTATTCGAGAATGAAGGAATACCCATCCGGAATTCCCCGCCCGATCCCGGCCGGGAGTTCGGGGGCCGCCGAACACCACCGGTCACTCCCCTCGCGTACGCCGCGCACGTCACCGGAGATCGGCGCGGACCGCGTCACCGGCCAGGCCAATGAGGCTGAAACCGAGACACTGCTGCGCGGACGCGAAGTCGGCGTGCTGACCGTCAAGCACCGCGGCTCAGCCGTCGACCAGGACGGTCGGCCTACATCGCGATGGAAGTTGCGGGCTGGTTCGTCATCGTCCCTCTGTGCATCGCCTCCCTGCTGACCGGGAGTGGTCTCCGCCCTCGACAGCATGTGGGGCCTGGTCCGCTACTACTGGGTCACAGTGATACTCGTGATCACGGTCCTTGCCACCCTCGCGCCGCTGGTCCACATGAAGCCGGTGAGCTACATCGCCGACGCGGCTGCGGGAACGACCTGGTCCGGTGGTGAGCTGCACGGTCTGGGCACCCAGCTCGTGATCCAGTCCGGCGCTGCCCTGCTGGCGCTCCTCGTGGCCACTGTGCTCTCGGTGTACAAACCCCGGGGCCGTACGCGCTACGGACAGCTCAAGGAGCAGGAGCAGCGCACCATGTCGCGAGTGACCACGGCTGTCCGCTCCTGACCGGCCGTGAAGTGGGCCCGGGGAGGAAGTGGGCCCGGGGAGGAGGAGGTGGCCGCCCCCGCCCCGGGCCGTCGTCAGCCGACGTTCATGGTGAGGGCTGCGGTGTGCAGGGTACCTGCGGTCTGGAACTGCAGGAACAGCCGCCAGTCGCCCGGCTTGGGCAGTTCGGCGTGAAACGTCAGGCTGGGCCCGCCCCGGCCGCTGGACACTGCGGTCTCGGGGTGGAGGTGGGCGAGGGCCTGGTCGCCGTCGTGGAAGGCGGTCAGGTGGGCGTACGTGTCGAGGTAGGGCTGCAGGTCGGTGACCGGCTTGCCGTCCTTGGTGACGGTGACGGTCAGCGGGTTCGCCTTACCCGACGTGGGACGGCCGGTCACGGTGACGGTGTACCCGTCGACGGTGGTGGTGCCGGACACCTTGGGCAGGGCCGTGTCGGATGCGGTGCCGGGCACGGTTGCGGTGGTGCTGAGGACGAAGTCTTCACCCTTGCCCGGGCCGCTGTCCGGAATGAAGGAGGCGTACATGCGCCAGGTCCCGGGCTTCAGCGCGGCCAGCGGCGCGGTCCAGGTGCCGTCGGCTGCCATCGTGGGGTGGAGGTGCTGGAATCCGGTCAGGTCGGACCGGATGGCGTAGAAGTGCAGGCGCTTGGTCTGGTCCACGGCGAAGTCGGTCACGGCCTTGCCATCGGGGCCACTGATCGTGAACCGGTAAGCGGCGGCCTTGCCGACGGGAAGGGCGGAGGCGGCGGCGCCGAGACGGTAGCCGTCCTTCTGGGCCGCAAGGCCGTCGTTCGACGCCGTGTCCTTCATGGCGTCCATGTCATGGCCGCTGTGGCCGCCGCGGCCGGTACCGGCCGCGGCGGAAGAGGCAGTCGGGGAAGCGGAGGCGGAGGCCTTGGTGCCGTGGTGCATGCCGGGCATCGAGTCGTCGCCGGAGCTGCCGCAGGCGGCCAGGGCCAGGGCGAGTACGGCGGTTGTGCCGGCGGCCGCCAGGGCACGGCGGCGGTTGGTCGGGCGAAGGCGTGCGGACATGTGGCGTGCAGACATAGGGGTTTCGGTCTTTCCGGGAGTCGCGCCGTCGGGGCGCGAAGGTGAACAGGGCAGCGTGGCCCGGGCTCCTGGGCAGGGGCCGGGCACGGCCTGGTCACGTCCGGGCGACACACACCTGAAGCAGCAGGGGACGGCCACCTGGCGGTGCCCGTCGGCGGGCGGCAGACAGACTGGTCGTACGGCTGGTCAGCAGCCACATCGCAGCCGTCGCCACAAGGGCAAGGACGGCGAGAGCGGGCAGTGGGACCTGGCCGTGGGCAGGCGTGGACACACACATCGCGCCCTCGGCAGCCAGCGGTACGCCCACGTGAGCCGCCGGACCCGCGGACGTACTGGCGGCATGGGTGGCCGTTACCACCATCGTGCTCTCGCCGTGATGGTGCGGCTCCGCGGCAGCGGATGACGCGGTGCCTGCCGAGGCGCCGTGGCAGCCGTGCGCAGCAGTGGCCGGGCTGCCGTGCATGAGGAACAGGCCGAGGAGCAGCGCACACACCACCGGCAGCCGGGCCGCCGCCGGGCTGCTCTTGCGGGTGCCGTTCACCGTCATCGGCTCCATCTCATCTCGTATTGCCTGCTCGAACGCGTGGCTCGGCGCTGTCGCGCCGAGACGAAGACCCCGCCAGAGCGGTGTGCCGGGGCATCATGCTCTGGCGGAGCCGTCCGGCCGTGTGGATCAGTGGCCGTCGCCGGCCTCGACCGTGAACCGCTTGGCGAACGTCTTGCCGCCGTCCCGGGACTCGTGGACGCCGCTCTGGGTGGCAGCCAGGACGTGCTGGTCGTCGACCGCTGTGAGCGCCTGGGCCTGTCCGCCGGGAACCGTGCCCGCCTGCTGCCAGGTGACGCCACCGTCACTGCTCCTGCTGAGCGCGCCGGTGTCGTCGAGTCCGTACAGCGCGCCGGTCGTCCCCCACGAGAGGAAGGCCATCGCCGGCTGCTTGCCTGCCGCGAAGGTCCTGCCGCCGTCGGTGCTCTTCGCGATGCCGTCCGGGGTGGTGGCGAGCACGGTGTCCGGGTCGTCGGGGCTGACGGCGATGTCCAGTGCTTGGAGACGGGCGCGGTCGTCCCAGTCCGTGCCGCCCTTGCTGACGCGCAGCAGGGCGTTGGTGCTGTCGTAGCCGTAGATGGTGCCGTGGGCGTAGTCGAGGGCGTGGAAGTCAACCTCGCCCGCGAGGGACCGGGTCTTCCAGGTTCTGCCGGAATCGGTGCTCTCGATCAGGCCGCGGTTGGCGGGGCCGTCGGTTCCGGGGGCGGGGTGGCCGCTGGCCAGGAAGGTCCCCGACTTCGCCACGGTGAAGCCCATGAAGTCGTCCGTGCTGGTGCCGACCTGCTGGGCCGCGCCATCCTTGCCCGGCGTGAAGATCCCTTCGTGGGTGGCGACGTAGAGCCGGCTGTCGGCAGGGTCAATGCCCAGCCCGTGAACGTGGCCGTGCACCGTCGCGGACGAATCCGTCGTCGCGGTGTGGGTGCCGTTGCCCGCGTCGCTTTCGCTGGAGCAGGCGGTCAGTGTGAGTCCGAGCGCGAGGATCGCCGCGGCTGCCAGGGGCCGCTTGATGGTGTTCTTCATCTTCCTTTTGTCCTGCCGAGGGTAGGGGCCTACGTCCGCTGTTCCGGGCACTTGCGGGAGGGTCGGAAACAGCGGTGCGTACGGTGCGGGTCAGAGGCGGTCGAGGATGCTCTGCATCTGCTTGACCTCGGTGGACTGGTTCTTGATGACCTCGTCGGCGAGCTTCTTGGCGGCGGCGTTGCGGCCGTTCTTCTGCTCGTCCTTCGCCATGTCGATGGCGCCGTTGTGGTGGTCGATCATCATCTGGGCGAACTTGCGGTCGAAGTCGGTGCCCTTGGCGGCCATGAGCGCGTCCATGTCCTCGTCGGACATCATTCCGGGCATCTCTCCGCCACCGTGGCCCGCACCGTGGCCGGCGCCGTGGTCCATGCCGGACGATTCGGGCTTGCCCCAGGTGCTGAGCCAGGATCGCATGGTCTGGATCTCGGGATCCTGAGCCTTCTCGATCTGCCCGGCCAGGGTCTTGATCTCCTGGTCGGACGCGCGGCCGTCGGCCAGCTCGGCCATTTCCAGGGCCTGCTGGTGGTGCGGGATCATCCCCTGCGCGAAGGAGACGTCCGCGTCGTTGAAAGCCCCTGCGGCGGACGTCGCGGTCTTCGCCGGAGCGGCGGAGGAGTCGCTGCTGTCGGCACCGCCGCAGGCGGTGAGCAGCAGGGCCCCGGCGGCGACGGCTCCCACGACCGTGACATGGCGGTGCGGGGGCATGCGGAAGGAACGCTTGAAGGCGGTCATGTTCTGTGTACCTCGTGTGATCGATTCTGAATGAGTGGATGCGTAGGCGTGTGGCGGGCAGCCCTGACGGGCCTGTCCGCGCAGCAGAGGTCGGCCTAGATCCGCAGGATCGACAGTTGTGCGAGGTCAGGAGCTCTGGGCGGAGGAATGGGCCGCACGGCTGCGAGAACCCCGGTGATGAGCTTCGCGAACCAGTCGCGCCTGCCCACGAACAGCGCGTGCAGCAGCGCGGCCAGAGCCCAGGAGCCGAGTACGGCCAGGCACAGCGAGGCCATGTCCATCGCCATGCCGGGCTCGTCCGCCGGTGCGAAGACGATGGTCAGCGCGGGGTCGGCGGCCGGGTCCACAGCGGGTGGGGCCGGGGACAGGCCCATGTCGGGGACGGGATCCGCGCGGTGTCCGTGGCCGTGCGCGGGCATCCCGCCCTTGCTCGCCATGTGTGAGGAGGAGGCCGTCCCCGTACCGGAGCCATCGCCGGGGTGACCGACGGTGTGCATGATGAACACGCCGAGTGCCAGCACCACGACAAGCAGGAGACGCGCTGCCACCCCTACCGCTCGTGCGTACTGCTGCACCGTTACGTTCACCTCCGCCGTCGACGATAACCGAGACTCTGCGACCTGCCCTGTGGCGATCGGGTTGTCAGTGGCTGTGGCCGTCACCGTGTCCCGCTGTCTCCTCCGTGCCGGCTTCCTCTTGCGGGGAGACGGCGGCGGGCGGAGTTTCCGGCGCGCTGGGTGTGGTGTGAGGTGCTTGTTCCTTCTGCTCCGGCTCCTCCGCACCGCCGTGGCTGTGTCCGCCGCCCTCCGCGGGCGCACCCATGGAGGCGGCCACCTGCCGCAATCCGAAGAAGGCGAGGGTCGCGGCGATCAGCACGGCCAGTCCCACCCAGCCGAAGATGCGCTGCCAGGGCGTGTCCGCGTCCTTGATGACGTACGCGACGAAGGACACAGTCAGGCCCAGCGGAACCAGGACGGCGCCACGCGCCGGGAAGTCGTCGAAGTGCTGGAGGCCGCCACTGAGCATGCCGATGCCGAACGACAGCATCAGCGAAGCGCCGATCACCACCAGTACGCGAGGTAGGCCGGGCCGCTCGCGGGTGAGGATGAACTCGTTGAGGACCGTGGCGGCCAGGAAGACGAGGACACCGTAGAGGGCGATCCGCGTGTAGCGGGCGGGGTCGAGCGGATGGTGCACGACCGCTCCGCTGATCAGGCCGGCGCCGACGAAGTAGCCGACATATCCGAGGTAGCGGGCGGGGAGGGACTTCTGCTGGGCCCGTCGGGTGCGGGCCCTGCGCAGGGCGGCCCGCCCGCCCACAGCGGATGGCGGCGCGGCGGGGGCGGATCGGTCGATGAGCTGCTGGGAGGACAAGGACATGGCTCCTTGGCGGGGATCGGCGGGCGTGGCGGCGCTGTGGCATGGCACAGGGAAGCGAGCGGCACGCGGTCAGGGAGGACCTGCTGCGGCAGGGACGCGGCGCGTGGAACGTCGGACCGCCTGCGCGAGGATGGCCGGAGCGGCCGTCCGCAGCGGTCGCGGGAACGCCGGGATCTAGATCCGCTGGATGACTGTCGCTGATGTACTTCGAGGCGGAGGATGCGCCGACCCGTCCCCGGACACCTTGGACTTCCCTGCCACGGTCACCAGGCAGGGCGACTGCCCTTCGAAGGGAGCCGGAGCGGGAGCCGACAGACCGGCCCCCTGCTGCGGTTGCCCGGACACGCACTCGCCGGCGGGGTGGGAATCCTGGCCGTCATCGTGGCGATCCGCCGGAGTGTGTTCATCGGGCGCCTGCGCCACGTTGTGGCCCGGCCCGGTGTGCGCCGCGGGAACGGCGGCACTGGTGGTCATGTGAGCCGCGGCGGTCTCCGCGCTCACGCCGTGCGTGTACACCAAGCCCAACAGCAAGGCCGCCAGCCACAGCACGCGCAGCGGACCGGCCGACAGGCGGGTCCGGCGCTTGCTGGATGACGTCCAGGCCGTGACCATGCCGAGAGCCTAGCGGTTGGTCCGATCGCGCTTCGCGCCCCCTCTCCCCGAAGCAGGCCGGCCAGGCCGGCCCGCCCGACGGGACAGGCGAGGCCACGCGACGCCCAGAGCAAGCGCCCCCACCGCGACGATCGCGGCCGCGTACGGCCCGTAATTGCGCTGCTGGACGAAGCTCATGGCGGGCCTCCTCGAAGCGCACCAGTCAGTGCTCGGGCTGCGGTCCGCGGCCGGAGCGCGCCGGACAGCTCCCTCCTGGCGAGGCCGTTCGGCAATTCAGTCCATACCGGGTGGGGGTATCCTGGGGTTGGGGAGGTAGCCGGACAGAGGGAAGGTCTGTCATGGGTATCGCCGATATCGCCGTGGTGGCGGCAGCCGTCGTGCTCATCTCCGCACTGGGCTGGTTCTTCTTCGGCCCCCGCCATGCCCGTACCGCGCGTATGGAGAACGGCGTGCAGCGGGTCGAGATCACTGTCCGGGGCGGCTACAGCCCTGATGTGATCCGGGTGAGGCAGGGGGTGCCGGCGGAGCTGGTCTTCGACCGGCAGGAGTCCGGGGAGTGCACCAACCGGGTCCTCTTCCCGGACCTGCGCATCAACGCACTGCTACCGGCGTACGCGCGCACGACCGTACGGCTCGACCCGACCGAGGCCGGAACCTTCGGCTTCGCCTGCGGAATGAACATGATCCGCGGCACCCTCCAGGTCGAACCGGACGGAGAGGCAGCCCCCGTCGGCCGCCCGGCCTCCGCTGCCGGGGCGGCGCAACCGCCGCCCGTCGAGCCGAGCGCGGCCGAGACGGAGGCCGCGGATGCCGCCGAGCGCCGTGCCGAGATCGAGGACCTGACCCGCCGGGTCGTCGTGGGCGTGGTGCTGACCCTTCCGGTGCTGTTCGCGGTGATGACCCATGAGCTGTTCGGTGCCGGCTGGGTGCCGGGCTGGATGCTGAATCACTGGCTGCAGTTGGCCTTGATCACTCCCGTGATGTTCTACACCGGGTGGCCCGTGCACGCGACCGGCTGGCTGACCCTGCGCCACCGGGGTGCCGACATGAATTCCCTGATCACGCTGGGCACTTCGGCGGCGTACGGCTACAGCCTGCTGGTGACGCTGGCGCCGGGACTGCTGCCCGAGGAGGTACGGGCGGTCTATTACGAGGCGGTCGGGGTGATCCTCACCCTGATTCTGCTCGGGCGGCTCCTCGAGGCGCGGGCGAAGGCCGGTACGGGCGAGGCGATCCGGGCGCTGCTGGGCCTCCAGGCCCGTACGGCCCGCGTGATACGGGACGGGACCGAGGTCGAGATCCCCGTCGAGGACGTGGTCCTGGGTGACGAGATCGCGATCCGGCCGGGGGAGAAGATCCCGGTCGACGCCGAGGTGCTGTCCGGCTCCTCGGCGGTGGACGAGTCGATGGTCACCGGCGAGCCTATGCCAGCGACGAAGCGCGCCGGGGACACGGTCATCGGCGCCACCGTCAATACCACCGGTTCCCTGCGGGTGCGGGCGAGCAAGGTGGGCGCCGACACGATGCTCGCCCAGATCATCCGCCTGGTGCAGCAGGCCCAGGCGTCCAAGGCACCCATCCAGCGGCTCGCCGACACCGTCTCCGCCTACTTCGTGCCCGCCGTGATCGCGATCGCCGTCGCCGCGTTCGCCCTCTGGTACACGATCGGACCGGCCCCCGCCCTCACGCTCGCGCTGGTTTCCGCGGTCGCCGTGCTGATCATCGCCTGTCCGTGCGCGCTCGGGCTGGCCACCCCGCTGTCCGTCATGGTCGGCACCGGCAAGGGTGCCCAGGCGGGCATCCTCATCCGTTCCGCCGAGGCCCTGGAGACCGCGCACAAGCTGGACACCGTCGTCCTGGACAAGACCGGCACCGTCACCGCCGGAAAGCCCGAACTCACCGACGTCCACACCGCCGAGGGCTTCGGAGAGGAACGGCTGCTGGCGCTGGTGGCCGGCGCGGAGGCGGACAGCGAGCACCCGCTCGCGGGCGCGATCGTCGCCGCCGCACGGGAACGCGGCCTCACCGTGCCGCCCTCCTCCGGCTTCGAGTCGGTCACCGGCAAAGGCGTCCGGGCCACCGTGGACGGCAAGGCCGTACTCGTCGGCACCGCCCGCCTCCTCGGCGACGCCGGCGCCGACACCGCCCGACTCACCGCGGTCGCCGAGCAGTTCTCCGCCCTGGGCAAGACCCCCGTACTGGCCGCCGTCGACGGACGGCCCGCCGGGGTCCTCGCCGTCGCCGACACCGTCAAGGAGGACTCCGCGGCAGCCATCGCTGCCCTGCGACGCCTCGGCATCGACACCGTCATCATCACCGGCGACGACTCCCGTACGGCCAAGGCCATCGCGGCCCAGGTCGGCGTGGGCCGCGTACTGGCCGAGGTGCTGCCCCAGCACAAGGCCGACGAGATCCGCCGGCTCCAGTCCGAGGGCCGCACCGTCGGCATGGTCGGCGACGGCATCAACGACGCCCCCGCCCTCGCGGCCGCCGATGTCGGCCTCGCCATCGGCACCGGCACCGACGTGGCCATCGAGGCCGCCGACATCACCCTGATCTCCGGCTCACTCACCGGAGTCGTCACCGCCATCCGCCTCTCGCGCGCCACCATGCGCAACATCCGCCAGAACCTGTTCTTCGCCCTGATCTACAACGCCGTCGGCGTCCCGCTCGCAGCCGGGGTCCTCTACCCGCTGTGGGGCATCCGCCTCAGCCCGATGATCGCCGCCGCCGCCATGGCCCTGTCCTCCCTGTCCGTCGTCACCAACGCCTCCCGACTGCGCCGCTGGCACCCCGCCCCACTGCCGCAGGCCGAGTCGGTGGCAGTGCACCCCACCGTGGAGACCGGAGCGGCCGGGGAAGACGACGCCCAGCGGCAGGAGGTGACCGACCCGGTGTGCGGCATGCACGTGGACCCGTCAACCGCCGCCGAACACCGCGACACCGCCACCGGCACCCACTACTTCTGCTCCGCCCACTGCGCGGCCGTCTTCGATGCCGACCCCGGCCGCTGCGGCACGGCGCCCGCCACCCCAGGGCACGGCCGTGGCCCAGGGCACCGGCCGTCGTGATCAGCCTCAGCTCGGCAACTGCCCCTACGTGGTGCGCGGCGGCGTGCTGGTGCTGCCGTGGCTGGGTTCTTTCCTGGTGGTGCGTCGGTGGTGGCGCAGGAACAGGGCACCGAGGAGGAGCACGGCGAAGACGCCTGCGATGGCGGGGACGCCGATGGTCGAGAGGGCGTCGGCCAGCGCGCGCTGTACGGTGCCTGCCGCGTCGATGACGGGGTCTGTGCTCCGTGGGTTGCGCTGGACGCGGATTTCGTACCAGCCGTAGTAGGCCACGTACGCGCCGACCAGCAGGAGGAGTCCGCCTCCGAGGCGTGAGGCCACGGAGCCCAGGCGGCGCAGCCCGCCGACCCGGGTGGTGCGGGTCAGGGCCACGGACAGTGCGGCGGCGCCGACGATGACGCCCATCCCGGCCGCGTACGCCGCGAACAGCACGACGCCCTCGATGGTGGATCCGCTGCGGAATGCGGAGACGACGATGGCGAGGAAGGGGGCGATGGTGCAGCCGAGGGAGGCGATCGCGTAGGCCGCGCCGAACAAGGCCATGGAGAACGCGGAGCGGGTCACGGTCGGTGCGCGGCGGAGCTTGGGGAGCAGCGTGGGCAGGGCACGCCCGGCCAGCAGCCGGCCGCCGACGAGGGCGAGCAGCAGGCCGAAGGCGATGGTGAACCAGGGCAGATGCTCTTGCACCTGGCCCGCGACGGGCGCGACGGCCAGCCCGAACAGGGCGAACACGCCCGCGAACCCGGCGGTCATGGCAGCCGTAGCGGCCAGTGCACGGGCGACGGCCGCCGTACGGCTGGGCGTGTCGTCGCCTAGGACGAGCAGGGAGAGATAGGCGGGAAGCAGGGCGAAGCCGCACGGATTCACCGCTGCCAGCATTCCTGCCGTCAGGGCGAGCGCGAGGGGGAGGTCGGGCATGACGTTCAGCCGACGAGCCGGCTGACCTTCTCGGCCAGTCCTTCGCCGGCGGGCAGGTTGCCGGTGAAGACGATCTTGCCGTCCTTGTCGAGGATCACGTACGTGCTCTGCTCGGTGATCTCGAACTTCTTCCAGATGTCCCCGGCCTCGTCGGACAGGTTCGGGAACGTGCCGACCTTCGCCGAGGTGACGAAGTCCTTCATGGCCGCAGGCTTGTCGAGGCCGGCCACGCCGACGACGTTCGCCTTGCCCTGGAATTCGGCGGCGACCTTCGCCGTCTCGGGCCCCTGCGCCTTGCACTTGGGGCACCACGGCGCCCAGAACCACAGCACCGCCGGCTTCCCGGCCAGCGTCGCGCCGTCGAACGGCTTCCCGTCGATCGTCGTCCCGGTGAAGCGCAGCGCCTCGGGCACAGACGCCGCAGAGGTGGCGGTTGCATCGCCTTCCGGGGCGGTGGGGGCGCTGCTCGCCACCGGGCTGCCCGTGGCTGCGGCTCCGTCGGCCGGGGTGCCGGTGTCCGAGCCGCAGGCGGTCAGGGCGAGCGCCGCGGTGGTGAGGAGGGCGGGAAGGAACGAGCGGGCACGCATGTCAGCTCCTGACGTTCGGATTCGGCACTGAATCTAGATCCGTCGGGGCAGCACGTGGGCCGGGAGGGTGCTTACGGTTCGGTGACGTCAGCCGGCCCGGTCCGCCAGTCTATCGGCGTCGAGGACGGTGACGCGGCCGCGAGCGAGGCGGATCAGGCCCTGGTCGGCATAGTCGCGCAGGACTTTGGTGCACGTCTCGCGGGAGGTTCCGGCCAAGGCGGCGATCTGCTGGTGGGTGAGGGCGATCTGCGGGCCGCGGCCGCCGAGCACGCGTGGCCGGGTTTCGGCGGCGAGCGTCAGCAGGGTGGTGGCGATGCGCTGCGGAACGGATTTGAAGACGCTGTCGGACAGGCGCTGTTCGAGGTCGGAAAGGCGTCGGCCGAGGATCGCGGTGATGCGGGCGGCGATCCGGGCGTCCGAAAGCAGGAACTTGTGGACGTCCGCGCGGCTCATCACGCAGACGACGGTGTCGTCGAGGGCCTCGGCGTAGTTGTCGTACATGCGCTGCCCGAGCAGCACCATCTCGCCGAAGACAGTGCCGGGGGTGATGATCGCGGTGGTGAGGGCGCGGCCGTCGGCGGAGACGCGGAAGATGCGGATACGGCCCTTCTTGAGGATGAACAGCACCTCGGACGGCTGGGCGGGCGAGTAGAGGATCTCTCCCGCGCTGTAGGTCTTCATCGGTGCGGCCTGCGCGATGGCTTCCATCTCCTGCTCCGACAGGTCGCAGAAGATGTCGACCTCGGCCAGGCACCAGGTCCGCGCCGAGGTGTTGTTCTCCGCTGCGGCGTCGGTCATGGTGTGCGTCTCCTCGCGTCGTCCCGGTGCCCACGGCGGGGGCGCGGCCCCCCATGCCGGGCTGGCGAGCGCCTCGGCGCCCTCGGCCAGACAGTAGGGCACCGCACCGCCGTCGATGCCTGTCCGGCGCGGCACCGCGCCCGGCTGTGGGGTGCCGGGGCCGGGTGTTGACGCGGGCGGTACGGGGCTCATCCTCCGGCCGGACCGGTGCGCTGGCTGGCACTCTGGGCGATGGCGGCGAACGTCAGTCCGGCGAGCAGTCCGAACAGCAGGTGGGCGCCCAGGCTGGAGGCGGTGACGTCGTTCCATACGAAGACGGGCATGCCCATGTTGGCGGGCATGATCCACAGTGCGCCGATGAACCACCACACCGCGCCGTAGAGCAGCCCGAGGACGACGGCGGGAGCGAGCCGCTTGGCGAACTGGCCGAGCAGCGCGCCGAAGGTGACGCCGGCGAAGAGCGCGATGGACAGGTGGATCAGCCAGCCCACGAAGGCATTCGTCGAGCCGAGGAGACCTGCGACCATGGTGATCATCGCGGTGTCCGTCATCGGCCGGGACACCGACATCCAGATGCCCATCCCGATGCCGCCGACCAGTCCGGCAGCGGCGCCCCACGCCGCATGAAGGGGTATCGCGGCGGTTCTCGAGGATGCCTGCACGGTGACGGTCATGGTGATCGTCCTCCTCATTGCGGTGCCGTCACTTCTCGAGGCTGACGCTAGGACGCAGGGCATGTGCAGGTATGTGAGGGCGCTTACGTACCCGCCGGTAGAGGAGAGGCCGTCAGGGTGACTCCTCGGCGACCAGTCGGGGCGCGGCGATGTCCACGCTCCGCGGCCCGAGCGGTCGGACGCGCCGGCCTACCCCGAGGTCGGCGGGCAACGCCCCGCTCACCAGCCCGGCCCAACCGCCGACAGCGACGGCCGCGGCCCCGACGGTCCAGGCCCCGGCGCGGGCCAGGCGGCGGCCGGTCACGGGGCGGGCTCCGGCTCACCCTCGACCGTGATCCCCTGCCAGAACGCGACATGGTCCTTGATCCGGCGCGCCAGGGGGCTGGGGTGCGGGTAGTACCAGGCCGCGTTCGGGTTGGTCCGCCCGCCCACGGTGACGCTGTAGTACCGGGCGAGTCCCTTCCAGAAGCACAGCGACCTCGACCGGCTCTCCGTGAAGTACTGCCGGTGCAGCGCATCGGGCGGGAAGTAGTGATTGCCCTCGACGATCACCGTGCGCGGGGCTTCCGCGATCACTGTGCCGTTCCATACAGCCCGCAGCATGGTCTTGCTCCTCCACGTGCGCCGGAGCACTTCCCCGGCTGTGATGGACGCTACGCGCGGTCGGTACGGCGCTTCCGTGACGACGCTCACCGTTCAGCACCTCGCCGCGCCGTCGGAGCCGCCCGAGAAAACTCCGTACGAGGGCGATCTTCCGTCGTGCGATGAGCAAGCGGACGTCGCGAGCCAACCGGCGTTCTTCTCCGGCATGGCGCCTTCGCGTCCCCAGTCACAGGCGTGGCTCGAGTCACAGGCGTGGCTCGGCGGGCGGCGAGGGTCAGGAGGGGGCCCACGGCCAGGAGGAGGGCGAGGGCGGCGAAGCCGTAGGTCAGGGTTGCGAGAGTGACCACGGCCGCTACGAGCAACGGGCCCCCTGCGTCGCCGAGTTCGCGGCCGAGTTCAGCGGACCCCATGGTCTGGCCGAGGCGTTCGGGCGGGGTGGAGGCGGCCAGGGCGGCGAAGCCCAGCGGGGTGATCAGGCCGGTACCGACGCCGATGAGGGCAGCGCCGGTCAGGACGCCCGCCACACCGGGAAGCATCGCGCACGCCAGGCCCGCTGCCGTGATCAGACGAGCACATAGCAAGCACGTCCGGTCACGTCCACGCCGTTGCGACGCTGCAGACCGTGGCCCGTTTCCTGCATGTCGCCGCCCTCGTCGTCGGCCTGGGCGCCGTACTCGCCGTCGACTGGTTCGCCCTCCTGTGGCTGCTCGGACGTCGCCGCCTGGCCGACATCCTGAACACGGCCTGCACGCTTCAGGCCCCTATCTGGATCGGGCTGGCCGGGCTGGTCGCCACAGGCATGTTCCTCCGGCCCGATCTGACCTCGACACTGACCCTCGTCAAGCTCGGACTCGTCCTGGCCATCACCCTGAACGGCCTCTACGCCCACCGGCTCGGCCAGCACCTTGACCGCTACCGGGACGAGCGGGTGCCCCGCAGCCTCCTCGTCCAGTCGGGTGTCGCCGCCACCGTCAGCCAGCTCGGCTGGTGGGGCGCCAGCCTGATCGGCTTCCTCAACAGCCAGTCCTGAGCCAGGTCCTGAGCCTGCGCTGAGCCAGTCCCGCAAGGAGACCGTGTGTTCGCCAACTACCTCATCGGCCTGCGCGAGGGTCTTGAGGCCAGCCTCGTCGTCTGCATCCTGGTCGCGTACCTGGTCAAGACCGACAACCGGAGCAAGCTGCCGCCGATCTGGCTCGGCGTGGGTATCGCGGTCGCCCTCAGCCTCGGTGTGGGCGCGGTGCTGCAGTTCGGCTCCACCCAACTGACCTTCGAGGCCCAGGAGATGCTCGGCGGTGGCCTGTCCATCCTCGCCGTGGCCCTGGTGACCTGGATGATCTTCTGGATGCGTCGCACGGCCCGGCACCTGAAGGCCGAACTGCACGGAAAGCTGGACCAGGCCCTCGCCATCGGCACCGGGGCGCTCGTGGCGACCGCCTTCCTCGCCGTCGGCCGCGAAGGCCTGGAGACCGCCCTCTTCGTCTGGTCCGCCGTGCAGGCCACGGACGACGGAGCCCGTCCTCTCGCCGGCGCTGTCCTCGGCCTGCTCACGGCCGTCGCGCTCGGCTGGCTGTTCTACCGCGGCGCACTGCGGATCAACCTCGCGAAGTTCTTCACCTGGACCGGCGCCCTGCTCGTCGTGGTCGCAGCGGGCGTGCTCGCATACGGCATCCACGATCTGCAGGAGGCCGACATCCTGCCCGGCCTGGACAACCGGCTGTTCGACATCAGCGCGACCATCCCGCCGGACAGCTGGTACGGCACCCTGCTGAAGGGCGTCTTCAACTTCCAGCCCAACCCCAGCGTGCTGCAGGCCCTCTGCTGGGCGCTCTACCTCGTCCCCGTCCTCTTCCTCTTCCTGCGCCCGGCCCGCATCGCGCAGGCAGCCGCACCAGCGATGGTGACGTCGACCGAACCCTGATCGTCTTGATTTCCCGGCGCGCCGGGGAATCAAGACGGAGCCCACGATCGGCCTGTTCAAGGCGGACTGCGGGGGTGGCTTCCTGTTGTCGCCACCAGTCGCGTTTGTGCCAGGCGGACGGCACGTGGTCGAGGGTGGAGCGAGGACGTTCTTCGTGGTGCCAGGTGGCCCACCGGAAGATCGCTCGCTCGACCTGGTCGACGCCCGGCGCCGCCGGGCGGCCTCGCCTGTCACGGCCCTGCCGTCACCGCTGCACTGTGCCTTCGGTGCTCGGCTCCGGGAGGGGGGCGGACAATTCGAACCACGTGGTCTTGCCGGTCGCCGTGCGGCAGCTGCCCCACGCCTCGCTGAGCAGATCGAGGAGTTCGGTGCCGCGGCCTCCTTCTGCGTCCGGGCGCGCGGTGCGACGTACGGGGCCGGCGTCGTTGGTGTCCTCGACCTCGCACCGCAGGCGGTCTTCGCCCACTCTGAGGTTGAGCCGCACGGGGCCGTGCGCATGACGCAGGGCGTTGGTGACCAGCTCGCTGACCAGGAGCTCGGCGGTCTCTACCAGGTCTGCGGAATCCCACTCGCGGAGGCGCTCGGTCACCAGCCGCCGGGCGCGGCCCACCGAGGTGAGGCTCCGGGTCAGAGGCCAGGACGCCTCCCGGGCGGTGGCCCGGGCGGCGGGCGCGTCGAGGGGACGCAGGGGCTCCAGACTGCGCGCCCATAGACCCAGGTGCCGTGCGAACCACGACGTCGAAGCGTCCTTCGAGACCCATTCCGTCTGCTGCTCACCATGTGGCATGCCGGTGATCCGCCCCGGTCGGCCGTGCCGACGGGCGCGGGGCCAGGGGAAACGTCCTGCGCTGGGAAGTTTGGTGAGGTCAATGTACGGGCGGGCCATGATGATCAGTCCCTTCTGTGCCGGGTGGCCCGGTCGCTCGGATCGAAGTGGCTCCATGAGCCGGACGCGGTGCCCGGCTCCTCCATTCATGTAGCAATTGCTACATCTATAGAATACATGTAGCGGGTGCTACAGTAAAGACCGCAATGAAGGGCTCGAAACGGACATATGGGTGGCGTTCGGTTGCCCGCCTTCTGGGAGGCTCCATGCCGCGTCCGGCCGACCCGGCCAAACGCCGGGAACTGTTGGATCAGGTCCGGGAGTACGTGCTCCGCAACGGCCTGGCCGAGCTGTCCTTGCGCCCGCTGGCCCGGGCGCTGGGGACCAGCGACCGCATGCTCCTGTACTACTTCGGCACCAAGGAGCGCATGGTCTCGGAAGCCCTCGCCCTCGACGAGCGGCGTCCGCTGCTGAGGCTCAGGGAAGTGCTGGAAACGGCCGGCGCGCCGGAGGACGCCGCGGGCCTGCGACGCTTCCTCGAGGAGGTGTGGGAGCAGTTCAGCACCCCGGACCGCCGCGCCGTCCTCCCGCTGTACCTCGAGATGATGAGCGCCAGCCTGCTTCACCCGGAGCGGTACGGGCCGCTGATGCGTGAACTGATCGCCGAGTGGACGGACCTGACCGCCGACCTGTTCGCCGGCCTGGGTATGTCCGAGACACGGGCGCGGAACGAGGCCGCCCTTCTCGTGGATGCCGTCTTCGGCCTCCTCTTCGCGCCGCTGGCTGATGACGACTGGGACCGAGCCGGAGCGGCTTTCCGCTCTCTCCTCGACCGCCTCGAGCCCGGCTGGTGTGCGACCCGGGAGTGACGCACGGGCAGCCAGGCCGTTGCCACGGCCATGCCGTCCATTTCACCTCCAGGCCTGCGCGGAGTACCCCTCGGGCAACGCGGTCAGCTGTCAACGCCATGCCGGTGCCCTACGTGTAGGGCGAGCCCTGGCCCATCGCCGGTCTCTGCGCGGGTTTCTGGCCGAAACAGCTCCAGGTCCTGTCCAGGTCCTGGCCGCCGATCTGCATGCCGCCGTCAGGCGTTCGGCCGGGCGAACGCGCGCAGTGCCGCCTCCACGACCTCCGCTGTGCTGCCGGATGCGTCCAAGGTCACGCCGGGTTCGTCGGCCTCCAGTGGTTCCAGAGTGTCGAACTGGGAGTCGAGCAGCTTCGGGGGCATGAAATGCCCCTTACGGCGGGCGATCCGGTCCGCTGCCACCTCACGGTTCAGGGCGAGGTGGAGAAACCACACGTCGGCCCCCGTGCGGCGGAACTGATCCCGGTACGTGCGCCTCAGGGCCGAACACGTCACGACGCCGCCCCGGCGACCGGCCGAGGCCGTTCGGATCCATTCCGTGAGGGCCGCCAACCAGGGCCGGCGATCGGCGTCGTCGAGGGGGTGTCCAGACGCCATTTTGGCCCGGTTCGAGGCCGGATGGAGATCATCGCCTTCCAGGAACGGCATGCCGAGGCGTTCCGCGAGCCGTGCTCCGACGGTGGACTTGCCGGACGACGACACGCCCATCACGATCACCACTCGGGCATCGTCTGCGGTGCTGGCCAACGGGCCTCCCTACGAGGGCAGTGGGACACTGAATAGCGTCCGCTATCGCCTGCTATTTGGGCAAAGGCGCCGGAGGCGCGAGCCGGCGGCCAGGCCCCGAGCAGCTTCCGCGACATGGTCGACCGGCCGGCAGGCCAGGAGCCCGCCCTATGAACTCTGTCGACGCCTCTGCCGGGGCACGGGTCCTGCTGCCCTTCGCGCCGTCCGAGATCGGGGGGCTTCCCGGGGGATGGGACGCGGTCGTCTGGGACGGTACCGGCCTGGGCCCCACCGGCCGCGGGCTGGAAGCCGTCGAGTTCTTCGTCATCCCCTACACCTTCACCGCAGCGGCGCTGCCCCTGCTGCCGGGGCTGCCGAACCTGCGCGTAGTGCAGTCCCTCAGCGCCGGCGTGGACGATCTGCTCCCGCATCTGCCCGCCGGGGTCATGCTCTGCAACGCCAAAGGGGTGCACGACGCGAGCACGGCCGAGCACGCGGTCGCGCTGGTCCTCGCCGCACTCCGCGACATTCCCGACCTCGTCCGAGCACAGGACGCGCAGCAGTGGTCCGAGGGTTTCCAGACCGCGCTGGCCGACCGGACGGTCCTGCTGCTCGGCTACGGGGCCATCGGCAGCGCCGTCGAGGCCCGGATGACGCCGTTCGAGTGCCGCGTGCTGCGGATGGCGCGCACGGCGCGGGACACGCCGCACGGGCAGGTGCACGCGTTGACGGATCTGCCGTCCCTGCTGCCCGACGCCGACGTGGTGGTGCTGACCGTGCCCCTCACCGACGCCACCCGTGGGCTGGTCGACACGGACTTCCTCGCCCGTATGAAGGACGGCGCTCTGCTGGTGAACGTCGCCCGGGGCCCGGTGGTGGACACCGCCGCACTGCTCGACGAGCTGCGGACAGGGCGGCTGAGAGCGGCCCTCGACGTCACCGACCCGGAGCCGCTCCCGCCGGGGCACCCGCTCTGGACTGCTCCGAACACACTGATCACCCCGCACACGGCCGCAACCACCTCAGCCTTCCGACCCCGCGCCGTGGCATTCGTCCGTGCCCAGCTGGCGCGGTACGCGGCAGGCGAGCCTCTGGCCAATGTGGTGATCGCCGGAACGGACTGACCGGACGGATGCCGCGGCTGAACGCCCGGAGCCCAACGGTCGCCACCACGAGCGGACGAGTGTGCAGCCTCAAGAGTGCGCCGCCCCGGTGGCCGCAGGGTGCTGCGTGTGGCCGGTGAGGGAATGAAGGGGCCCCGGCCTGCGACGGGGGGACGCCGGCCGGGGCCGCTTGGAGCCCGGGGGTGACTCCACCTGTTCTACGGGGAAGGGCGGCCCGTCCGTCGCGACGAAGCCGACAATTTCTGAGCCGGAAGAAGAGCCCCGGCCCGCCGACGGGGGACGCGGGCCAAGGCGGTCCTGGCGCCGACCCGGCTCGCGCCGCACCCAGCTGCCGGCTGTCAAAGGCGGGTGTCCGCCCACAGGTCGAGATGCGGCGGGCTCCGGACAGGGTAATGCTAATTAGGTAAGGCTTACCTATCTCGCGTTGGGATCAGTCCCTGTGCAGCTCCACCTGGATCGTCATGTCTGAATCGCAGATTGCTCTGCTCGGAGCCATTGCCGGGTTCACCATCTACCTCGGCCTGCCCGTCGGCCGCCTGCGCAGGCCCGTCCCGCGCCTGAGCGCCGCCCTCAACGCCGTCGCCATCGGCATCCTGCTGTTCCTGTTCTGGGACGTCCTCAGTGAGGCATGGGAGCCGACCGACGCCGCACTGAGTGATCGGCACTGGGGGGCGGCGGCCATAGGCGGCTCGGTGCTCATCGCCGGCCTCGCGGTCGGCCTGTGCGGCCTCGTGTACTACGACCTGTGGATTTCCCGGCGCCAGGCATCCGCCACGGCTTCGTTCGACGGGCCTGGAGCGGCAGCCACGACCGAACTGGCGGCCAAGGCCCACTCGCGGGCCGCCGGCCTCGCCTTCATGATCGCCATCGGTATCGGCCTGCACAATTTCGCGGAAGGCCTGGCCATCGGCAACTCCGCAGCGACAGGCGAGATCTCGCTGGCAGTCCTGCTGGTCATCGGTTTCGGCCTGCACAATGCGACCGAAGGCTTCGGAATCGTCGCCCCGCTGGCCGCCGAGGGTGAGCGGCCCTCTTGGGGGACCCTCGCGCTGCTCGGCCTGATCGGCGGCGGTCCCACCTTCGTGGGCACCCTGGTCGGCCAGCAGGTGGTCAACGAAACCCTCAGCGTCGCCTTCATGGGCCTGGCCGCCGGGTCCATCCTCTACGTGATCATCGAGCTGCTGGCCGTCGTTCGCCGAGCTGCCATGAAGGAGCTGACCGCCTGGATGATTCTGCTGGGCCTGCTGCTGGGCTTCGCGACCGACGCCGTGGTCACCGTCGCCGGAGTGTGAACCCCGGGGGCTCAGCCCTCCGGCTGCTCGATCAGCTGGGCCAGATAGAGCGCTTCACCGAGCTTCTCGATCAGCTCGAGGTGGGTGTCGAGGTAGTCGATGTGGTGTTCCTCGTCGGCAAGAATCGACTCGAAGAGGTTCGCCGAGGTTATGTCGCCCTTGGCCCGCATGACATCGATGCCGCGCCTCAGCCGGTCGATCGCCTCGACCTCGACCTCGCGGTCCGCCTGGAACATCTCCGTGACCGTCTGGCCCACCCGGACATGGAAAAGTCGCTGGTAGTTCGGCAGGCCGTCCAGCACGAGGATCCGGTCGGTCAGGACCTCCGCGTGGTTCATCTCTTCGAACGACTCCCGCCGGGTGTGGGCGGCAAGCCTGGTCCAGCCGAAGTTCTCCTGCATCTTGGCGTGCAGGAAGTACTGATTGATCGCGGTCAGCTCGGCGGTCAGCTGCTCGTTGAGGAACTCCAGGACCTCGGGGTCGCCCTGCATCGCTCGCGCCTCCCTGCTCCTGGCCGGGCGGGCACGAAGACGCGCCGCACCGGCGGCTGCTGTCTACGGACATCGTTTCACCAGACCGGTCCCCCTGCCAGGGAAGGCGGGCTGACCTCGGATGCCGGGGTGAGGGTGATCATGGCGGTCGAGTCCGTCGGGTGAGCGATGCGTGCGTCGGGGTGGTACCACCCCGGGCAGGCGGGCGCGGTCGCAGCCATGCGGCCGTGCGTGCCTGCCCGGGGACCGTCATAGCAGCCTGGATTGCCGGCACGCAAACGGGTGCACGCATCCCCCTTTACCGGGGGTACCGGGTCTACCTACCACGAACTCTTTTGTGGGAAAAGCAAGTTGACGCGTGCCCGCTTGTGGAGGCCTTGTGCTCGAACGCAAGGTCCCTCTAACGTGCTCGGCGTTCGGAGAAGTCGAACACCGCGTGGCCGGACCGCCGAATCCTGCCCCCGGCGCGCGGCAGCACATCACCACACCGCCGGCAGGAGCGGGGGACCCACTTGCGCCGTACGGGACAACGCGTACCCGGGCGGCTTGGGGTGAAGCCGTGAGAATCACGGCCGGGCGACTCTCCAGCCCGAACCCGACAGCTCACCTCGTAGGCGTTCGGAGTACGGAGCCACCGTGATATCTGCAGTCGGACGAGACCGCGCCCCATGCCCCCGGACCACCACGCGGCAGCACGTCAGCCGCGCCTCCGCCGTCGGGTCGACCTCGCGCTGCCGCCACCGCCGACGCTCTGGCCGGTGACGGCGATTCCTGCGACGGCGGCACACTGACCGCCGGCTTGCACTTCGAGGTGCGCGTCACCCCGGAACACGGTCCGCCGGCGACCCGCTGGACCGGCTGCGGGACCACGGCGTGAAGACCTGACACGTCACCCTGGTCGACGGTCCGCCGCAGGGTCGGTGCGGTGCGACCTCAGTCGAGAACTCCAGTCATCCGTACGAGTGCGGCAGCCGGTGGCCGGCAGTACCTCCCCCGGCGTCGTGCTCGGCGAGAACGTACTCGCTGCCCACTCGGCGAGCCCGCGGCGCGCGGCCACCGACGGCGTCCTGCTGTCGATGATCCGACCTCCGTCTCCCGACCGGGTCGCCGCATGACCGCATGCCACAAGCCATTCAGCACCCCTGCCCGACGAGCAGGCAGAGCCTGCCGCCCGTCCGGCACGCAAGAGGAGATGTGATGAAACCGTTCGCGTTGAACTACGCCCGCCCAGCCTCGGCCCCGCCCGTCGTGATCCCTTACGCCTACGACCCCACGCGTCAATTGAACGTCCTGCCCGACGGGCGCACGGCCATCAGCGACCGCGAACTGCTGCTGGCGTGTGGCACCACCACGTCCACCGCCGGTTCCCAGACGCACTTCGACGACTGACGGCTCCATGACCGTGCTCGTACTGACCTGCGCCGAGGACGTGACCGCGGACATGGTGGTGTCCGTCCTGGACGATACGGGCGTCCCGGTCGTACGCCTGGACCCCGCCGACCTCCCGGGCGAGGCTGCCCTGTCCGCCGAGTACGTGCGGGGCGACTTCGACGGACACCTGTCGGCCGGGGGTCGTGCGGTGGGGATGAGCGGACTGCGCTCGATATGGGTACGCCGGCCCGGCCGTCCCGCGGCGCGCGCCGCCCATCAGTCCGCATGGCTCACGGCCGAGGCCGAGCAGGCCCTGTACGGAACGCTGAACTGCACGGGCGTGCGCTGGATGAACCACCCGGTCGCCGCGACGCAAGCCCGCTGGAAACCATGGCAGCTTCGCGTCGCCCACCGCAGCGGCTTCGCGGTACCCCCCACGCTGATCACCAGCTTTCCGCAGGCTGCACGCGAGTTCGCCGCCCGGTACCCGGACCTCGTCGTGAAGCCGGTTTCGGGAGCGCATCCCAGCGACCCGCCGCTGGCACTACCCACCACCCCCGTAGAGCCGGACGCCGACTTCGCCGGAGTGACCGCCGGCCCCACGCTCCTGCAGCAGCGCGTGCCCAAGCGCGCGGACATCCGGCTGACCTGTGTGGGGGACGAGCTGTTCGCCGCGCGGAGGGCGTCCGGCCCCGGCCAGGTGGACTGGCGTTTCACCGACGACGGCGGCGCCTGGGTCCCGGCCGAGGTACCCACCCGTATCGCGGAGGCCGTGCGCGCCTACATGTCCCTCGCCCAGCTCGCCTACGGCGCCTTCGACTTCGCCGAGGACGGTGACGGCACCTGGTGGTTCCTGGAGTGCAATCAGGGCGGGCAGTTCGGCTTCGTCCAACTGGAGACCGGCCAGCCCATCGCCGAAGCCGTCGCATCCTGGCTGGCTTTGAGCACCGCGGTGTGAGCTGGTCCTCAAGCCGGTCCTCGAGCTGGTCCTCAGCCGTACGCAGGCGTGTTCCGGGCCACTCGGGGACGGCGAAGCCGCAGGCGATCGGCAGCACCGAAGTCGACGGGGCTGTCCGGGGCTTCGCCGCGGACAGCCCCTGCCGGGTGCGAGAGGCGATCACTCAGTGGCAGTTGGTGGTGCCGCTGTCGCTGTAGGTCTTGCCGGCCTCGGGCACGAACTGCCAGTCGTAGCTGTTGGCGTGGAGGGTGAACTTGAGCACGCCATAGGTGTCACTGTTGCGGGCTTGGCTGTTGGGCTGGATGGTGCCGAAGCTGTAGTGGCTGGCACCGCCCATGCCGGCGACGAAGTGCCGGATGCCGCGGGTGTTGTCGAGCTGACCGCTCGGGTTCATGGGAGCGAACCGCTCGTACTGGTGGTTGTGGCCCGTGGCGATCACCTCGGCGTTGTAGTCGTACAGCGCCTGGACGAGGGGCCCGGTCGAGGTGTCCGGGGCATGGTTGGCGCCCGAGGTGAACCGCGGCTTGTGCCAGTAGGCGATGGTGCACTGCTTGGTACTGGCGGCCAGGTCGGAGCGCAGCCACTGCTCCTGCGCCGATCCGACGGACATGCTCACCTCGGAGTTCAGCGAGACCACGTGCCAGTTGCCCAGGTCGTAGGAGTAGTACCCCCGCCCGGACGGGCCGGCGTTGGCGCCGAAGTAGTTGTAGTACCCCGTGGCTCCCGACGTGTGGTAGTCGTGATTGCCCGGCGAGGGGCGGGTGCGGGCCTTGTGCCTTCCCCAGGTCGGCTCGTAGTAGGTGGTGAACTGCGAAGCCGTGCCGTCCGGGTAGACGTTGTCGCCGGCGGTGAACACCGTGCCGGGGATGCCGTCGAGCAGGTTGGCGGTCGCGGTGTCGCCCGAGCCGGAGTTGGAGATGTCACCGGCGCCGACGAGCACGGGGTCACCCGAGGGCGGCGGGGTGGTGGGGGTCGGGGTCGGCGAGGGACCGGTGCCGGTGGTGACCACCAGCTGCGGGGCGTCGGCGCCGCTCTCCCGCGAGTCGTAGTAGGCGCCGTCGCTGTTGGTGGAGGTCGCGCCGACGCTGAAGGTGCCGTTGCCGGTGACCAGCGAGGTCACGTCGATCTCGTACCAGGTGTCCTTGGCGACCGAACCGAGGCTGCCCAGGGTGGCGCCGTCGATGGCGGGCTTGTTGTTCCAGGTCGTGCCGGTCTCCGACCACGTGGTGTTGCTCATCGCCTTGAACGTGCCGCCGGTGCTGCTGCCGTTGTTGCCGCTGATCGTGCGGATCCGCAGCTTGGCGCTGGTCACCGGCTCGGTCAGTCCGCTGACGGTGAACTTCAGCAACGACTGGCGCACGGGCGAGTTGTCGACCACGAACTGCGTCGAGGTGCCGTAGTTGGTGGACGGAGTGGTGCTCTGTACGTAGGTGTCGGCGACCGGGGTGAAGGTGTTCGTGGCCGCGACGGCCGTGTCGGCGGTCGTGAGCAGAGCTGCGACGGCGGCGGTCGTCAGAGCGACTGCTCCTCCCGCCATCCCGGCTCTCTGGAAGCGGATGCCCATCAGATGTTCCCTTCTGAGGTGAGGGCTGTGGAGGGCAATGAGGGAACCTAGGGACCCTGCGGAGCCATCACCACCGCGATTGCATGAACACCGGGCGTGCTGTGCGTGAGGTCTTTTCCCACCCGCTCACGTGTTCTGACGACCCGTAAGCAGGCCACCGGCTGTTCATCGACTGCATGTCTGCCCGCCGACTGCCGTGCGTGGTTCACGCGCCGCCGGCACCGGACGATGGGCCGTCGTCATCGCCATGGAGTGCCGCTGAACGCGAAGGCTCCGTGGGCGTCCGTCGTCGCGGAGGCGGTCCCCCACCCGCTCGTCCCACTCAAGCCGCAGGAGGTGCGCAATCGCGTGTATCTGTCGACAATCGGCTGGTCCAGGGCGGCCGGCAACGCAGGCGAGCCCGGCACGCGCCGACTGCCCGCGATCAGCGCCAACGTCTTCGCTCTCGGCTCCGTAAGCCTGGTCACCGACATCTCCGCGGAGATGGTCACCGCGGTCCTTCCCCTCTACCTGGTGCTCGGCCTGCAGCTGAGCCCGGCGGCCTACGGAGTGATCGACGGGGTCTACACCGGCGCCACGGCGCTGCTGCGGATCGTCGGCGGGTACGTCGCCGACCGGGTGCGCAGCCGCAAGGCGGTGGCGGGCGTCGGCTACGCGCTCTCGGCCGTGGCCAAGCTGGGCTTGCTCGCGGCGGGCCGGTCGGTCGCCGCCGTCGGGTTGGTGATCGCTGTCGACCGGACCGGAAAAGGGCTGCGCACGGCGCCCCGGGACGCGCTGATCACGCTGTCGACACCACCGGAAGCCCTCGGCCGGGCCTTCGGCATACACCGTGCGATGGACAGCTTCGGCGCCTTCCTCGGCCCGCTGGTGGCACTGGCGGTCCTCGCCGCCGCGGGCCAGTCCTTCGACGCGGTCTTCGTCACCAGCTTCTGCGTTGCCGTCCTCGGCGTCGTGCTGCTCGTGCTGTTCGTACGCGACCGGCGCGACCCGCAGCCCGAGGCCGGGACCGTCTCACCGCGCGGCGCCGTGTCGATGCTGCGGGCTGCGCCGGTCCGCCGCCTCGTACTCGCCGCTTGTCTGCTCGGTCTTGCCACCGTCGGCGACGGCTTCGTCTACCTGCTCCTGCAGCGACGCGAAGAGCTGAGCGCAGGCTGGTTCCCGCTTCTCGCGGTCGGCACCAACCTCGGCTATCTGCTCCTCGCCGCCCCCCTCGGGGCCCTCGCCGACCGGGTCGGCAGGCTGCCCGTCATGCTGGGCGGCTACACCGCGCTGATTGCCGTCTACCTGTTGCTGTTCGGTCCACTCGGCGGGTGGCCGCTGATCGTCCTGACGCTCGGCCTCTACGGCATCTTCTACGCGGCCACCGACGGCGTACTCATGGCGCTGGCAGGCCCGCTGCTGCCCGAACGGCTGCGCACCACCGGCATCGCCATCGTCCAGACCGGCCAGGCACTGGCCTACCTCGTCTCCTCGGTCCTGTTTGGGATGGCCTGGCAGGCATGGGGCCCCGGGACCGCCAGCAGGGTGGCAGCCGCGGGCGTCGTCGTGGCGATCATCGCTACCGCCGTCCTGCTCGCTCGCCGACCCGGAGCCGTCATCCAGGAGGAATCCAGTTGAGCGCCCTGACCCAGCGGACCCGGATCATCGTCCTCATCGCCACCGCCGTGGTGCTCGCCGCCGTTGCCATCGGCTACATCCGGCTGGCCGCCGACCGGACGACCATGGCCGGTGCCGACGCCGGCGCCGATCGGAGCACCACCACCGCGGACCGCGCGACGCTGGCTCCCGGCCGGCGTCTGCTGGTGGTCAGCGACCGCCGTCTCGTCAGTGTCTCCCGGGACGACCCGAGCGGCCCGAGGACGGTCGGCCCGCTGGAGTGCGTCCGCGTCTATGCCGCGGCAGGCACCGGCGTCTGTGTCCGTCCTGACTCCCCGTGGTCCTACCGCCTCGTCGTCCTCGACGAGGAACTCCGTGAGAAGCGCGCATTCCCGCTCCCCGGTCTGCCCAACCGGGCCCGGGTGTCGGCCAGTGGCCGCATGGTGGCATGGACGACCTTCGTCGGGGGCGACTCCTACAACAGCGGCGGCTTCTCCACCCGTGCCGGCATCCTCGACACCCGTACCGGCGTGCTCGTCAGCACACTGGAGAACTTCGTGGTGACCAGAGAGGGCCGGCCCTACCAGGCCGCCGACCTCAACTTCTGGGGCGTCACCTTCGCCGCCGACGACAACCGGTTCTACGCGACCATGTCCACGGCCGGCCGCCGCTACCTGGTCGAGGGCGACTTCGCGGCCAGAACCGTCCGCACGCTCAAGGAGAACGTGGAGTGCCCGTCGCTGTCACCCGACGGCACCCGAATCGCGTTCAAGGAGGCCATCGGCGCCGATCCCACCCGCGGCTGGCGACTGTCCGTGCTCGAACGGGCCTCCATGCGGGTGACGCCCTTGGCCGAGACCCGCAGCATCGACGACCAGGCAGCCTGGCTCGACAACGCCACGCTCGCCTACACGGTGCGGGACAGCAGCGGCGACCCCGATGTCTGGTCCGTGCTGGCTGACGGGTCCGGCGCACCTCGGCTGCTGGTACCCGAATCCGAATCCCCGGCCGCACTGGGCTGACCGCCGGGTCCGCTCGCCCTCGACACCGCCCCGGCGTACCGGCGCGGTTCCGTGATCAACGTTCCGTGCTCAACCCTGGTCGAAGTCCACGGTGACGCCGGGGCCGGCGGGGCGGGTGCGGCAGGCGAGGGCGAAGCCTGCTGCCACCTCTGAGGGTTCGAGGTCGCTGGGGTCGCGGTGGACGTCACCGCAGACGACCTTGGCACGGCAGGTGCCGCAGATCCCCTCCTGGCAGGAGTACGGGACGTCGAGCCCCGTACGCAGAGCTGCGTCCAGGACGGACTCGGAGCCGGGGACGGACAGGGTCGTGGGGACGCCCTGGTCGATCACCGTGACGTCGTAGGGCCCTGCCGGCTCACCGGCGCGGTCCCGGTCCGCGGTGTCGGCGGGGTGCGCACTGCGCGGTGAGGGTGGGGTGGCCGCGGCGAAGCGTTCGGAGTGGATGCGGGAGGGGTCCAGGCCGCCTTCGGTGAGGACTTCGCGTACGTCGGCGGTCATGCCGGACGGGCCGCACAGGTAGGCCTCGTCGACATCGTCGAGTCCGGAGCCCTGCTCTGCGGTGAGTTCGCGGAAGCCGGAGGCGTCGAGGCGGCCTCGGCGGACCGGGGTGTCGTCGGGTGCGGGGCGGCTGAGGACATGAAGGACGCGGAGCCGCCCGGCGTATTCCTTCTCCAGACGGGCGAGTTCTTCACGGAAGATCGTCGATGCCTCGTCCCGGTTGCCGTAGATGAGGGTGCACCGGCTGCGTGGCTCCATGGCCAGGGTGCTCTTGACGATGGACAGGACCGGGGTGATGCCGCTGCCGGCGGCGACTCCGAGCACATGCCGGGCGCGCAGCGGGTTGAGGTCGATGGCGAACCGTCCGCCCGGGACGCCGACTTCCACCTGGTCGCCTGCTCGCAGGCGGTTGGTGACCCAGCCGGACATGCGGCCTCGCGGTTGCGCTTTGACAGCGACGCGCAGTTCTCCGTCGGTGATGCCGTTGCAGATGGAGTACGGGCGGCGTACCTCGGCGCCGTTGATCACGGTCTTCAGGGTGAGGTGCTGGCCGGGCCGGAAATGGAAGGCGGCAGCGAGGTCGTCGGGAACCTCGAAGGCCACGGAGACGGATTCGGCCGTCTCGCGCCGGACGTCGGCGACGGTGAGCCGGTGGAAACCGCGAGGCTTCACCGGATCGGCCGCGGCTGCCGGCGGGACTGCGGGACGGGCTGCGGCGCGATGGACACGGCGGCCCGCCGCCAGCCGGTACACGACCAGGAAGACGAAGGCCGCGCCGATCACCGCGGCGCTGTAGCGCACCAGCGGGCCGTCGGCGTCGCTGCCCGCGGTGAAGGCGTGCAGGGTGGCCAGCGCGAAAACCGCGAAAGCGGTGCGGTGGACGTGGCGCCACAGCCGCTCGGGCAGGCGGGATTTGAGCAGAGAGGTGATCTGGATGGCGGCCAGGAAGTACATCGCGACCACGCCGCAGGCCTGTGCCGTCGGGTTGGCCTTGCGGGCGAAGGGGACCAGCAGTTCGGCCCAGCCGAACGAGAACAACGGGTCGAGAACGAGTGCCACGAGGTGCACCGCGGTGAAGGACACGGACAGGCCGCCCAGCAGTCGGTGCAGGTCCAGCAGCCAAGCGGGGGCGGGTCGCCCGCCCAGTATGCGCGTGGACAGCAGCAGGCCCCACAGCGCGGCCAGTGACACCAGCCACCACGCGGTCAGCCCGCCGGCGCGGGTGACGTACCACCACAGCTTGGGGTCCATCGTGCATAACCTTTCGGAAGGGCCGCCTTGCCCGCCGCGCTGTGGCGGGACAGCAGGTCGGCAGCCCTGAGTGTGTGAGCGAGCAGATCAGTGCTTGTGCCTGTCCTCGGCGCTGCGCAACGAGGGGTCGTGCCTGCGGGCCCTCAGCACGGTGAGCGCGGTCGGTCGGACAGGCCGCGCGTCACCTCGCGGGAATCAACGGCTTCCCGGCGGCTTCGGACGCGTCCACAGGGCGCCGCACGATCGTGACGACCCGCACCGGCTGTGCCGGCGCGGCGGGTTGTGTCCGGGGTGCCGTCCGCTCTTGAGCCGTGGGCCGAGCAGTCTCCTCCTGATGACGGGCAGCGTCCTTCGCCTGCTCGGCGGAGGCGAACGCGGCCACCAGGAGCAGGGTGACGGCCACACTGCCTCCACTCACCGCTATGCGCGATACCGCGGCCGGGTGCCGAAGCCTGCCGCCGCGCTCAGTCATCGTCCGCTTCCTTGTCATCGTCGGACGCGCCGCCGTGGGAACCGCGGGAGCCGCTGTCGTGCTCGTCGTCCTTCTTGAGGCCACTGCCGGGCGTGTCGTCGTCGTCCGCGCTCGCCGCACCGGCCTGAGAGGGCGTGGCAACGGGATGGAGAACGACGGCTTCGGAGCCGGGGGCGGTCCGCCCGGGAGCCCCGGCCCCCAGCACTGCCGCCGCCCGCTCGGGTGCCGGCCGTGCGGCGACAAGCGCCTCGTTCCGGACCTGTTCCACCGGCGCGGCTTCGCCCTTGGACCGTTCGACCGGAACGTCCACGTACCGCGTGACCTCGACCGTCGGCACCGGGCTCGGCGCCGTGGACGGTGCGGAAGCCGTGCCGGGCCCGTTCGATACGGCCGCCTCCGGTGCGGACCGGCCCATGAGGGTCACCCCGGCGATCACTCCTGAGGCGCCGACGGTCACTATGGCGGCCGCCAGGGCGAGAGCACGACGATGCTCCACGAAACGTCCTCCAAGTTAGGTAAGGCATACCGAAGCCGACGAGAGACTGTAGCGGCTGTGCGCCTGATCGGGGAACTGAGGTCCACACTCCGGCTGCGCGCCTGCGAGCGCACACCTCACCCGGGCGGCCCTGCTCCGTGAAGCGAGGGACACCGGATCGCCGCGGTCCGAAGAATGATGGTGATTCACATCAGGGACGGCATGGGCGTGCATGCCCTGGGGGCAGCCGTGCGGGGTGCCCTGTCCAGATACGCCGGTCAGCCGCCGGGGCCGGAACGGGCCGGCAAAGCAGAGCGGAACCAGCGTCAGGAGGCCGCGGAAAGCCACCCAGGGAGGCCAGCCTTCAGTGGTGGCGGCGCCACTGTGGGTGAGGAAACAGCGCTGGAAGCAGTGGACTGTGCCACGGCGAACCTCCTTGGGGAACACGCGTCCCGTTCGATGGAGCATGAGCGACAACGCCGGGTCTGACTCACCGGTGGCCCGCTATCCGTAAGGGGAATGGCCCCGGCATACAGTGGCGCGACCGTGCCGGATTCTCACCGGCTTCCGCACGCTGTCGCCTGAACGCCGAAAACGTACCGCTGGCGCTACTTTCGGCCAAGGGCGCATGGGAGCGCCATTCATCACACTAACGGCCGTGTGCGCTCCCGCACTTCGGACCCGCGGTCCCTGCGGCTCCCGCGAAGATGCTGACGCAGGTCCGCGCGGAACGGGCCGGGCAGACGGGACTGTGAAGACGTGGCCTTGGGCCTGTCGTTTGGATCAGGCCACGCGAGCCCGGCAAGATCCGAACGACAGGTCCTAGTAGGGCTTGGTCAGGTTCACTCGCCGGTGGCGTGTCCGGTTGAGGGGGCTGTGTCGTTGACCGGGGGTGACACCTGAGGAGTTGGATG
>NZ_JBWKDT010000049.1:0-47139 GCF_056435785.1 Streptomyces sp. NPDC043870
CCACGCTGATCAACACCCCGCCCCACCCCCCCCCCCAAACGAAGAGAAACCCCCCCCCCCCCCCCCCCCCCCCCCCCCCCCCCCCCCCCCCCCCCCCCCCCCCCCCCCCCCCCCCCCCCCCGGGTTCCACGCACACTCAGTCGTTGCCCTCAGGTCAGCGCACCGTGATCGAACAGATCAGGCGCACCGGGTTCCGTCCGCCGGAGCTCGGCCCTCGATCAGGTAGGTGTCGACTGCGTCGTCGACGCACGGACTGCCCATGACGTACCCGCTGTGGCCGTCACCGTCGCGGGTCAGCAGCACCCCGGAGTCCAGCTGCTCGGCCAGCCCCTGGGCCCACGGGTAGGGCGTGGCCGGGTCCCGGGTGGTGCCCACCACCAGGATCGGCGGCGTTCCCGGAGCATTGACCGCGTGCGGGGTGCCGACCGGCTTGGCCGGCCAGTCCGCGCAGCTCAGCGCGCTCCAGGCGAGCCACTCCCCGAACACGGGGGACGCCTGCCGGAAGGAGGGAATCTCGGCCTGGACCTGCTCGGCCGAGGTCACGGCCGGGGGATGGTCCAGGCAGTCGATCGCCGCGAACGCCTCCTGGCCGATGCCGGCGCCGGAGAGAGCCATCAGCCCCAGGTCCGCCCCGTCGCCGGCCAGCGCCTTCTCCAGGGCCGCCCGCAGCTGGGGCCAGGCGTCCTTGGAGTAAAGCGCCCCCAGGATGGCCGAAAGGGCGGTGTCCTTATCGAGGGTGCCCGCCTCGGCCGCCGGCAGCGGCTTGCGATCCAGGCTCGTCAGCAGCTCGTCCAGACGCTGCCGGGCCCCGGGCAGGTCGGTGCCCAGCGGGCAGTCCGCCCTGGTGGCACAGTCGGACAGGAAAGCGTCCAGGGCCAGCTCGAATCCGGCGGCCTGCTCGCGCGTCGCGTCCAGCGCGTCGACCCGCGGGTCGACGGCCGCGTCGAGAACCAGCCGGCCGACCTGGTCGGGGAACAGCTCGGCGTAGAGGGTGCCCAGGTAGGTGCCGTAGGACACGCCCATGTAGTGCAGCTTTTCGTCCCCGAGAGCGGCGCGGAGCACATCCATGTCCCGAGCGCTCTCCTCGGTGGAGACATGGGCCAGCCGCGCCCCGGAGTTGGCCTCGCAGGAGGCGGCGAACTCCTTGTTGGCATCGACGTACTTGGTGACCTCGGCCGGGTTGTCCGGTGTGGCGTCGACCGTAACGGGGTCGGCCGACGGCATGGGTGCGCAGCGTATCGGCGCGCTCTGCCCGACACCGCGCGGGTCGAAACTGACGAAGTCGTACTGGGAGCGCAGCTGTGCGGTGGAGAACATGTCCGGATCAGACTGCACGATGTCGATACCGGATCCGCCCGGGCCGCCCGGGTTGTACACCAGAGAGCCGAGCCGCTCGCCCGGATCGGTCGCCTGCCTGCGGGCAAGGGCCAGCTCGATCGTGGGTCCACCCGGGTCGGCGTAGTCCAGGGGCACCTCCAGCTGACCGCACTGGACACCGGTACCGCAGGAGTGCCAGTTGATCTTCTGGGTGTAGAAGGGACGCAGCCCCGCCGGTGGGGAGGTGTCGATGATCTTCGCGACGCCCTGGTAGACGAGCGACGGTGTGTGCATGAACAGCACGCTCAGCAGTCCCGCACTGGCGACCAGACCGACCAGCGCGGCGGGCCACGCGGGACCCCAACGCCGGCGGCCCACTCCCGGAGCCAGGAAGTCGGCGACACGTCCGATCAGCGCGGCCGTCCCGGTCAGGGCCTGACGCAGTGCCCGCCCGAGCTTGGCCGTCCGGCGCAGGACGGACGCGGTACGGGCGGGGCGCACGGGAGGCTCGCTTCCGTGGTGAGGGTCCGGCGCTTGAGTGGTCATGGTCGTTCTCCAGTCTCCGAGGTGGCCGTGAATACCGGCCCGCACTTCGAGTGAAGGCGACGAAGACCCTTCGGTTAACTCCCGAAAAAGCGTGACTTGACATGGTTCTTGATCTCTGTATCTCGAGATCACCCCAGGTCAGGGGCGCCCGGGGTGTTTCTTGGGCGCGCGGGCAGCGCCTCGGCCCTCCACCGATGTGGAAGGCCGAGGCGCTGTGGCCGGATCAGATCAGGAGCGAGACGGCGTCAGTGCCGTAGTCCTGCGGCTGTTCCGGGTACCCCGGATCGACGGGGGCTTCCGGCTCGGCCGGGGGTTCCGGCTCAACCGGGGGCTCCGGGGCCGGCGGATCCGGCTCGACCGGGGGCGCCGGCTCGACAGGAGGCTCCGGCTCAACAGGAGGCTCCGGGGCCGGCGGATCCGGCTCGACCGGGGGCGCCGGCTCAACTGGAGGTTCCGGCTCAACAGGAGGCTCCGGGGCCGGCGGATCCGGCTCGACAGGAGGCTCCGGGGCCGGCGGGGGCTCCGGGGCCGGGGGCGCCGGCTCGACCGGGGGCTCCGGCGCAGCAGGGGACTCCGACTCATCCGACTGCTTGTCCTCGCCCTGCTCATGGTCCTTGTCCGGGGGCTTCACCTCATGGTCTTTGTCCGGGGGCTTCACCTCCTCGTCCTTGTCCGGGGGCTTCACCTCCTCGTCCTTGTCCGGGGGCTTCACCTCCTCGTCCTTGTCCCGGGGCTTCACCTCCTCGTCCTTCTCCGGCGGCTTCACCTCCTCGTCCTTCTCCGGCGGCTTCACCTCCTCGTCCTTGTCCCGGGGCTTCACCTCCTCATCCTTCTCCGGCGGCTTCACCTCCTCGTCCTTGTCCGGCGGCTCCTCGTCTTGGTCGGGGACGGGCGTGGGCAGGGTGGGGACCGACGGTCCGGGGTCTTGCCCCTTCGGGGCAGGGACCGGCTGGTCGTTCCTGCCCTGCACGTCTCCGCTCGGACGCTCGAACCACGCCTTGCTGTCCTCGTCGAACATCCTGACGGTCTTCATCGGCTGGTCGGCGGGTTCGACCGCGACGAGGGTGGAAGGCTGGAACGACGACCACTGCTGGCCCGTGTACTTCTGCTGGCCCTGGACAGGGACGGGCGGGGTCAGGGGGTTGCCGCAGGCGCAGCGCACGCGCGGTACGCCGCGATCGTTGACCAGGACGGCCGTGCCGGCCTGCAGAATCGACTGAAAGCTGGTGGCCGCGTCGTTCTTGTACCCGTGGTTGGTGACCCGGGTGTCCCAGCCCAGCCGAGCGGGCGTCAGCGACCGCAGGTAGGAGGGAATGTCGGCTTGCCGGATACCCAGGGCGCCGGCGAAGGCCCTCCCCTTGTCCTTGTTCTGCGTGAGGAAGGCGATCTGCTTCTCGACGTCGCAGGTCGCGACGTTCTGTGTGCCTCCGTACAGCCCCGGGTGCGAACCGTTGACCTGGAGAAGGCCCGTACCGTTCGCGTCGGACGTCGGCGTAGCAGAGGCCGGCGACGCACTAGGGCTTGTGTACGGGGGATCTGGACTCTTGGTGTCCTTGGCCGTCGACGGGGTGAACGGATCGGTGCCGGGCGCCGAGGCGGTCTCAAGGAGGATCTCTCCGGCGCTGCTGCTCCCGCCCATGAGGGTGGTGCCGAGGATCAACGCCATCGCCACGAACGCCGCAGTACCGGCAGTCGCCACCGTGCTGCGCGTACGCCACCAGGGCGACGGCCCTCCACGACGCCGGCCCGGCCCACCCGGCCCACCCGGTCCGCCGATCCCTCCCGGCGGACCGGACGGAGGACCGGACGGAGGGCCTGTTGGTGGCGGAGCACCTGGTGGTGGCGTCGGCGTCGCCGAAACCTGCTCACCTGATGGCCGCCCGGACAGCGGACCGGACGGAGGGCCCTCGGGGCGCTCGGACGGAGGAGGTATGGAACTCATGACGCCCTCCCCACATCCAGGGCATGGGGAGAGCAGCGTTCGTTCTCATTCGCCCTCCTCATCTCCATTACGGGTCTCGTATCAATGAGGGGACTCGTATCAATAAGGGGACTCCACGTCCGGGAAGCGTGAATCATGGCATTCTCCTCTCGCGAGAAATGACGAAGAGGCCGGACGGCCCCCGTCATTTCACGAGCCGTTCGGCAAGGGTTCGGCAGCGGGGCACATGTCCCGGAAATCGCACTGCCAGGGCTGATACCGATGTTGTGGTGGGTCCACGTGCTCTGAGTGGACTCACGTCTCCAGTAAGTCCCGGACCCCGGATCGCGTCATGCCGCTTCTTTTCGGGACTTGACAGATGACAGTGCTCGCAATTAACGATCGACTGCCCACGACAAAGGCCCAGGTCATGGACCCGGGCCTTTGTCTCTGTTGTCCGGACCTCTCGGAGGCCGGATTGTCCGGCCTCTCGTGCGCCGGCGCTTGGCGGGGGCGGCTACGGCCGCCTGGGCCACCCGGCTGCGGGCGCAGTTACGCCGCCGGGGCCACCTGGCCGTGGCCCTGACGGGCGGCCACGGTGATGCGGGCCGCGGCCGTCGCCCCGTTGACGGTCACCGCGAGCGTGCCCGTACCGGACCGGAGCCCGGTGAGCCGCCCCGTCGCCGGGTCGTACACCGCGACGTGCCATGGCCTGGCCCGGTCCGGGTCGCCGACGTACACGTTCGGCGAGCCGCTCCAGTCGGCGCTCATCGGGAAGCCGACCGGCACCGCACGCGCACCGGCGCCCCCGCCCTGGATCACCGTCCCCTCGACGTCGGCGTCCTTCCCGGCGGGCAGCGTCTCCGGGGCGGTGAGCATCAGGCCGTCGACGTGCGCCCTGGTCTGGACGGACACCCAGTCGGGGCCGCCGTTCCACGGCTGCCGTCGCGCGGCGGCCTGCTGGGCCTCGGACACCTGGTCGACGCCGACCAGTGACCATCCGGTGAAGCCGCCCTGGCCCGCCGGAGTGGACGGGTTCTTCCCCGAATTGCCGTTGATCAGGTATGGGACGCCGTCCACGTGCTCGGCGTGGAACGTGCCGACGTGGCTGCCGATGAATCCCGCGCCCTTCCCCGTCGTACGGCGGAAGCCGGCGAGCCAGCCCTCCAGCATCGCCGCCTCCTTGCGGTCGCCGAGCTGGCTGCCCTTCTGCGGCGTGGGGTCGCGCGGCGGTACGTGCTGGATGACCATCACCGACCCGATCCTCGGGTCGGCGGCGGCCCGGTCCAGTTGCCGGCGCAGCTCCTTGATCTGCGCGAAGCCGCCGCCCCGCAGCCCGAGGCTGGAGGTGTCGAGCGTGATGAAGCGGGTGCCCTCGTGGTCGAACGTCCGCTGCGCGGGCCCGAATTCGGCCACGAAGTTGTCGATCTTTCCGCCCATGACCTCGTGGTTGCCCGGTACGTAGTACCAGGGCAGGTCGTCGCCCAGCTCCTCCTCCAGGACGGTGCGGGCGAAGGCGAGGTCCTCGGGCGAGCCCTCGTCGACCAGGTCGCCGTTGATGACCAGGAAGTCCGGCTCGGCGGCCTTGATCTCGCGGAGGGTGCGCCGGGCCTGGGCGACGATCGGGCTGCCGGGGCTGCGGGCCACGAACTGCGCGTCCGACATCACCGCGAACTGCCAGTCCCGGCCCTCGACCCGGGCGGCCGGGTCGACGAGCGGGTCCCGGTGGACCGGCTCGTCCGGCAGCCCGACGGCCGGCGGGACCTTCGCCGTGAGGTCGTCGATGACGATCTTCCCGGTGTACGAGCGGGTCGCGCCGGTCTCGGCGATGTAGAAGCGGTAGCCGGTCAGCGGGTACGAGACCCCGGCGGGGACGGCGAATTCGACGTACTTCCAGCCGGTCCAGGTCACGTAAGGCCCGCGCAGCAGCTGGTCGGACCCCGCCGAGTCCTTCAGGTGCAGGGTCGGCCAGGCGCCCTTGCCGTCGCCTTTGATCCACATCCCGAACGACTGCGGCTGGCCGTCGACGGGTATCAGCTGGCCCGGCGGGTTGGCGTACGCGGCGCGGGTGGCGGTGGACTGGGTGAAGTCATAGCTGATCTCCAGGCCGGTTCCGGTGTGCCCGTCGGCCGTCGGCGCGACCGAACCGGAGGCGCGGGCGGCGCTGAACGTCCAGCGGCCGGCGTCGTCGAAGGACGCCACCTGCTGCTCGGCCAGACCGACGGTGACGGCGAGCACCGTGCTCCTGCCCGCCACGGTCACCTTGACCTGACCGGCCGCGGCCTGCGCGGTACGTGCCTTGACGGTGAAGCCGCCCTCGGCGTTCGGCGTGATGTCGAAGAGGGCGTGGTCGTAGTCGAGCGTCACGTCGGACGGCTCGATCGGCGCGCTGGTGCCGTGTGCGTCGAGTCCGACGATGCCGAAGCGCCCTGACGCCTGCGCGTCGGCGAGACCGACCCGCCGGGCCGAGGACCGGATCCGGTCCAGGTCGTCGAGGACGGTCAACCGGACGCTGCCGCGGGCACTTCCGCGCCGCGCGGTCACCTTGGTGCCGCCGCTGTGCCTGGCGGTGAACACACCGTCGGGGCCTATGCGCCCGACCAGGGGATTCTCCGCGTACCAGCGCGGCGCCCCCGCCGCCGGGCCGTACGTCTCGTCGTACCCGGCCGCGGTGAGGCGGCGGGTGAGTCCCGGGAAGACGCGCTCGGGGTGGCCGCCCCGCACCGGGTCGGCGGTGGGCGCGGAGCCGGGGTCCATGGCCGTCTCGACCCAGTAGCCCCTGAGCTTTCCGCTGCCGTCGGGGGCGGTGAGGGCGAGGCCGTTGGGGACGGTCCGCTCGGTGCCGTCGGACGGGCTGTTCTCCACCTGTGTCGTGTCGCTGCCCGGTTCGCGGGCGACGAGCGTCGAGGAGCCGCCGCCGTCGAGGTTGATGGCGTTGTACGCGCCGGCGCGCTCCATCATCAGGGCGAGTTCGGTGAGCGTGGTGCCACCGCTGTCCGCCTGGCGGCCGTCCACGCTGAGAATGTGCATCTTGCTGCCGTCCTGCGAGAAGCCGACGGCGGTGCGCGGGGCCGCGGTGTTGTTGCCGCCGCCGTCGTGGTTGACCGGCTTGCCGTCGACGACGAGGAGTTCGTTGGCGCCGATGGCTGTCTGCGGCACCTCTCCCGTGCCCGCGCGCGGGCGGTACTCCATGGCGACCGGGTCGCCGACGGCCAGCCCGGCGAGCGCGTCGGCTCCTGCGTCACGGCCGACCAGCACGGTCGTACCGGCCGGGACCGGTCCCCTGCCGGGTGCGGCTGCCGCGGTGGCCACCTTCCCGTCCACGACCGCCACTTCGGCGGTGCGCTGCGCCCCGTCTACGGTCAGGGCCCGGTCCGCCTCGCCCCACTGGGCGTTGTAGGCGCCGACGCCGTTCGCCGGGACGTTGGCGGCGTTGAGCGAGGCGAGCGGGCGGGCGCCTGCGGGGAGGGTGAGTGTGCCGTCGAAGTAGAGCTCGAGGATGCGCCCGGCGTCGGCCGGACCGAAGCCGATGGCCCGGTTGTGGCCACTGGCGGGTGAGTTGACGACCTGGCCGTCGTCGATGGCGACGCCGCTGGGGGCTCCGGTCTGGTTGATGTCGAAGAAGTCCCCGTTGATCGCGGCCACGGTACGTCGCCCCGGCCCGGGATCGTGCTCGGCGGCGAGCTGGGAGACGGTCTTCCTGGCGGCGACCTTGCCGGGGTAGAGGTAGTCGACCTTGGTGCCGGCGGTGAGATCGACGGAGAGCGAGTCGACGCGCAGCCACTTGTCGGACTCCAGCCGGTCGTACGAGGTCAACTCGACGCCGGGGGCGATGGGGCGGCCGGTCCGGGCCGTCTCGAGCCCGTCGCCGTCCGCGATGGAGAGGGTGTCGAAGCCGGCGCCGGGTCCGTCGCCGTCCGGGCCACTCGCTGCGGGCGGCGAAACCGCCCGCAGCATCTCGGCCGCGGACCGCGCGACGGGCTCGGGCGGCGGCGGTGCGGCTTCGGCGGCGGGCCCGACGGCGCCCAGCACCAGGGCCGAGGACACCGTCGCGACAAGCACAGGTCTGATGAATCGAGGACGTCTGATCGACCCTGCGAACCTTGTGACCCCTCTGACCCCTGCGAACCTTGCGAACCCTGTGACTCCTGCGAACCTTGCGAATCCTGAGGAAACCACGGCGACTCCGGTGAAGGCGGCCCGTATGTGCGCCTGCTGCGCACTCGACAGCGATTCAGCATCGCGGCGCACGTGAGGCCCTACCAGAGGGCGTTGGCGACGTCGGGGAGAACATCTGGTCTCTACCAGCCGCCCGCTGCGTGCTCCGATTAGAGCGAGCGGACGGCGGCACGCGAGGAACTGAACAACCTCGACGCCGAGCACGAACGCCGCCGCGCAGCCCGGAAGGGTACTCGGGGACGCCGCGTGAAGGCGGTTGAGCCCTCCAGGAACGTGCCCTGCAAGCCACCCACAAGTGTGGTTGATTCCGCTCTCGCTCACAGCATGACCTCCTGACGCTACGTTCAACAGGAGAAGCTGTGCGCCAACTACCGTGCTGCGGGCGATTGTTCGCATGTGGACCTTGCGGTGTACGCGCGCTACGCAGAAGCTCCGCGGACACTTCGAGGGGGACGTAACCGATGCCCGCCCAGAACCAGCTCGACCCATACGCCTCGCCGAGGACCTTCTATGGCTCCGAGCTGCGCCGCGAACGCGAGGGGGCCGGCTACTCGCAGGAACAGCTCGGCGAGCGAGTCTTCTGCTCGGGTACGTACATCGGCCAGTTCGAGTCGGCGAAACGCCTGCCTCAGCCAGAGGTGTCCCGGCTACTGGACGAGATCTTCGACTCCGGAGAGCACTTCCAACGCCTGTGCCACCTTGCGCGCAAGTCCAGGCACGCGGAGTACTTCGCGGACGCGGCGGAGCTGGAGCAGCAGGCGCGGACGATCGGCGAGTACGCGCCGATGCTGGTGCCGGGGTTGTTGCAGACGGAGGCGTATGCGCGGGCCCTGGTCAGCGCGGCCCAGCGGTTCGAACCACAGGACGTGGTGGAAGGGTTCGTCAGGGCACGCCTGGAACGGCAGGCCATTCTCGACGGCCGGATGGCACCACTGGTGTGGGTCGTCCTGCACGAGTCCGCGCTTCGGGTAAAGGTTGGCGATTGCGCAGTCATGGCGGAGCAGCTCGCAAGCCTCGCTGCGGCGATTCGGACGAACCGGCGCCTGTTGGTGCAGCTCCTTCCCTTTGAGGCCGGAGCCGCCGCCTTCCTGAATGGCACAACCATCAGTATGACCTTCGACGACGCTCCGCAGGTCGTCTACACCGAGAGCGCCTTCACCGGGCAACTGATCGAAGATCCAGCCCTAGTTGCTCAGTACGCCAGGGCCTACGATCTGACCAGGGCTGCTTCATTGCCGCCGGAAACATCCCTCAACCTGATCGAATCGGTGGCGAAGGACTACGCGAGCCAATGACTGCCGCACCTGATCTGACTACCGCTGCGTGGCGTAAATCGTCGTACAGCAACGGCGATGGCGGCGCCTGCGTGGAAGTGTCTGACAACCTCCCCGGCGTCGTACCCGTCCGGGACAGCAAGGTCCCCGGCGGCATCGCGGTTCTGTTTCCCCACTCCTGTTGGTCGACGTTTGTGGACGCGGTAAAGACCGGGTCGATCAGGGGAACGTGACACCATCCGTGACCCTCAAGACGGCCGTCTATCCGCGCTCTGAACTCGGCTCGGCAGTGCCGCCCGAAGTCGTCTCGGCTTTCGTGTAGAGGATGTCGCGGGCTTGCTCCGCGGCGCGGGCGGTGCTCTCGTAGACGAAGTCGAGGAAGCGGGCGATGTTCTCCAGGCGGGCGGCGGCCGGGGTGTCGGAGCCGAGGATGCCGACGCCCTGCCGTGCGATCTCGACGATCTGGGCGATGGCGCGGGCGCTGGCCATCATCGATTGGTACCAGACGTCGTCGTCGACGACGTAGCGCTCGCGGCGGCGTTCGTCGCGTTCCCGGCGGACGAGGCCCTGGCTCTCGAGGAACGCGATCGATTTGGAGATGGACGCCGGGCTGACCTGGAGGCGCTGGACGAGTTCGGACGCGGTGAGGCTGCCGTTGTCGGAGAGGGTGAGGCAGACCAGCACCCGGGACGTCATCTTGGGCATGCCCGATTGCATGAAGACGGTGGTGAGCGTCTCCTCGTACTCGCGCACCGCCTCGGCGTCGCGTCCGTGGGCCTGCGGGGGCGCCACCGGCCCGCCCCGGGGTGCGGCCTGCCTGCGCCGGTGGGCGCGGTGTTCGGTTGCGCGGTGGGCGACGTCGGCGCGGTAGCCGATGGGGCCGCCGTTGCGCATGACCTCGCGCGTGATCGTCGAGGTCGGGCGGCCGAGGCGTCGGGCGATCTCCGCGTACGCGAGGCCGTCGGCCAGTCCCAGCGCGATCTGCTGGCGTTCCTGCTGGGTGAGTCTGCCTCCCGGCATCGCGGCCTCCTTCGTGGTCCGTGGCGTCTCCAGTATAGCGTTCACCCTCAATCCATTGCAACGAACAGGGGTAAGGCTTGTTGCATTAGAATCAGCACCGTTGCAACGATTTCTCCACCTCCACCTGCAAGGATGGCAATCCTGCGCAACGACCTTGTTGCTCGATCCCTGAACGCAACGTAGCTTTTCCATCATCGGAAAGCAGCGGGCCGCAAGAGCGCACGCTGCAGGAGAAGGAGAAGCATGATGCAGAAGTTCGACACCCCCGCCGCGATCTCCGCCGTCCTGGACATCCCCGCGGGACGCATCCAGTTCATCGCCGCCGACCGCGCTGAGACCACGGTGGAGGTCCGGCCCGCCAACGCCGCCAAGGGCCGCGATGTGAAGGTGGCGGAGCAGACCACGGTCGCCTACGACGACGGCGTCCTGCGGATCGATGCACCGGCGGCGAGGAACCAGTACCTCGGCCCCTCCGGGTCCGTCGAGGTGACCGTCAAGCTGCCCGCCGGTTCCCGCATCGAGGGGAAGGCGGCCTGCGCCGAACTCCGGGCCGTCGGACGCCTCGGCGACGTCGCCGCCGAGACGTACGGCGCGGTCAAGATCGACGAGGCCGCGAGCGTCCGCCTCACCGCCTACTCCGGTGACGTCACGGTCGGCCGCCTGACCGGCCCTGCTGAGATCAGCACCCAACAGGGCGACATCCAGATCGCCGAGGCCACCTCCGGCACGCTCGTGCTGACCACCCAGATGGGCGACGTGTCGGTCGGCGCCGCGGCCGGAGTCTCCGCCTCCCTGGACGCCGGCACCGGCTACGGCCGGATTCACAACGCGCTGAAGAACACCGAAGGCGCCGCCGCCGGCCTGAACATCCGCGCGACCACCGCCCACGGCGACATCACCGCCCGCAGCCTGTAAACGCCCGCAGCCCCGTAGAAGGAGCACCCCTCATGACCGACTTGGCCATCGCGGCGAACGGGCTGCGCAAGTCCTACGGCGACAAGACCGTTCTGGACGGCGTCGACCTGGCCGTCCCGGAAGGAACGATCTTCTCCCTGCTCGGCCCGAACGGCGCCGGCAAGACCACCGCCGTCAAGATCCTCTCCACCCTCATCACCGCCGACGCCGGGGATCTGCACGTCGGCGGCCACGACCTGGCCACCGACCCGCAGGCCGTGCGCGCCGCGATCGGCGTCACCGGGCAGTTCTCCGCCGTCGACGGCCTGATCACCGGCGAGGAGAACATGCTCCTCATGGCGGACCTGCACCACCTCTCCAAGCGCGAAGGACGGCAGGTCGCCGCCGAGCTGCTGGAGCGCTTCGACCTCACCGAGGCCTCGAGGAAGCCTGCCTCCACCTACTCCGGCGGCATGAAGCGCCGCCTCGACATCGCCATGACGCTGGTCGGCAGCCCACGGATCATCTTCCTCGACGAGCCCACCACCGGCCTCGACCCGCGCTCCCGGCACAACATGTGGCAGATCATCCGAGAGCTCGTCTCCGACGGCGTCACCGTCTTCCTCACCACCCAGTACCTGGAGGAGGCCGACGAGCTCGCCGAACGCATCGCCGTGCTCAACGACGGCAAGATCGCCGCCCAGGGCACCGCCGAGGAGCTGAAGCGGATCGTCCCCGGCGGACACGTCCGGCTCCGTTTCTCCGACCCGGCGGGGTACCAGAGCGCCGCCTCCGCCTTGCGCGAGGCCTCCCGGGACGACGAGGCACTGGCGCTGCAGATCCCGAGCGACGGCAGCCAGCGCGAGCTGCGCTCCGTCCTCGACTGGCTGGACTCGGCCGGCATCGAGGCCGACGAGCTGACCGTGCACACCCCCGACCTCGACGACGTCTTCTTCGCCCTGACCGGCGGCGCCGGCGTCCCCAACCAGCCCAAGGAGACTGCCCGATGAGCTCCCCCCTGGCTCCCGCCCGCCCGACCCGGATCTCCCTCGCCGTACGCGACTCCTCCACGATGCTGCGCCGCAACCTCCTGCACGCCCGGCGCTACCCGTCCCTCACCCTGAACCTGCTGCTCACCCCGATCATGCTGTTGCTGCTCTTCGTCTACATCTTCGGCGAGACCATGAGCGCGGGCATCGGCGGCGGGGGCGCGGACCGCTCCGCATACATCGCCTACCTCGTGCCGGGCCTGCTGTTGATGACCATCGGCAGCACCACGATCGGCACGGCGGTCTCCGTCTCCAACGACATGACCGAGGGCATCATCGCCCGCTTCCGCACGATGGCCATCCACCGCGGCTCCGTGCTCACCGGGCACGTCGTCGGCAGCGTGCTGCAGTCCATCGCCAGCGTGGTCCTCGTCGGCGCCGTCGCCGTGGCCATCGGCTTCCGGTCCACGGACGCCACCGTCCTGGAGTGGCTCGCCGCATTCGGACTGCTCACGCTGTTCGCCCTGGCGCTCACCTGGATCGCGGTGGGCATGGGCCTGGTCAGCCCGAACGCCGAGGCCGCCAGCAACAACGCACTGCCCCTGATCTTCCTCCCGCTCATCTCCAGCGCTTTCGTCCCCATCGACGCGATGCCGGGCTGGTTCCAGCCGATCGCCGAATACCAGCCGTTCACGCCCGCCATCGAGACCCTGCGCGGCCTGCTGCTCGGCACCGGGATCGGCAACAACGGATGGCTCGCCGTCGCCTGGTGCCTGGGCCTCGCGGTGCTCGGCTACCGCTGGTCGACCTCGAAGTTCAATCACGACCCGAAGTAACAGCCATGACAACGCGGGCCACCTCCCGCAACCCGTCCCACCCGAGGGCGGCGTACACCGACACCCCGTCGGAGTACGCCGCCCCGTTCGTGTCGCTGGATGATCCGCGTGGTGGCATCCGGCGATGCGCGCATGGCACCCGGCGATGCGCGCATGGCGCATGGCGCATTCCGCAGACAAGGCGACTACCGGCCGGTGCCGTGCGAAGATCCTGCAAACTTCACATAGATCATGTCGCCCATGGAGATCATGTGGTTGAAGCCGCTCGGGGTGGCTTCGGTCTTCGCTCCCCATGACTTGATGGCCGTGGCGGCGGGCTTCCGCTGGAAGAGCATCTCGGACCTGTCCGAGCGGCACGCCCCCGTCTGGACGGTCTTGTACGAGGCCTGCGCCCCGGTCTTCCTGGCCGCGGCCATCAACACCGCGTGGGCGTCGGTCCGCTCGGTCCCCGCCTCGTTCTCGCCCTGGCTCGCGCCGCCGCGGCCGGAACCGCCGCCTCCGTCGCACCCCACCAGAACCATCGTGAGCGCCGCCCCCGCGACTGCCGCCACGATGCCCCTCCCCGTCACCAGCACTGCTCGCGTTCCCTCCCGATCGGCCGGTCTTTCCGCCGATCTTAAGCGTTTGCCCAGGTAAGCCCGCATGGAGTTATTTCTGACGGCCGACTGAGGCGGCTCGTGCGGGCGAGGGCGGTGAGGCTCGCCGGTGCCGGCCGCAACGGCTTGACAAACTTTCTTGCCGCACTGGCAAATGGTGGGATGGCAGCCGACGACACTCCAGGCATGAACACCCAGGGCACTCCTGAGCGGGACGCTCCGCGCATCCCCGAGGCCGACGCTCCGGGCCCGGACATTCCCAGCGTGCTGACCGGCGTGGGCCCCCGGCTGCGAGCGCTGCGGCGCGAGCGCGGAGCCACCCTGGCCCAGCTGAGCGAGACCACCGGAATCTCGCTCAGCACCCTCTCGCGCCTGGAGTCCGGACAGCGCAAACCGACGCTGGAGCTGTTGCTGCCGCTGGCCAGGGCGCATGGTGTGCAACTGGACGAACTGGTGGGCGCGCCGCCCACCGGGGACCCGCGCATCCACCCCCGCCCCTTCACCCGGCATGGACAGACCTTCGTACCGCTGACCCGGTATCTGGGCGGTCTGCACGCGTACAAGCAGATCCTCCCCGTGGCCAAGACGCCGGGCGCGCGGCCCGAGCAGCAGACGCACGAGGGCTACGAGTGGCTCTACGTCCTGTCCGGCCGGCTGCGGCTGGCCCTGGGCGAGCACGACCTCGTCCTCACCGCCGGGGAGGCCGCCGAATTCGACACGCGCACCCCCCACGGCTTCGCCAACGCCGGGGAACAGCCGGTCGAGTTCCTGAGCCTGTTCGGCGCACAGGGCGAGCGGATGCACGTACGGGCCCGGCCCACCGGCGGGTGAGCCACCCCCAGCCGCACCCGCACACCTCGCGCCCCGGCGCTCCCGTGGCGTCGCGATGGTGGAGGCGAGTGCGGTGAGGGACAGTGGTGGGGGAAGCTCCGTCCGCTGCGGAGAGGCGGTACCCGTTGCCGTACATAGCTGTGACTGCCTTGAGCGATGTCGGGCTGATTCGTGATCACAACGAGGACAGCCTCGTCGTCGGACCGTGGACGCTGTGCGGCACCGTGACCGAGAACCCGCAGACGCTGCTGTTTCCCCTCGGCACACCGCTCGTCGTCGCTGTCGCCGACGGGCTCGGCGGGCAGCCGGCCGGTGAGGTGGCAAGTGCCCTGGTCGTCCGCCAGCTCGCCTCGCTCGGCCCGTCACTCGACGACGAGGAAGCGGTGCGCGACGCTCTGAGCATGTGCAACCACATGGTGTACTCGGCCGCTGACGGCGATCCGGAGCTGGTCACCATGGGGACCACGGTCGCGGGGACCGTCGTCCTGGCGGACTCGCTGCTGGCGTTCAACGTCGGCGACAGCAAGGTCTACGACGCGGCTCCGGACGGGCTGCGCCAGGTGAGCGTGGACGACAGCCCGCCGCCGTCACCGGGGCGGCGGACCACGTCGGCCGTCACACAGACGCTGGGCGGCGGGCCCGCGTACACCTCCATCACGGCCCATGTGGCGGCCGCAAAGCTCTCCGCGGGCGATCGCTACCTGGTGTGCACCGACGGGCTGACCGATCCGGTGCCGGACGAGGTGGTCCACAGCGTGCTGCGGGTGCACGACGACGGCAGGGCCGCCTACGAGCTGTGGAAGGCCGCCATCGAGGCGGGCGGTCCCGACAACATCACACTCGCGCTGGTACGCATCGGCGAGTAGGGCACGCGACGGCCCGACGGCCCGACGGCTCGGCGGCTCGGCGGCACAGTCGCTCGGCAACACGACGGCCCGACGGCCCGGGGGCTCGGCGGCTCGGGGGCTCGGCGGCTCGGGGGCTCGGCGGCTCGGCGGCTCGGCGGCTCGCGCGACCGTGAAGTACGTGTTCGTGCCCGGCAAATCGTCTCGGGAGCTACGCCCCCGGCCCCCCGGCAGGAGAGTCTTGGGGCTGTGTCCTCACAACTTCCTCAGCAGGTCCAACACGCCGTACCCGCCGGGCAGATGATCGTCTGCGGCGACGACGCGCTGGCCACCCGCCTCGCCGCCGAACTGCACGACGTCTACGGAGAGCGGGTGACGCTCCTCGTCCCGCCCTCCCGCGCCTCCGCGAGCCGGCAGCCGGCCTCGGCGTCGAGCCGTATGCGCGCCTCGGCGCTCTTCGGGCGGGTGTCCGCCGCGATGAACCGGCCGGGCGGCGCTGACGACGTCGGCTCCAGCGGCGAATTCCTGCTCCCGGTCCAGGAGATGGAGGCCGCCGAGCCGACGGAGGAGGCGCTGCGGCAGGCAGGCGCGGAGCGGGCCGCGGCGCTCGCCCTCGTGTACGACGACGACGAGACGAACATCAGGGCCGCCCTGGCCGCCCGCCGGCTCAACCCTCAACTGCGGCTGGTGATCCGGCTCTACAACCGCAAGCTGGGCCAGCGCCTGGAGGAGCTGCTCGACCAGGCCGCGGTGGTCGCGATGCCCGGTCTCGACCGCGCCGGGCTGGACGGCTCCACCACCGTGCTGTCCGACGCGGACACGGCGGCGCCCGCGCTGGCGGCCACCGCGGTGGCCGGTACGAGCAAGGTCGTCCAGGCCGGCGGGCTGCTGCTGCGCGCCGCGGAGCGCACACCGTCCGGGTCCGGCGAGGCCCCGGGCCCCGGCCCGTTCACGCTCGCCCTGTTGTCGCCCAATGCCAACGGCCTTGCAGCCACGGGAAGTCCGGACAGCGGCAACGTCCCGCTAGGACCCCTGCTGCTGCCCGACGACACCACGGTCGCCGCCTCGCCCGGCCGGGTGGCCATGGTCCTGGAAACCGTCTCGTACGCCGGACCCCAGGTGCCGCCCCGCCGTCTGGCCGGTCGCGGCGCCCCGCTCGGGGAGATCTTCTCGCGGCGGCTGCGCTGGGCACTCGCCGGTGTCGCCGCGGCCGTGGTCGCGCTGGCCGTCACCTCCTGGCTCACCACCGGCGACCATCCGCTGCACGCCGTCTACGTCACGCTCCTCGATCTGTTCGGGATCGGCGACCCTGCCGTGGGCGAGCCCACCGCCCGCCAGGTGCACCAGCTCCTCTCCGGACTGGTGGGCCTCGCGCTGCTGCCGTTCCTCGTGGCCGCCTCGCTGGAGGCCCTCGGCGCGTTCCGCACGGCAGGGGCGCTGCGCCGCCCGCCGCGCGGCCTGTCCGGCCATGTCGTGCTGCTCGGCCTCGGCAAGGTCGGCACCCGCGTGCTGGCCCGGCTCCGCGAGCTCGACATCCCGGTCGTGTGCGTGGAGGAGGACCCGGAGGCACGTGGCATTCCGCTCGCGCGCAGGCACCGTGTCCCGGTGGTCCTGGGCGATGTCACCCAGGAGGGCGTGCTGGAAGCCGCCAAGATCCACCGGGCACACGCGCTGCTGGCCCTGACCAGTGCCGACACCACGAACCTGGAAGCGGCGCTGTACGCCCGCACCGTCAAGCCGGATCTGCAGGTCGCCCTGCGGCTGTACGACGACGACTTCGCGACCGCCGTCTACCGCACCCTGCGGGCCGCCCACCCCGACGCGGTCACCCGCAGCCGCAGCGTCTCCACGCTCGCCGCGCCCGCGTTCGCCGGGGCGATGATGGGCCGTCAGATCCTCGGCGCCATCCCGGTCGAGCGCAAGGTGCTGCTGTTCGCCGCCCTCGACGTCGCGGGGCATCCGCAGTTCGAGGGCCGTACCGTCGCCGAGGCGTTCCGGCCCGGCGCATGGCGGGTGATCGCCCTGGACACGACCGACCCCGCCGGTCGCCGGGCGGATCTCGGCGCGGCCCGCCCGGTCGACGGCGACGGGGCGGGCGCCGGGCTGCTGTGGGACCTCCACCCCGGTTATGTCCTGCGCCCGGAGGACCGTGTCGTCCTCGCGGCTACGCGGCGCGGGCTGGCCGAACTCCTCGGGCGGCGCACCGGACCCGGCCCGGGCCCACGGACCGGCTGACCCTCGCATGGCGCTGGAGCTGCCGCTCGGCCCGAGCGGCAGCTTCAGTGAGAGATCCGGCGGCATCTGCGCCGCCGGCTCACCGGTAGCCGTCACGTGAATCACCACATCGTGACCGTGTCCCGATACCTCCCGCCCGACACGGGCCCGAGAATCAGCCGAAGGGCCGAATGTCGATCACCTTCTTCGGGCGGACGCCCTGACTAATGTCCCGAAGTGTCCACGTCATCGCGTCCCCGCGGCCTCGTCGCCGCGCTCCTCGCGGCCGTGTTGCTGCCGCCCCTCCTCCTTGCACCCGCGTACGCCCTTGCACCCGCGTACGCCGCGCCCGCCCCCGGACCGGACACCGCACCGGCGAACCTGCGGGTGGTGCTGAGGGACGCGCCGCCGTTCGCATTCCGGGAGGGGGACACCTGGGCCGGGTACGACGTGGACGTGTGGAACGAGGTGGCCCGGAAGGCGGGCTATTTCTTCACCGTCAAGGAAGTGAAGAGCATTCAGCCCCTGCTGAACTCCGTGCGCAACGGGTCCGCCGACGTTGCCATCAGCGCGATCACGGCCACCAGCGCGCGCGAGGACACGCTGGATTTCTCGCACCCGGACATCTGGGCCGGGCTGCAGGTGATGGTCCCGAAGCGGAACCGAAGCGGCGGGTTCGACGACATCGTCACCGCCTTCTTCCGCTCCAGTGTGCTCGGCCTGCTGTTCCTGGGACTCCTGCTCCTGTTCGTCGCCGCGAATGTGATGTGGGTCGTCGGGCGCGTCCGCGGGACCCTCCCGGAGAAGGGGTACCTGCCGGGCGTCATCCGCTCCACGCACGAGATCTTCACCAACATGGCCACCCTCGACTTCGCCTCGCACACCCCCCGCTCCGTGTGGGGGCGGCTCTGCGTCATCTGTGCGGTGGTGGCCAGCCTGCTCTTCGTCGCGCAGCTCACCGCGGTGCTCACGGCCAGCCTTACGGTGGAACGGATGGAGGAAGGCATCCGGTCGGTGAACGATCTGCGGGGGCGGCGGGTGGCGACGGTCGCCCACAGCACCGCCGCCGACGGGCTGGCACGGCGCGGGATCAAGGCGGCCCACTTCGAAACCTTCGACGACGTCACGGCCGCGCTCGAAGCCGGACGCTTCGACGCGGTCGTGCACGACGCCCCGATCCTGAGGTACGAGGTGGGCCGGTCCGGAGGCCTCTTCGAGCTGGTCGGCCCCGTCTTCGACCATCAGTGGTACGGGTTCGCCCTGCCGCGCGACAGCCCCCACCGCGATGCCATCAACCGGGCGCTGCTGGAGATGCAGGAGAGCGGCACACTGGACCGCCTGAAGAGGCAGTGGCTCAGGAGCGACTGACGTGCCCTGGCAGGCGCTGCGTACAGCACCTGCCAGGGCGTCGCCGTCGTGCGCGGCTCCCCTCGCGGAGGGCGGGCGGAGTCGCACGGGGACGGGGAGAGGTCTCGTCCCGTTGAGTGCTCAGTCGTCGATGCGGTCCATGACGTCACCGAGGTCCACGAACTTGAAACCGGTGGCCTCGCGTTCGCCGTCGCCCGGGGTGTCGTGGCCGTCCTGGACGACGAGCAGACCGCGCGGGTACTTCGTGCCGAGGGGCGCGTTGAGTACGGCCGCGCCGTCGCACTCCTCGGAGCCGTCCAGGGCCGGCGAGGCGGCGGTGACGCGGAAGCCGCCCTCGTACTCGTTGCGGTCCTCCAGCTCACGGTCGTACAGGGCGAAGGTGTTGTCGCCCTGGCTGGAGGCCAGGACGTACCCGTCGCCGTCGGGCTCGGTCAGCAGGGTCAGTCCCTCGACGTCGGCCGCGAGACGCGAGCCGCCGTAGCCCGGGTCGTCGCCCGCGACGCATTCCTCGGTCTGCTCGTCGTACACACCCGGGACGCCGTACTCGCGGACCTTGTCGACCAGCTTCGGAGTGCCGGTGAGATCGGCCCGCATACGCCACACACCGACGTCCTCCTGGCCTGCGTAGAGCATGCCGTTGGCCGGGTCGACGACCATGCCCTCGACCTGGGGCAGCTCGCCGGGCTCGGCGCACGGCGTCCAGGAGGTGCCGTTCGGCAGCCGGAACGAGGACGGCAGGTCCAGCGTACGGATCTTGCGGTACGTGACGGTGCCGTCGGCGCCGGCGCGGATTTCCAGCAGGGCGACGGCGGTGCGGTTGCGCCGGCTGACCAGGGCGTACGAGCGCCCGCTCGCAGGGTCGGTCCAGGTGGCCAGACCATAGGCCGTCTTCTGCTTGTTGATCTCGTCCTGGCCGGTGGAGAAGACCGGCGGGGCGGCGGGGTCGGTGATGTCGGTGAGCGGGCCGCCGGGCCGCCCGCGGTCGATGCGGTAGAACCGCAGCCGGTCGTGGCCACGGTCGGTGGTCACGGCGAGGTCGGCCCGCCCTGACGAAAGCCGCAGGCCCTGGACCAGATCCACGTTGTTGAACCGGCCGGGCGCGTCGTCCGGCCCGGCTGCGGGAGGCGCCGGGATCGACTGGACCTGCCGCGCGTCGAGGTCGTAGACGCGCAGTCCGCCCTCCTTCGCCGTCGCGATCACCAGGCTGCGGCCCGGGTCCGCGGCGTTGCGCCAGATCGCGGGGTCGTCGGCGTTGGCATTGCCGCCTGCCTCGTCGTCGTACAGCGTGGGTGCCTCCGCGCGGGCGGTGACGGCGGGCAGTGGAGCGGGGGCAGGTGTGCGCGCCTCGGCGGATTCGGCCGCGGCGGGTACCGCCGCGGCGAGCGCGGCGAGGACCGTACCCAGGACGACGGTGGTCGGCCGGGCGGGGCTGGGCCTGCTCACGATGCACTCCTCGGTGTCGGGATCATGACGACTACCCGGTGAGCGTGGAAGCAGGAGGTGACGGCCCGGCGTCCGGCACGCGGTGCCTTCATGTGCACGTCATGAACTCGGCCTCTTCGGTGGTGGCATGTGCTGCCTGGACGTGCCCTGCCGGGGAGGGGCAGTATCAATGGTGAGGGGTCGGCCCTGAGCCCGCTCCCCACTCCGGGCAGAGGGCGGTAACGGCTGGCGTGCACCGTCCGTTGATGGCGTGCACTTCGCGGCCCGGTGAGGGCGCGGCGCATCAGCCTCGACAACAACTGTTCCACCAGTGCTCCACCTGACCGCCCCGGCGCCTCGGGCCGCCCGCACCGGCGGCCCGGCCGCGGCGTCGGCGCAGGAGGTGACTCCACGATGAATCCGTCCACGGAGCGTTCTCACCGTGCCACCACTCCCGGCGCGGGCCGCCTGTCGGGGCAGGTGAGCGCCGCCGATGCCGGCCTGCTCCTGCTGCGGCTGACGGTGGGAGTGATCATGGCGGGCCACGGCGCCCAGAAACTCTTCGGCTGGTTCGGAGGGCCGGGCCTGGACGCTGCCGGGAAGGGGTTCGCCGAGCTGGGCTACGAGCCCGGCACGGTCTTCGCCGGCCTCGCGGGAGCCTCCGAGTTCCTCGGCGGGCTGGGCCTGGCCGTCGGACTGCTCACTCCGCTCGCCGCAGCCGCCGTGATCGGCGTCATGATCAACGCCATGGCGCTCGCCTCCGACAGCGGCCTGTTCTCCGTCGGCGCCGCCTTCGAGTTCCCGATGACGCTCGCCGCCGTCGCACTCTCCATCGCCGCCCTGGGCCCGGGCCGCCTCTCACTCGACCTGCGCTTCCCCTGGCGCGACGGCGGGTGGCGCCCGGCGGCCTTCGCACTGGTCGTGGGCGGCGTCTCTGCCGCCATCGTCCTGCTGTTGTAGGACGGCCCGGCACGCGCCGGGCACGTGCGGTTCACCGGCCCTCAGGCACGCGCGGTTCCCCCGGCTCCCGGGCGCTCGCGGCTTTGCCTGGACCGCCCCGTACCGGCCTGAGCACAGCCACCGAGTGGCTCAGGCAAGCCTCAAGTCGATCCAGGGCACGCTGTCGCCCGGCAGCAGGTACCTGTCGAACTCGATGAATCCGTGCGCTTGCGCGAACCGGAGCCCGTCGACGTTGGATGCCCAGACCACCGTCTCGATGACGTCGGCGCCGAGCTTTCGCGCCTGTGTCAGCCCATGCGCATAGAGCTCGCCACCGAACCCCTGCCCGCGGTGGTCAGGGAGCACCCGGGCGATCACTGTTGCCGTCGATGTCCCGTCGGTGGGCGGACGCACCGTCATGCAGCCCACGAGCACGTCGTCGAGATACGCGACGTCCAGCTGGTTGCGCTGGGAACGCTCACGCACGTCATCGAGGGACAGGAAGTGAGTGGGGATGATCAGGTTGTGGACGTACTGCCAGTCCTGAAGCCTGGCATCGTCGTCCACCCGTTCGATCCGCTCGATGCGAAGATTCGACACCGCTACAGAGAACCGTGTGCATGGTGTTGCGTCAACCGCATTTGACACCGCGGTGATTGACATCGAACTGGGCGCGCGCTGCGGCGAAGCGACGAAGCGACGAAGCGACGAAGCGACGAAGCGACGACAGAGTGGACCACTTCGCGTCACAAGGCTTGACGTGTCCCTGCCGCAGGCACTATCGGATGTGGTGAGTTTCGTTCGTCCCCGTTCGTTTGTGTTCCATTCAAGCCTTCCGGAGCCGCACTTGCCTACCGAACGACACACCTTAGGACGGGGCCTCGCCGCCGTCGCCACCACGCTCGCGCTCCTCATCGGCGGCGGAGCCCTGGCGGCCACCGCCGCCGTCACCGCGCAGGTGGCCGCCGCGCCCCCTGCCGCGGCCGCCGACAACGGCCTCGCCCGCACCCCCCAGATGGGGTTCAACAACTGGAACTCCACGCACTGCCGTGCCGAGTTCAACGAAGCGATGATCAAGGGCATCGCGGACACCTTCGTCTCCCAGGGCCTCAAGGACGCCGGGTACACCTACGTCAACATCGACGACTGCTGGGCGCTGCCGGCCCGCGACGCGTCCGGGAACCTCGTCCCCGACCCCGTGCGCTTCCCGGCCGGAATCAAGGCCGTCGCCGACTACGTCCACTCCAAGGGGCTCAAGTTCGGGATCTACACGAGCGCCGGCACCAAGACCTGTGACGTGCAGGGCTTCCCCGGTGGCCTCGGGCACGAGCAGCAGGACGCCGATCTGTTCGCGTCCTGGGGCGTGGACTACCTGAAGTACGACAACTGCAACAACGCAGGCGTGGATGCGCGGCAGCGCTACACGGCGATGGCGAACGCCCTGAAAGCCACCGGCCGGCCGATCCTCTTCAGCATCTGCGAGTGGGGCGAGAACGAGCCCTGGAGGTGGGCGCAGGACGTCGGCAACTCCTGGCGCACCACAGGGGACATCAGCGACTCCTGGTCCAGCATGATCAACATCGCGCACCGGAACCAGGCGCTGGCGCCCTACGCCCGCCCCGGCGCCTGGAACGACCCGGACATGCTGGAAGTCGGCAACGGCGGAATGACCGACACCGAGTACCGCACCCACTTCAGCCTCTGGGCGCAGATGGCGGCACCCCTGCTCATCGGCAGCGACCTGCGCAACGCCTCCCCCGCCACCCTCGCGATCCTCAAGAACACCGACGTCATCGCCGTCGACCAGGACCCCCTGGGCAAGCAGGGCACGGTCCTCTCCAGCTCCGGCGGCCTCGTCGTCATGTCCAAGCCCCTTGCGGACGGCGGCCGTTCGGTGACCCTCACGAACGAGACGGCATCGGCGCGGACCATCTCGACCACGGTCGACGCGATCGGTCTGGGCGGCGCGTCCTCGTACGCGCTCAAGGACCTCTGGTCCAAGCAGACCGGCACCACGACGGGCCCGATCAGCGCCTCGGTGCCCGCCCACGGCACGGTGATGTACCGGGTGACGCCGGGCAGTCCCGTGACCCCGCCGAGCGGCCTCCACCAGCTCAGCGATCTGCCGTGGACCTCCGCGGTCAACGCATGGGGCCCGGTCGAACGCGACCGCAGCAACGGCGAACAGGGCGCAGGCGACGGCCGCACCCTCACCATCGGCGGCACCACCTACGCCAAGGGCCTCGGCACGCACGCCCCGTCGACGATCACGTACCACCTGGGCGGCACCTGCCGCTCGCTGGCCGTCGATGTCGGCCTGGACGACGAGTCGACGCGTGGCGGTTCGGCCGTCTTCCGTGTCTACCGCGACAGCACACTGGTCGCCGACAGCGGACCACGCACAGCGAACGATCCGCCCAAGCGCCTCACGGCGGACCTCAGCGGAGCTACGCAACTGAGGCTCGTCGTCACGGACGGCGGCGACGGCATCGACTACGACCACGCCGACTGGGCGGACGCGAAGCTGGCCTGCGGCAACGGACCGGCCGCCGGCACGCACGCGCTCAGCGATCTGTCGTGGGCCTCGGCGGCAGGCGGCTGGGGCCCGGTCGAACGCGACCGCAGCAACGGCGAACGGCCCGCGGGCGACGGCCGCACCCTCACCGTCAACGGCACCACCTACGCCAGAGGCCTCGGCACGCACGCCCCGTCGACGATCACGTACTACCTCGGCGGCAGGTGCTCCGCCCTCACCACGAGTGTGGGTGTGGACGACGAGGCGGGCGGCACGAACGGGTCCGTCGCTTTCCGGATCTACCGCGACGGCACCCTGGTCGCCGACAGCGGCCGCGTCACCGGCGCGGACGCGGCGAAGCCGCTCGCCGCGGACCTGGTCGGCGGGCTGGAGCTGAAGCTGGTCGTCACGGACGGCGGCGACGGCATCGACTACGACCACGCGGACTGGGCCGCACCCCGGCTCACCTGCGCCTGAGCACCGGTGCCGGGGGCCGCTCCATGCGGCACCCGGCACCGGCCGCCCGTCGATTCCCGTGCGGCCATGCGCCGTGCGGCCCCGCGCCGTGTGCCGCCCGCACGGGCTGCGCCCGGCGCCACGGGGAGGAATCCTGAAGGAGTGACGATCGACGAGACTGCGGAACGCCTCATCCCGCTCCCCGCCGACCGCGTCGCGGCCTACGCGATGGACTGGCGGCACGACCACGAGTGGACCCAGGGCATCCGCACTGCGGAGCTCACCCGCGAGGCGGACGACGGCGGTGGTTTCGGAGTCGGCGCCGAGGTGACGCGTACCGCGTACTTCCTCGGCAAGCGCATCGACTACGTGCTCCGCGTGGCCGCGTACGATCCGCCGCGGCTGCTGGACATGGTGTCCGTGGCCGGCCCCATGCCGATGCACGTCACGTACACGTTCGCCCCGGATGTGCACGGCACGCTCGCCCGCATCCGCGTCCGGGGCGGCACCGGCGGCTACTACCGGCTGGCCGCGCCGCTCATGGCGCGGAAGGTCCGCTCCTCGATCACCAAGGATCTGCGCGATCTCGAGCTCAACCTCTCGGTCAGGGCCGCGGACGAGAAGTGAGGTCCCAGGTCCGGCGAGGTGCCGCACATGACCGGCGTGGTCATCATGGAATGGCCGGTCCGGCAGGAGCGCCGGGCAGGAAGGGGCGCGCGATGGAGCTGTTCCCGCCGATGCCGCTCGCCGAGTGGCGGGACACCAAGGAAACGCTGCACCGCTTCGCGCAGGTCGTCGGCAAGATCCGCCTCGCCGCGAGTGCCCGGCGCAATCACTGGTGGAACGTCCCGTTCCATCTCACCGGGCGGGGCATCACCACCCGCCCCATGGGACAGATCGACGGCAATCCGATCTTCACGATGGACTTCGACTTCGTCGGCCATCAACTGATCGTCGCGACGCTCGACGGCCGGGCGATCTCGTTCCCGCTCTTCGGCCGGTCCGTGGCGTCCTTCCACGACACGGTCCTGGACTCGCTGGCCGCGCTGGGCGTCCGGGTGAACATCGATGTTCCGCGGCCGTTCGACCTGCCCGACGCCGCCCGCCCGTTCTCCGAGGACACCGAGCACGCGACCTACGACCCCGTGCAGGCCAACCGCTACTGGCAGGTCCTGAGCCAGGTGGCGTCGGTACTGGAGGAATTCGCGACCCACTTCTCGGGAAAGGCCAGCCCGGTCCACCACTTCTGGCACACGTTCGACATCGCCCACAGCCGGTTCTCGGGGCGTCACGCCGACCAGCCCCGGCAGGTCGACCCGGTGACGCGGGAGGCGTACTCCCGGGAGGTGATCAGCTTCGGTTTCTGGTTCGGGGACGACACCTTCGCCGAGCCCGCGTTCTACTCCTACACCGCTCCCGAGCCCGCGGGTCTGGCCGGTGAGCCGCTGACCCCCGCGTCGGCGCGCTGGGCCGAGCGCGGCGGCAGCCACCTGGCCGTGCTGCCGTACGACGCGGCCCGCGCCGAGAGCGACCCCCGGGCTGCCGTACTGGCCTTCTACGAGAGCGCGTACCAGGCCGGAGCCGGGCGCGCAGGCTGGGACGTCGCCGGGCTCGCCTGTCCCGGCGGGATCACGGACCCGCACCTGCCGGTCCCACCACCACCCGTCTGACGCGTCAGTGCAGGTGCTGATACTTCAGTGCAGCTGCTACTTCAGTGCAGCTGCGCCTGCCAGTCCGCGGGGACCTTGTCCCGGGGGCCCGGGGTCGGCTGGGAGGCCGGATGCGAGGTGGGCCCCGGCAGCTGCGGGCCTTCGTAGTACTGCCCGGTGTCGATGTTCCAGAACCAGTCCTCGCCCGGCTCGTAGCTGGTCAGGAACGGGTGTCCCGCTTCGCGCGCATGCTTCGTACCGTGCTGCGAGGGCGAGGAGTCGCAGCACCCGATGTGCCCGCACTCGGCGCAGCGCCGCAGGTGGAACCACCACCCCGGCCCGTCGCCCGCCAGGCACTCCACGCAGCCGGCCCCGCTGGGGGTCGCGGTGGGATCGATACCCGGGATCTGGTCATGTGCCATGTGACAGACCTCCACACAACAGTGTGGCCCGGGCTCGGCTGCCGCGCGATCGGGCAGGCCCTCAGGCCCGGCCGGACCCCCGGCAGGAACACACGTCCTCCGCATGATCAGGCGTTGTGCAAGCGCACTCGATCACTCCGGGCCCGTCCTCGCGATAAGGCACAGGGGCTTCGAGAGGGCACGAAATCCGCCCCGGCACTGACGGAAAGCACCGGATGCGGCCCCAACTGGGCCTGTTCCAAGCGGCGGAAGCAACTCAGTCCTCAAAGGACCGCGGCAACCATCCCGCTTATCGGAGTGTTCGCGCCGTCCACTTCGGATGAACTGCGCCTCCGATGCGTACGTTCGGGTGGTCTGCACGTCCTAAGCCCCTGTCGACCACCGATGTCATGACGGCCACCTCATAACTTGATTGGCAATGCCGGTGGTTCGGACTCCGATCCCGTCGGTATATCCCTCGGATCTCTCGTGTCAGCCACCTGACATCAGCCAGATCGCCCATCCCTTACCAACCCGTGAGATGTGACCAAGTGAAACGTAGGCGATTGTGGACAGGGCTCGCCGCAACGGCGGTGGTTGCCTCCGGGGCAGCCGTCTGGACCACTCTGTCCCAGCCCGCGGCCTCGGAAGCCGGGGCCCCGTCAGCGCCTCGGAAGGACCTGGAGGCGCAAACGCTCCTGCAGGCCGGAATTCTGCAGTCGAAGTACCGGGATTCCGCCGGGGCGACCGTCACCTTCAAGCGGGTGCTGGAGCTGGATCCGGACAACAAGATCGCCTGGTACAACCTGGGCGTCATCGCGCAGCAGGAGCACAGGACGGATGCCGCCCGTGCGGCCTATGAAAACGCGCTGAAGATCGATCCGTCGTTCACATCCGCCCTCTACAACGAAGCAGTGCTGCTCCAGTCGAGCGATCCCGACCACGCCATCAAGCTTCTGAAGCGGACTGTTGCCGTCAACCCGAAGGCCTCCACGGCCCATTTGCATCTCGGGCAGGTGCTGGCGAAGAAGGGCCGCGACGACGAAGCCCAGGATGCATTCCGTCGCGCTGTTTCGGCCGATCCCTCACTGCACCGCCTCGTACCGGAACCGTTCCAGGATTCCGCCAGCCCCTCACCGACTCCGAGCCAAGCAGGTACCACCAGATGACGTCGAATGCGACACCGAGGTTCTCCGTCTTCACCCCCAGCCACCGGCCGCGCTTCCTCGATGAGTGCCTGACGACCCTGCAGGCGCAGACCTGTTCGGACTGGGAATGGGTCGTCCTGCTCAACAACGGCGCCCGATGGCGGCCGGAGCAGCCCGACGAGCGTGTCCGCGTGGAGATCGCAGACGACATCCACGGCGTCGGGGCGGCCAAACGCAGAGCCTGTGAACTGGCCCGCGGAGAAATCCTCGTGGAACTCGACCACGACGATCTCCTTGCGAAGGAGTGCCTGGCGGAGCTCGCCGAGGCGTTCGACGACCGTCCCGAGGCCGTCCTCGTATACAGCAACACCGCACAGATCACCGAGGACGGGGGACGGGACGAGTCCCGCTTCAACAAGGCGCACGGCTGGCAGTACGAGGAGGTGACCGTCGACGGCCGCCGGCTGCTGCAGGCCATGTCCATGGCTCCGACGCCGCACAACGTCTCCTACATCTGGTACGCGCCCAACCACGTGCGGGCGTTCCGCAAGGACGTCTACGAGAAGGTCGGCGGGTACGACGCCACCCGCACGGTCCTGGACGACCAGGACCTGATGTGCCGCCTCTTCCAAGCCGGCGACTTCCACCACATCCCCCGCTGCCTGTACCTCCAGCGGATCCACAAGGCGAACACACAGCGCGATCCGGAGATCAACGCACACATCCAGCGTGAGACGGTCGCCCTGTACGACAAGTACATCGAGGCCAACGCCCTCGCCTGGACCGCTCGCCGTGGACTGCTCGCGCTGGACCTCGGCGCGGCCCACCGGAAGCCGCCCGGCTATCTGGGCGTGGACCAGTATCCGGGAGAGGGCGTCGACATCGTCGCGACACTGCCCGAGAAACTGGACCTGCCCGACAACTCCGTCGGCCTGATGCGGGCGGTGGACTTCCTCGAGCACGTGCCCGCGAAGGTGCCGCTCATCAACGAGCTGTACCGGCTGCTGGCTCCTGGGGGCATGCTCCTCACCATGACCCCCAGCGCCGACGGCCGCGGCGCGTACCAGGACCCGACGCACGTCGCCTTCTACAACGAGAACTCCTTCTGGTACTACACCGACAACCAGTACCGCGCGTTCGTGCCCGAGATCGAGGCCCGGTTCCAGAATTCACGGCTGGTCACCTACTTCCCGACCGACTGGCACTCCAAGAACAACATCTCGTACGTGGTGGCGAACCTCATCGCGATGAAGGAGGGCGCCGCCCGCTGCGGTGGACCGCTGCGGGTCTAGGTCGTGCACGACGGGACCCGTTGCGGGTCCAGGTCGTGCACGACGAGGCACCCGGAGGGATGACATCTCCCGCCGGGCGCCTCGCGCGTTCAGATGGCAGGTCGGCGGAACATCAGCTGCTCGACCGTGCCGCAGCCGCCAGTCCGGCGAAGGCGGGCGTGACCAGGGCTGCGGTCAGCTGGTCCTCCCACCGTGGGAGGGGCGTGAGCCCGGTACGCAGCCAGCTGCCGTGAGCGAGTACGCCGAACGACGGGCGGGGAGCGGGGCGCGGGAACGCCACAGCCCCCACCGGGCGGATCCGTTCCGGATCGAGGCCGCTCAGACGGAAGGTCTCCCGGGCCAGGCCGTACCACGTGGTGTGGCCGGCTGCCGTGCCGTGGTAGACACCTGCCGGTGCCCGGCCGGCCAGTGCGGCACGGCCGAGTGCGGCCAGCTGCCCGGCGAGTGCACGGGACCAGGTCGGCTGGCCGTGCTGGTCGGCCACCACATCCAGGGTCTCGCGCTGAGCGGCGAGCTGGAGCATGGTGGTCACGAAGTTGCGGCCGTGCGCGCCGTAGAGCCAGGCGGTGCGCACGATGTAGCCGGTGCGGGGCAGCAGTTCGGCCACTGCCCGCTCACCGGCCAGCTTGCCCCGCCCGTACGCGTTGACGGGGCCGGTCGGCGCGTCTTCGAGGTACGGCTGCCGGGCGTCGCCCGGGAACACGTAATCGGTGGAGACGTGCAGCAGAAGAGCACCGCTGCCCGCGCAGGCGCGCGCGAGATGGCGCACGCCGGTGCCGTTCACGGCGGTGGCCTCCGCCTCGGCCCGCTCGGCGCCGTCGACGTCCGTCCAGGCGGCGCAGTTGACGACCACGTGGTGACCGGCGACGGCCGCGTGTGCGGCCGCCTGGTCGGTGATGTCGAGCTCGTCACGGCTCAGTCCCGTCACCGCGGCGTCGGGGTCGGCGGCGAGCTCCGCCAGCACGTCCCGGCCGAGAAGCCCGCCCGCACCGGTCACCAGCCAGCTCGTGGTCATCCCAGCTCCGCCCTTGCCTTGAGCGGCTCCCACCAGGAGCGGTTCTCGCAGTACCAGGCGACCGTGGCGGCCAGGCCCTCCGTGAAGGCCACCTGCGGGGCGTAGCCGAGGTGCTCGCGGATCTTGCTGTCGTCCAGGGAGTAGCGCAGGTCGTGGCCCTTGCGGTCGGCCACGTACTGGACCCGGTCCCAGCCTGCGCCGACCGCGTCCAGCAGCAGTCCGGTGAGCTTGTGGTTGCTCACCTCGGTCCCGCCGCCGATGTTGTAGATCTCCCCGGCCTTGCCACCGTGCAGGACCAGTTCGATGCCCCGGCAGTGGTCGGCGACGTGCAGCCAGTCGCGGATGTTGCGGCCGTCTCCGTACAGGGGGACCGTTTCCCCGTCGATCAGATTGGTGATGAAGAGCGGGATGACCTTCTCGGGGAACTGGTACGGCCCGTAGTTGTTGGAGCACCGGGTGACCACGACGTCCAGACCGTGGGTGCGGTGGTGGGCGAGCGCCAGGAGGTCGGAGCCGCCCTTCGACGCGGAGTACGGGGAGTTCGGCGCCAGCGGCCACTCCTCGCTCCATGAGCCCTCGCTGATCGAGCCGTACACCTCGTCGGTGGAGACGTGGACGAAGCGGCCGACGCCGTGGCGGTGCGCCGCGTCCAGCAGCACCTGGGTGCCGACCACATTGGTGCGGACGAAAGGACCGGCCCCCTCGATCGATCGGTCCACGTGCGACTCGGCCGCGAAATGCACCACGGCGTCCTGGCCCGCCATTACCTGGTCGACCACGTCCGGGTCGCAGATGTCACCCCGGACGAAGCTGTAGCCCGGGTGATCCGCCACCGGCGCCAGATTGGCCTCGACCCCTGAGTAGGTGAGTTTGTCGAGGACCGTGATCCGCGCGGCCGGATCCGAATACAGGCGCTGGCGGACGTATTCCGAACCGATGAAGCCGGCGCCGCCGGTCACAAGGATGCGCATGGTTCTCCGTAGCTTTTGCTGCCCGGCGTTCAGAACCGGGGATGATTTCTTGTGCGAAACCCGGATCGCGGGCGACGAGCCGGCGCATGCCGTGCGGGCGCGGGCGGAATGCGGACGGTGCCCGCGAGGCGGAAGCCTCGGGGCACCGTCACTCATTCCCGGGTGAGGCAGGCGGTCCGTACCGCACCACAGCCCACCCGGGAGGTGTCACGCGTCGTGGCAGAGCGCGAACGCGGTGACCGGGAGACCCCCGGCTGCCGTGACCTGCCACCCTGTGGCAGGGCCGGTACCCGTGAAGATGGGCGCATCCTGGTCCACGGTGACGCCCGTGACGCCGGCTTGGTATCCGCCGCCGGTGGCGACGTCGCCAATGCCGCACAGGGCAGTCGACTGGGTGCCCTGGGCGCCGGTGACGGTGTAGGTCTCGAGCGTCGCCGCACCCTGGACACCCTGGGCGCCCTGCGCACCGTCAGCACCGTCAGCTCCGTCAGCGCCCGCGGCACCCTGGGCACCCGGGGCACCCTGCGCACCGTCAGCGCCATCGGCACCCGCGGCACCCTGGGCACCCGGGGCACCCTGCGCGCCGTCAGCGCCGTCAGCACCCGCAGCACCCTGCGCACCATCAGCGCCGTCAGCGCCCGCGGCACCCTGTGCACCCGGGGCACCCTGCGCACCGTCAGCACCATCAGCACCGTCAGCGCCCGGCACGCCCTGCGCACCGTCAGCGCCGTCAGCGCCCGCGGCACCCTGCGCACCGTCAGCACCATCGGCACCCTGGGCTCCCTGGGCACCGTCAGCACCGTCAGCGCCCGGGGCACCCTGTGCACCGTCAGCGCCATCGGCACCCGGGTCGCCCTGCGGACCCTGGGGGCCGCCGGGGTCACCCTGTTCACCCTGTGAGCCCTGCGAACCCTGCGGGCCCTGCGTACCCGTGCCCTGTGAACCCTGCGAACCCTGCGGGCCCTGAGTACCCGTACCCGGCACACCCTGCGTGCCCTGCGGACCCTGGGCGCCGTCCTCGCCGTCCTCCCCGTCCTCGCCGTCCTCACCCGGCACGCCCTGCGCACCCTGCGGACCCTGCGGGCCTGTCCTGCCTCGCGGTCCCTGCGGCCCACGGTTGCGGTCGCGGTCGCGGTCGGCACTCGTTGCGCCGTTCGGGCCCGGCATCCCGAAGCTGTGCTCGGTGCCGGACCTCTGGATCGCGTCGGCGATGGCCGCCGTGCTGGGGAGAATGTTGAGTACGGCAGCAAGTGCGCCCGCCGAAACCAATGTTGTGGTTTTGACCCGGGAACTACGGATCGCTTTACGGCTCACGGAGAACCTTCCTCACGGAACTTGGAGTGACCAAACCGCCAGCATGCACACGCTATGAGTGCGTTGCATTCGCATGCGTGTCACGTCGCCCTTGGCCACGGACAGCACCATTCTTCAGCCTCGGCGATTGAATGATTACGAGCTGGTTCGTGTCGTGGACGAAGATCACCCAAGCGGCCGTGAATCAGAGTTGATTACTCCCTCAACGACTTCCACCCATTTCCGTTGCGGGGCGGACAGATGTCGATTCCGGCGCCGCAATACTTGACGCATAAATCGGGACCGGCAAGGGCGGCGGTTCAGCGGGGCCGCCGGCGGGAGGATTTCAGTTGACGGCTCGCATACTTCGACGATAGGCATTGCAGTCCTCGAAGGAAGGCAGCAGTCCTTGCCGTTCGGCTTCCCCGAGCGTGGGCGCCGCAGCGTCCTTCGCGGAGAGCAGCGGGTCGAGGCCCTCGGGCCACTCGATCGCCAGTGCCGGATCGAGCGGGTGAATCCCGAACTCACGCTGCGGCGCGTATCCCTGCGAGCACAGGTAGACGACGGTGGCGTGATCGTCCAGCGCCATGAAGGCGTGGCCCAGCCCTTCCGAGAGATAGACGCACCGGTGGTCCTCGTCGTCGAGCTGAACTGCCTCCCACTGACCGAAGGTTGGGGAGCCGACGCGGATGTCGACCACGACATCGAGGACGGCGCCGCTGACACAGGTGACGTACTTGGCCTGGCCCGGCGGGACCGCCGCACAGTGGATTCCACGGAGAGTGCCGCGTACGGAGCGAGAGCAGTTGGCCTGCTCGAGACTGAGCTTCTGGCCGGTCACAGCGTGGAACCGGTCGGTCTTGAACCACTCGTGGAAGCGGCCCCTGCTGTCCGTGAAGACCTCGGGTGTGTCCACCCAGGCCCCTTCGATGCCCAGTGGTTTCACGTGATCGCTTCCTTCCACACGTCGCTCGATTTGCTGAACACCACGTCCGTAACCCCAAGCGGTCCGCGGCTACACAGGAGCGCCCGGTCCTGTTCGCAGCAGTACGTCCCGACGCGCTCGGCTTCCCCGTTGTGGCATGACGGCGCATCGGGAGTCTTCCAGCAGTCCCAGCAAGTACTGGCCGTACCCGCTCTTGAGCAGCGGCTGGGCCAGCGCCCGGAGCTGGTCGTCGTCGATCAGGCCGGACCGCCAGGCCGTCTCCTCGATGCAGCCGATCTTGAAGCCCTGGCGCTCCTCGATCACCCGGACGAACTCCGAAGCCTGAACCATGGAGGCGAAGGTCCCGGTGTCCAGCCAGGCGGTGCCCCGGTCGAGCCGGATGACGTGCAGCTCACCGGACTCCAGATAGCAGCGGTTGAGGTCGGTGATCTCCAACTCGCCCCGGGCACTGGGCTGTAGGCCGCGCGCGATGTCCACGGCGCGGTTGTCGTAGAAGTACAGGCCCGGCACGGCGTACCGGGACTTCGGCCGGGCCGGTTTCTCCTCGATGGACAGTGCCTGGCCCAGCTCGTCGAACTCCACCACCCCGTACGCCGAGGGGTTGGCCACCGGGTACGCGAACACCCTGCCGCCCTTCATGCCGGCGTGCTGGGTCAGCCGTGTGCCGAGTCCGCTGCCGTGGAAGATGTTGTCGCCCAGGATCAGGGCGACCGCCTCGTCGTCGATGAAGTCGGCGCCCAGTACGAAGGCCTGGGCGATGCCCTCCGGGCGCTCTTGCGTCGCGTACTCCAGCCGCAGGCCCAGCTGATCGCCGTCGCCGAGCAGCCTTCGGAACTGGTGCTGGTCCTCCGGGGCGGTGATGATGAGGATCTCCCGGACCCCGGCCATCACCAGGGTGGACAGCGGGTAATAGACCATGGGCTTGTCGAAGACCGGCAGCAGCTGCTTGGACACCGAGCGAGTCAACGGCCAGAGTCGCGAGCCGGTGCCGCCGGCCAACAGAATTCCTCGCATGGCGTCACTGTAGGTGGACCGCCAATAGCTGCCGCATTCCGACACGGAGCGTCCGGCGCCTCAGCGGTGACGCCGTGCAGATCAGATCCGAGGGTCTGGCGGACTCCCCCCTGACCTCTCCACCAGGTCCAGTGCCTGCTTGACCGAAATTGCGCACAGGAAAAGTCGCCTCGAAATCTCGGTCGCAATCAATCTGCGTACGGGCGACGAAGGGTGGACCAGGACAAGATTTCTGCCGTTGCGCTTCCAGGAAAGAAAAAGTTCGAGAAGTTCTTTGTCGCAATCCGTGATTTCCGCGCAGTCCACCACAAGGCGTGAGTATCCGGATTTCACAGCGACGGTGAGCATGAACCGCAAAGGATACACGCTGATTTCGTCGATCACGCCTCGGAGCGCAATGACGAGCGTGCGATCAACGGTCTGGCAATAGGAGATCGCCAGCGGATCGTTCCACCGACCGGAGGCGGCGCGTTGGCCGGTGCCAGTCGGGTCCGAATGCACCGTGACCGGTTCCGCAAGGCTCATGTTATTGAAACCCCCCTCAGGGATTGACCGCCATGGACGAGAGTCCCCTTCGGCAAGATTGCTGGTGCACTTCGGCGCGGCCGTTGCGGCGCTGCCGAAATCGCGCTCTACACCTACCGCACAAGCACCGCCAACTGCACCCGCGTACGATCCAAACGGGTGAGGACCGAGGAAAGCATTCATTTTGGTCGTGATGCGATACGTTTTCCCTATCAGCTGGCCTCGTCGACCTCATCGCGATGCTCCATAAGGGTGGATCACGCTCTTCCTGACCGATTCCCGGCCAGGGAGCCCTACGATGAGATTCGCTGGACGAGCCTCGGTCGTTCATTCACGAAACGCACCCGAGCCCAGGCAGGCTCCCTTCCTCCCCCGGTGTCACCACCGCTGCCACACCGTGGTCGGCGGCTCAGATGCGGCCCCGGCGGTCGCGGTGGACGGCGGCGCTGCACGCGGCGGTGAGGATATCGGCGCCAGTTAAGTGTCCGTCGGCGCGGGAAATCGTTTCGTCAATGATGAATTCTTACAACACACCGCAGGTCCCCCCTGGCGGGCCGAACCCCCTGCCCACACCGGTTCCTCAGGTCGGAGTCCGCGCGTGGGAACGCCGGCCGACCCTGGAAGCGTCCGACCTCCGTGCGTCGTCGGCCTCCGGCACGACACCGGCCGACGGCCCGCAGCCCGATGCGGCGTCTGCCGGTGCGCATCCGGGCACACGGACTCCGGACAGCCTGTACGGCCAGGGCGAGCTCGCCCAGACGCCGCTTTACGGGCAGCTGGTGGCCGAGTGGCGGGCACGCGGCGCGATGCTGCCGGGAACCCGCGACCTGCAGTGGGACAGGCTCGCCTCCAGCAGAGCATTCGAGGAGGAGACACAAAGGACGCTCCGCATGCTGCGGCTCGAGCGGGATCCCGCGCCGGCATCCCCCTCATGGGCGGAGGCAGGGGTGGAATCGACCGGGAGAGGACGGCCGTCCCCTCCCGATGCCGTCGGGCGCGTGCCGAGGCCCCGGTAACAGTCCCGGTAATAGTTCTGCCGAATCGTAAATACGCCTGCCGACTGGTACGACGATCGGGACATGCAATCGAATGCATCGTGCTCCGGCCGGCGCCCCGCTCCCCGTTGCCACGACCGGGTGGCGAAAACCTTTAGCTATTGGAGCTCATCGTGTGAATTCTGGCGCAGTCGCGAGTCCCGGGGGTAGGCGAAGCGTTTGTGCGTGTGTGGAACCGCGTGAGTTGTGGGAAAGAAATACTGTTCTGGCAAAAGCCTTCTGTGCCGGCGATGACCGGGTGCGGCTGGCGCAGAGTGCCCTGGATGAGGCGCAGGCCGAGCGTACGAGGCTGCTTGCCGCATTCGCGGTGGTCGTCGGTGACGACGGCACCGTCGCCGGCATGATGGGCTTGCAGGAGCGCGAGGTCAGAGTTGCCCGCAGGACTGTCGGCCGGGAGGGGGCCCGCAATGTGGCGGCGAATCTGCTGACGCGAATGTCCGACCAGGCCTGCGAGATGGGCGGGGAGGCCGGTCAGGCGTCTTCGGATACGCATGCGTCTTTCCCTCGGGGAGAGACGAGTACGGCCGCCGCAGCATCAGCTCCCTACGCAGCACCGCCGTCCCAGGCGAGCAATTCCTATTCTGCTGCTGCCGCCGTTGAGGAACAGATGTGGGCCGAGCCGCCTCAGGTGTCCGGTCCCATCTGGTCACCATCGATGGACTCGGTGCTGGTGTGGAGCTGGCACTCCGGGCTGGACCTGCAGGTCGTCGCGAACGAACTCGGTCTCGAACTGAGGACGGTTCTGCAACGTGTGCAGGTCCTCGCGGCCGAGGGTCACCTTGTGAAATCCGACCAGGTTGCTTCGAGGGACTACTCAAGTGCTTCGAGGGACTACTCAAGTGGATCAAGGGACTACTCAGGAGGTTCAAGGGACTACTCAGGCCGCCATCGCCGGAACGAAGACACTCTCGAGTTCTCCAACTCGGGCGCCTTCGGCCTCGGCGGATTGTTTTCCAGCGCTTCCTGGACATGAGTCCGGCCGGGGCGGCCTTTGCGATGAGTCGTGAGTGGCCGGCCTTCAAGGGGTGACAAGGGGTAACTCCGTGGCGAACTCAGTCAGCGCCGACCTGAGCGCCGCCGGCGAGTGAATCCCGACGGCCCGTATGGGCCCGGCCGGGGATTGCGGGGCGAGGCGGCAGCCCCGGGGGCACGACCCAGGCCGCAGGGGAACGTTTTGCCTCCCAAGCTGCCCGGCGGGCCCGGGCGTCAGCCTCCCGCAGTTGCACACACCACTCACAGCCGGCTTCGTCATGCGCACGGGGGGCGAGCCAGTACGCGCCGGCCAGCCGGGCGTCGGGGACAGGGATCGCATTGCTGCCGAAGTCGTCCATGCCCGGGCCAACGACGCGATCGAACCGCGGGGAACGGCGGCCCCCGGCCATGCAACCGAACCGTCACCAACCGCCGGGAGGACCGGTCCGTCCTGATCACCCGATCGCGGACGCCGTCGTCCCACACTCGCCGTCGCACCGGCACTACTCTCCCCGCGAGGATCGGCCACGTCCCCCGGAGGCTCCGTTGGTATCCCCCGATTCCCCCGACACCCCGCGCTACGACGACCTGCGGGCGATGTTCATCAACTGCACGCTCAAGCGCTCGCCCGAGGCCAGCAACACCCAGGGGCTGATCGACAAGAGCCGCACGGTGATGGAGGCCAACGGCGTCGCCACCGAGCTCGTACGAGCCGTCGATCACGACATCGCGACCGGCGTGTGGCCGGACATGACCGAGCACGGATGGGAGAGCGACGCGTGGCCCGCGCTGTACGAGCGGGTCATGGCGGCCGACATCCTGGTGCTGGCCGGGCCGATCTGGCTCGGCGACAACAGCTCGGTGACCAAGCAGGTGATCGAGCGGCTGTACGCGTGCTCGTCGCTGCTCAACGACCGCGGACAGTACGCGTATTACGGCCGGGTCGGCGGGTGTCTCATCACGGGCAACGAGGACGGCGTGAAGCACTGCGCGATGAACGTCCTCTACAGCCTCCAGCACCTCGGCTACACGATCCCGCCGCAGGCGGACGCGGGCTGGATCGGGGAGGCCGGGCCCGGGCCCTCGTATCTCGACCCCGGGTCCGGCGGGCCGGAGAACGACTTCACCAACCGCAACACCACCTTCATGACCTGGAACCTGATGCACCTCGGCGCCATGCTCAAGCAGGCAGGTGGCATCCCCGCGCACGGCAACCAGCGCTCGGAGTGGGACGCCGGGTGCCGCTACGACTTCCCGAACCCCGAGCACCGCTGAAGCGCGTCCCGCGCGCGGACGGCGCACCATGAGGGCATGGACGACGCCCGCCTCGGCGAAATCAGCACACCCGGGCGCCTCGCCGGGCCCGGCGAGGGCATCAGCCCGGAGGAGCTGGCGCTCGCCGCCCGCAACCACGGGCTGCCGCTGGAGGCGCTGCGCTACGACGTGACTCCGCCCGGGCTGCACTACGTCCTCGTCCATTACGACATCCCCGCCGCCGAAGCCGCCGAGTGGCGGCTCACCGTAGGGGGCCGGGTGCGCACCCCGCTGACACTGGACGTGGCGGCGCTGAGGGCGTACGAGCCCGTCACCCACCGGGTCACGATGGAGTGCGCGGGCAACGGCCGGGCACGGCTCAGCCCGCGCCCGGTGAGCCAGCCGTGGCTGGTGGAGGCGGTCGGGACGGCGGAGTGGACCGGGGTGCCGCTGCGGACCCTGCTCGCCGAGGCCGGGGTGGAGCCGGACGCCGTCGAGGCGGTGTTCACGGGCGCCGACCACGGGGTCGAGCGCGGGGTCGAGCAGGACTACCAGCGCAGCCTCCCGCTGTCCGTGGCCACCGGCAGCGATCCCGAGGTGCTGGTCGCGTACGAGATGAACGGCCGTCCGCTGCCGCCGCAGCACGGCCGTCCCGTACGGCTGGTGGTGCCCGGCTGGTACGGGATGGCGCATGTGAAGTGGCTGCGGGACATCAGCCTCACCGACACCCCGTTCACCGGCTTCCAGCAGTCGGTCGCGTACCGCTACAAGCAGTCCCCCGACGACCCCGGCGAACCGGTCACCCGCGTCGCGCCGCGCGCCCTGATGATCCCGCCCGGATTCCCGGACTTCATGTCCCGGGCCCGTGTGGTGCGCCCCGGCCGGATGGGGCTGGAGGGCCGCGCATGGTCCGGCCACGCGCCGGTCGTACGGGTGGAGGTCAGTACCGACGACGGCCGTACGTGGCACGACGCCGCACTGACACCCCCGGAGGGCCACGCCTGGGCCTGGCGTCACTGGCATACGGCATGGGCGGCCACACCCGGCCGCCATGTGCTCAGCGTCCGCGCCACCGATGCCGACGGGCGTACCCAGCCCCTCGATCAGGCGTGGAACCGCGGCGGCTTCGGCAACAACCTCGTCCAGCGGATTCCTGTGCTCTGCCTGCCGGAGGGGCGCTGACTCGTGCCCTCCGGCCCGAGTTGCGGAGCGGCCCGCCATGGGGTTGGTTCGAAGTAGGTGTGGACGTGGTTTCTGTCTCCCCTCCTGGCTTGGGGGTGAACCACTGTGCTGTTCACCGATCGCGTGGACGCGGGGCAGCGCCTCGCCGAAGCGTTGCGGCATCTGCGGGGGGCTGATCCCGTTGTGCTCGGGCTGCCGCGGGGCGGGGTGCCCGTGGCGTTCCAGGTGGCGCGGGTGCTCGGGGCGCCGCTGGACGTGATCGTCGTGCGGAAGCTGGGGGTGCCGTACCACCGGGAGCTGGGGTTCGGTGCCATCGGCGAGGGCGGGGTGCGGGTCATCAGCGACGACATCGTCCGCCGGGGGCACGTCTCGGCGAAGGACGTCGAGGCGGTGGAACAGGCCGAGGCGGCCGAACTCGTACGGCAGGCGGAGCGGTTCCGGGCCGACCGGCCACGGATAGACATCAAGGGCCGGACGGTGATCGTGGTGGACGACGGGATCGCCACCGGCGCCACCGCCGCGGCCGCCTGCGAGGTCGTACGGGCGCAGGGAGCGGCCCATGTGGTGCTGGCCGCGCCGGTGGCGCCGCCGGACGCCGTCGGGTGGCTGCGCACCGAGGCCGACGAGGTGGTGTGCCTGTCGACGCCGCGCGCGTTCTCGGCCGTCGGTGAGTGGTACCGGGACTTCTCGCAGACCGCCGACGAGGAGGTCGTCTCCCTGCTGGCACAGGCGGCCGAGGCCACGCAGAGCGATCCCGGGGGAGTCGACCCGCAGGGCGTCGATCCCCGGGGCGTCGATCCCCGGGGTGCGGAGGCCGAGGACGTCGACGTCGAGGCGGGCGGCGTCCGGCTCGCCGGGGAACTCACCCTGCCGGACGGGGCCGGAGCGGTCGTGATGTTCGCGCACGGCTCCGGCAGCAGCCGGCACAGCCCGCGCAACCGGTCGGTCGCATCGGCCCTCAACCGGGCCGGCCTCGGCACCCTGCTCTTCGACCTGCTCACCGAGGCCGAGGCCGCGGACCGGGCGAACGTCTTCGACATCGAGATCCTCGCCCGCAGGCTCGCGGGCGCCACCCAGTGGCTGCGCACCCGCGCATACCTTCCGATCGGCTACTTCGGGGCGTCCACCGGCGCCGCGGCGGCGTTGTGGGCGGCGTCCACCGCCGGCAAGGAGGTAGGCGCCGTGGTCTCCCGCGGCGGGCGGCCCGATCTGGCCGGTCCCCGGCTCCCCGGCGTACGCGCGCCGACGCTGCTGATCGTCGGCGGCAACGACACGACGGTCCTGGACCTCAACCGCCAGGCCCAGGCGGCGCTGCGCTGCGAGAACCAGCTGACGGTCGTCCCGGGCGCGACGCATCTCTTCGAGGAGCCGGGAGCACTGGAGGAAGTGTCGGCGCTCGCCCGCGACTGGTTCACGGTGCACCTCACGCCGCAGGCGCCGTAACGAGGCGCCGGACGCTCTCACCCAGTGAATCGAAGTTCACCTGGCGAACGCCGAGAACGATGCGAGAGGCGGGCTGACACACGACCCCGGCCCAGGGCGGAGTCCTCGATCGCCGGAGGGGCCACGTCCACAGGCCCCTCCGGCGGTCGACGACCGGGGGTCCTGGGCAGCGCCCCCGTCAGCACGGGAGCGGCAACCCCGTGTAGTTCTCCGCCAGTTCCGCCGCCGCGTGCGGCGACGTCGCCACCCGCTCCAGCTGCGCCAGCTGCAGGCGCGTCTCGAACGCCGGCTGCGCCGGATCCGCGTGCAGCGTCGTCGTCATGAAGTACGAGAAGTGCTCCGCACGCCACACACGGCGCAGGCAGGTGTCCGAATACGCGTCCAGCAGCTCCGTCGAGCCGCTGTCCCGCCGGCTGATCAGCGCCCGGGCCAGCACGATCACATCGGCGGCGGCCAGATTGAGCCCCTTCGCCCCGGTCGGCGGGACGATGTGCGCCGCGTCGCCGGCCAGGAAGACCCGGCCGTGGCGCATGGGTTCGGTGACGTGACTGCGCATCGGGAGCACCGCCTTGGACATGACCGGACCGCGCTCCAGCCGCCACCCCGGGTCGGCGTCGGTCGCGAACCTGGCGTCGAGCTCGTCCCAGATCCGCTCGTCGGACCAGTCCGCGGGGTCGGTGCCGTTCGGCACCTGGAGGTAGAGCCTGCTCACCGATGCCGACCGCATGCTGGCGAGCGCGAACCCGCGCTCCGAGTGGGCGTAGATCAACTCCTCGTAGACGGGCGGCGCTTCGGCGAGAATGCCCAGCCAGGAGTACGGGTACGTCCGCTCGTACCCGGTCCGCACGGACTCGGGTATCGCGTTCCGTGCCACGCCGTGGAAGCCGTCGCAGCCGATGACGTAGTCGCAGGTCAGCGTCTGTTCGCGGCCTTCGTGTACGTAACGGATCACCGGGCTCTCGGTGTCGGCGCCCTCGACGGAGGTCACTTCGGCTCCGAACAGCAGCGGACCGCCGGCGGCGAGCTGGAGGGTGATCAGGTCCTTCACGACCTCGGTCTGCGCGTACACCATCACGCTCCGCCCGCCGGTGAGGGACGGGAAGTCGACGCGGTGCGCGCGGCGGCCGAAGCGCAGCTCGATGCCGTGGTGGGGCATGCCCTCGCGGTCCATCCGTTCCCCGGCCCCGGCGGCGCGGAGGGCATCCACGGTGGCCTGTTCGAGGATGCCGGCGCGCTGCCGCTGCTCGACGTACGCGCGGTCACGGCGCTCCAGGACCACGCTGTCGATCCCCGCGCTGTGCAGCAACCGTGCCAGCAGCAGTCCTGCGGGACCGCCGCCGATGATGCCGACGCTGGTGTGCATCAGTGCTCCTCGTCCGCTCCTGGGTGGGGATCACGGTGCTCGTGCTCGTCCTCGCCGGGACGCGTCACCTCTCCAGTACCAGTGCCAGGCCCTGCCCCACGCCGATGCACAGCGTGGCGAGGCCGGTGCCGGAGCCCGTGGCGGCGAGCTGGTGGGCGACGGCGCCGGTGAGCCGGGCGCCGGATGCGCCGAGGGGGTGGCCGATGGCGATGGCACCGCCGCGCGGGTTGACGACGGCCGGGTCGAGCCCCGGCCACTGGCGCAGACAGGCCAGCGCCTGGGCGGCGAAGGCTTCGTTGAGCTCGACGGTGTGCAGATCGCCGAACTCCCGGCCGGCCTTCTTCAGGGCACGGCGGACGGCCTCGACCGGTCCCGCCCCGAAGTACTGCGGCTCGATGCCGGTGACGGCTGAGGCGCCGATGCGGGCGAGGGGTTCGCGGCCGGTGGCGCGCAGACCGTCCTCGTCCACGAGCAGCAGCGCGGCGGCGCCGTCGTTGAGCGGGGAGGAGTTGCCCGCGGTGACCGTCCCGCTGCCGTCCGTCCGGAACACCGGCTTCAGCTTGGCCAGCGCCTCGGGCGACGTGCTGTCGCGGATGCACTCGTCGCGCGCGAGCTCCACGCCGTCGACGGGGACGACCTCGCCGTCGTACAGCCCTTCGGACCATGCACGTGCCGCGTTCCGGTGGCTGGCGAGGGCGAAGGAGTCCTGCTCCTCGCGCCCGATGCCGTACCGCTCGGCGAGCAGCTCCGCCCCTTCACCGAGGCCGACGGTCCATTCGTCGGGCATGCGCGGGTTGACCATCCGCCAGCCGAGGGTCGTCGAGTACATCTGCTGGTGACCAGCGGGGAAGCCGCGCTCCGGCTTCTGCACCACCCAGGGCGCGCGGCTCATCGACTCGACGCCGCCCGCGACGGCGATCGACGCGTCGCCGACGGCGATGGCGCGGGCGGCCTGGATGACGGCCTCCATCCCGGAGCCGCAGAGCCGGTTCACGGTCGTGCCGGGGACGGTGACCGGCAGGCCCGCGAGCAGCACGGCCATGCGGGCCACGTCCCGGTTGTCCTCGCCCGCGGCATTGGCGTCACCGAAGAAGACGTCGTCGATACGGGCCGGGTCGAGCTCCGGAGTACGGGAGACGAGGGCACCGAGCACGCCCGCGGCGAGATCGTCGGGGCGCACGCCGGACAGAGCGCCGCCGTACTTGCCGATGGGCGTACGGACGGCGTCCACGATGTACACATCGCGCAGACGGTCGGTCATGTCAGCTCCTTCATGGGTGCGGCGGCCTTCGCACGCACATCCGCACGGGCGACTCCTCCCAGGATGCGGTGTCGACCTGTCCGCGACGCCTGCCCTGTTCGCCAGATGAACTACAGTTCACAATTGAGTCGCCCCCGAGTGTGCGTGCACCCGTCACGCATGTCAACGCCCTGGAGAACCGATGTCAGCCACGCCCCCCGCAGAGGCCGTAGGTCCGCTGATGCGCGGTATCGCCGTGCTGCGCGGGATCAGCGAGGCCGGCGGCCGGATGAGCCTCAGCGAACTCGTCCGTACGACCGGGCTGGCCCGGTCCACCGTCGACCGGGTCGCCGCCACTCTCGCGCGCATGGGTTACGTGCGCCTCGACGGCCACGCGGCCGGGCTCGCGCCCCGGCTCATGGAGCTCGGCAACGCGTATCTGGCCGCGGTCGGGCTGCCGGGCCCGCTCGGCCCGCTCGCCGAGCGGCTCGCCGAGGAGCTCGACGAGTCGGTGTCGCTCGCCGTCCCCGACCGCGACGGCATCCGCTTCATCCACCAGACCACCCGGCGTCGCGCCATGTCGCTGACCTTCCGCATCGGCGATCTGCTGCCCGCCGAACGCACCGCACCGGGCCCCTTGTTCGCCGCCGCATGGTCGGACGAGGAACGGGCGGCGTGGCGCCCCGGAGCCGCCTTCGAGGAACGGACGGCCCGCGCCGCGAAGGACGGCTGGGCGCTGGACGACCAGCTGATCGAGCACGGGCTGATCGCCTTCGCGGTCCCGGTGCACGACCCGCGGGGACGGCCGGCCTGCGCGCTGAGCGTCGTCAGCCACACCAGCCGCCACAGCGCCGACTCACTGCGCCGCGCGGTACTTCCCCGGGTACGCGAGACCGTGGCCGCGATGGAACAGGAGCTGCGGCAGGCCCCGCCCGCCGCGGAGCCCGCCGCCGCCGGACTCGCGCACTGGACCACCGCGTCCAAGCAGGAGCTCGGCGCGGAGTTCGTGGAGTCGCTGGCCCGCGGACTGACCGTCATCACCGCCTTCGGCGAGGGCCGGGCGGAACTCGGCCTCAGCGCGATCGCCGAAGCCACCGGCCTCGCCCGCGCCACCGCCCGCCGCGCCCTCATCACCCTGGAGCACCTCGGGTACGTCACCTCACGGGACCGGGCCTTCCGCCTCACCCCGCGCGTGCTGTCCCTCGGCTGTCCCCCGCTCTCCCGGACGACGCTCCCGGACATCGCCGTACCGCACCTGGCGGAGCTGGTCCGCCGTGTCCATGACTCCGCGTCGCTCGCCGTCCTCGACGGCGACGACATCCGCTACACGGCCCGGGTCGCCACCGAGCGCATCATGAGCGTCAACATCACCGTCGGCACCCGCCTCCCGGCGTACGCGGCCTCCATGGGCCGTGTCCTGCTCGCGGGCCTCCCCGCGGACGAGCGCGCGGCCCGCATCGGCCGCACCGAGCTTCGTCCGCTGACCCCCCGCACCATCACCGACCCCGCCCGCCTCGCCTCGCTCCTCGACCGCGTCCGCCAGGAGGGCCATGCCCTGGTCGATGAGGAACTCGAAGAGGGACTCCGTTCCCTGGCCGTTCCGGTCCACGACCACACGGGCCGTACCGTCGCCGCACTCAACGTCGCCATGCACACGGCCCGCCGCACTCCCGACGAGTGCCTCACGGACGTCCTCCCCCAACTCCGCGCCACCGCCGCCCACATCGAGTCCGACCTCCACATCGCGGGCCGCTTCACGCGCATCCCGGAGGCCTGACGTCAGCTCGTCCAGAAGTCCCACCAGCGCGTCAGGATCAGCATCCCGATGATCCCCGTCCACAGCACCGGCGGTACCCAGCCGAACTCGCGCAGGCCGTTCCGCAGGCCGGCCGGTGCCGGGAGCATCCGGTGTTCGACGGTGTGGCGGGTCACGTAGCAGAACAGGAGGATCGTGGCGGTCCAGGCGAGGGAGCACCACAGGCACAGCGCGTTGATGCGGTACAGCGACTGGAACTGGAGCCAGGTGCAGAACGCGACGCCGAAGAGGGTGCCGGCGTTGAGGGCGAGCCAGAACCAGCGGCGGTAGCGGGCGCCCGCCAGGAGGCCGGCCCCGACGCCGATCACGACGGCGTACGAGACAAGGCCCAGCATCGGGTTGGGGAAGCCGAAGGCCGCGGCTTGGTCGCTCTTCATGATGTTGCCGCAGGACACGACCGGGTTGAGGCTGCAGCCCGGCGTGAAGTGCGGGTCTTCGAGCAGCCTGAACTTGTCGATCGTGATGACCCACGACGCGAGCAGTCCCGCCGCGCCCGTGACGACGAGCAGGAGTGCGAAGCCGCGGCTACCGCCGACCGCATCTGACGGGGCGTCGTCCGGCGCCGTCGCCGGGCGCGGGACGCGTGCCCTCGCTTGTGTCTCCATGTCTCTCCAGGTCCCCTCTCCGACCGGTCCTTCAGGATCGGTTCCCCGACCCTTCGCCCACCTGGGCCGATGCGCACACGCAGTAATCGCCGTCCCGCTCAACGCGACGGATCGTCAGATTCCGATTAGCGTCGCGGTTGTCCCTGACCCTTGTATCGAGGAGCTCGATCATGAAGCTGACGCTTCGCCGCCCGGGGGCGGCCGCCGCCCCGAGCAGCTGGATAACACTCAAGCTCGCCGGGGTCACCCGGGAGGTCGCGCACCCCGCGGCCTGCTGCCCGGCGAGCGCGCCCCAGCACCTTTGATCCGTAGGGCGTAACCAAGGCCCGGCAGGCGGTCATGCACCCGCCCGTCGGGCCTTTCGGCGTCCGCTGCCGCTTCACCCGCGCAGCTGACGCACCGGCAGCAGGCAGTGCGCCGCCGTCGACAGCATCGCCTCGTCGCCCACGAACTCCCGCAGCTCCTCCTCCGTGACCGGCACCCCGGGAGCCGCCTCCGGCCACGGCCGGGTGGCGAAGACGAAATAGACATGGCCCCGCTCCTGCACCGCGGCGAGCCACTCCGGCGGCACCGCGCACTGGGCGGTGAGATGAGGCATCGTCAGGACCGCTTGACCCGCCTCGACAAGGAGGCTGACGGGGAGGCCGACGGCCTGGGCGGCGTCCACGTACTCGGTTCCGACCGGCAGGCCCACATCGGCGAGCAGCTGCCGGGCGGCGGCCTCCACCCCTTCGGGGCCGCCGTCGCCGTCCCCGAGTGAGTAGGCCAGGAGGAAAGGCATGTCGCGCTCGTCGTCAGGATGTTCGCCGCTCCAGGCGATGACGACGAGGGTGCCCAGCTGGGCCGGGCGGAAGGCGCGTACTGCGCTGGGGGTTGAGGTCACGGTCGGACCTTAGCGACTTACCGGGATCGTTCGGGCGTCGGTGTCACACGCGCGGGGGAGCCCCACCACCGATTGACCCCGAAGGTGTCGCGCTCGCTCGCGCGTACGCACCCGGGCATGGGCCCGGCAGCGGACCGGCAGCGGACCGGCAGCGGACCGGCCGGCGACGAAAGGCCGGCCCTGCGGAACCCCCATTCCGCCGGGCCGGCCCGGAACCGCACCACCGACATCGCTCATCCAGCGCAATCCACGGAATTCAGTCGGGTGAATTCGTCACCGGCGCTCACGCGCTCAGGCGCCCATGGGGAGTCCGCCGAGGAGGTGGCTCGGAGCGGCCTTCTTGACCTTGCCCAGGTCGCCGCTGGCGTCCTTGACGCTGCTGAGCAGCGAGCCCTTCTTCTCCGTGTCCAGCGCCTCGTTCGCGAGCGGCTCCAAGGAGGTCGTGGTCTCTTCCGCGACGGTCCCGACCGCCCCGTTGAGGCTGCTCGGAGTGAGTTCGGAAGCGGCGAAAGCCGGGGCGGCGGCACCCGCGGCCACCAGGGAACCGGCAACGACCGCAGCGACCCTCATGGACTTCATCAGTGAATCTCCCCTTCGGCGACGCGTGTCGCGCGCGCAAGTGACGTACGGCTCAGGCATATTGCGGATGCTCGCGCCTGCCTGTCGTGCAGCTACACGTTCTGTAACGATCCGTCACCGCGCCAGAAACTCCGAATCCCGGGGATTCCTGTATCCCCACCCGAATGAAGCGGCCGCCCGGATGTTCGTATCAGCTGCGGGAGCACGCCGAAAAGGTCGTGGGGGGGGGGGGGGGGGGGGGGGGGGGGGGGGGGGGGGGGGGGGGGGGGGGGGGGGGGGGGGGGGGGGTGGGGGGGGGGGGGGGTGAGGGGGGGGGGGGGGGGTGGGGAAG
>NZ_JBWKDT010000050.1:0-42145 GCF_056435785.1 Streptomyces sp. NPDC043870
GTCGACCGTCAGGTCATCGGCGAAGTGCCGATCGCCAGTGGCGTCGGGCACGTACTTCACACAGACAACGATCCTCAAGCTCACGCCGGCTCTCCCTGATGACATGACTGGGCGGTTTCCACGCTCGCGCATGGCGTACATCCGACACTATGGCACTCGGTACCCTCAGTAAAGGTACTGGGTGCCATTTTCGGGGCTCCGGTGTTACGGTCCTGGCATGACCGAGGCGCGCCAGAGACGGAAGACCGTGGCCGGGGGCGCTGCTGCCGCCGCCGCAAAAGTGCCCATGCGGAACGTCCTCGCCGAGGCTGCATTCCAGTTGTTCCTCGAGCGTGGCTTCGAGCAGACCACCGTGGACGACATCGTGGCCAGGGCGGGCGTCGGCCGCCGCTCCTTCTTCCGTTATTTCCCGTCCAAGGAGGACGTGGTCTTTCCGGACCACGACCGCTGTCTCGAAGACATGACGGCATACCTGGACGCGTCGGACGAGGCGGATCCAGTGACAGCCGTGTGCGACGCGGCCCGGCTTGTCCTGCGCATGTACGCCGCCAATCCGGAGTTCTCGGTTCAGCGCTACCGTCTCACCCGGGAAGTGCCCGGACTGCGTACCTATGAACTTTCCGTCGTGCGCCGGTACGAGCGGACGCTGGCCGGCTACCTCCGTGGTCGTTTCGCGGGCAGGCGCGACGGCGCCCTGTGGGCCGAGGTGATCGCCGCCGCCGTGGTCGCGGCCCACAACAACGGCTTGCGGTCCTGGCTGCGGTCGGGCGGTGCCGAGGACCCCGAAGCGGCGGTGAACCACGCCCTTTCGCTCGTGCGTGTCTGGGGGAGTGCCGTGAGCGATCAGGATGTGCGGGCGTCAGGGCGGGGATCAGAGGAGACGTCCCGACCGGCTGCCGAGCGGACCGCCGACGACGGCGAGGTGATCGTGATGGTCGCCCCGAAAGGTGCCCACATGTGGCGCGTGGTGCAGAGCATCGAGTCGGCCCTCCGGGAGAGCTGACCGATTGGTCCTGGGTACCCGGTGCCGTTCAGGTGCGGCACTGAGTGTCCTGAGGGCGACCCGGCCGAGAGGCGCCCGACGAAGGGGCCTGCGCACGTTCTGGGCCCAGGAGTGTCGGCCTCCTCGACGGTCAGCTCGTCGTCGGCCGTGAAGGACGCCATCCCCGCGTTGTTCACCAGACGGTGAATCGGACTCACGGTCCGCGACCGTGGGGATCGCCGTCACCTCTCTAGTTGGTTGATATATCCACCGCTGCTCCGGGTCGTCGGACCAGGCGACCGAGATGGTTGACGAATCAACCAGTTCGCTTTATGGTTCCCACATAGATGATGTGTCAACGAACTGGCCGGGTCCACGGGGCCGCAGCACCGTCGATGAGCCGGTTCGCGTCTGGGGGACCGCCCCGGTGCGGACGGACTCGGGCGCGGACCCCGCCGTCGGGCCGTGCGGATTCGGAGCCCGAGCCCCGGTTCGCTGCCCGGATGCGACGGCCTCACCGGCCGACGACTCGTCAACGACTCTCTGGCGCAAGGAGATTCAGCTCATGTCGACCATGAACAACCAGCCCGGAACCGCCACGCCTCCAGGCCGGCCGAACCGCCGGTCGATCCTGAAGTACTCGGCGCTGGCCGCCTCGGTTCCGGCCGCGGGTGCGCTGCTGCAGCCGCTGCTGCAGCCCGGAACCGCCGCAGCCGCGGATGCCGCCTACGCCCCCGTGCCCCCCACCGCTCTCGGGCCGCAGATCCCCTCGAAGGGGTATCTCGTCCAGGAGATCCGGGACAAGCTGTACTGGCTGACCGACGGCACCTACCAGATGATGTTCCTGGTGACGGGGAGGGGTGTCGTGGTGGTGGACGCACCCCCCACTCTCGGCCGCAACATCCTGCGCGCGATCGGTGAGGTGACCACCCAGCCGGTCACGCACGTGGTGTACTCCCACCACCACGCCGACCACATCGGTGCCGCGGGCGTCTTCCCGGACGGCGCGGTGCGCATCGCCCATGAGCGGGCGCGTCACCTGCTGCGCGAGACCCGTGACCCGAACCGGCCGCTGCCGACGCGGGTCTTCTCCGACTCGTACCGGCTGGAGGTCGGCGACCAGGTCCTGCACCTCTCCTACAAGGGCCCGAACCACAGCCCCGACAACATCTTCATCTACGCGCCCGCGCAGCGGGTGCTGATGCTGGCCGATGTGGTCTTCCCCGGCTGGGTGCCGTTCAAGAGCCTGGCCGTCTCCTCGGACATCCCGGGCTGGATCAAGGCTCATGACCAGGCGCTTTCGTTCCCGTTCGAGACGTTCGTCGGGGGCCATCTCACGCGACTGGGCACGCGCCAGGACGTCGAGATCCAGCGGGCGTACATGCGTGACCTGGACAGGTTCACCCGGGAGGCGGCCGCCTCGGTGGACCCGGCGCCGATGTTCGCGCAGTACCCCGGCAATCCCTGGGCGGTCTTCAAGTCCTACCTGGACGCGGTCGCCCAGGCGGCCACGGACAAGATGCTGCCGGCCTGGGAGGGCAAGCTGGGTGCCGTGGACGTCTTCACCTTCGACAACGCCCATGCGATGCACGAGTCGTTGAGGATCGACTACGGCGTCCTCGGGCCTTTCGGAATCCGCGGCTGACCCGACCGCATGTCCTCCGGGCCACGCACCGGCACCTGCCCGAGGAGCCGGTGCGTGCGGCCTTGCACGGCGGGCCCTGTGCCGGCGTCACCGCAAGGGGTTCACGGGGCTGCAACAGGAGCGCTGTTCGGGGCGTTGCCGACCCGGTTGCTGAGTTGATCTGTCAATCAGTGGAGAGCTAGTCTCGATCGGTGACTGAACTTCGATGGCTCGACGACCTGGAAAGGCGTGCGTGGCAGGGCTTCGTCGCCATGGGCCAGCTGGTGGAGGAACGGGTCAACCAGGAGCTGAGGCGAAGCGGCGGGCTCTCCATGGCCGACTACCGCGTCCTGGTCCCGCTGTCGGAGGCGAAGGACCACCGGCTGCGGATGCAGGAGCTCGCCGCGCTGGCGCGGTGGGAGAAGAGCCGGCTGTCGCATCAGGTCCGGCGGATGGAAGGTCGCGGACTCGTACGCCGTGAGGAGTGCCCCACGGACGCGCGCGGCGCTGTGGCCGTGCTGACCCCTGAGGGGCTGGAGGCGATTCGAACGGTCGCGCCCTTGCATGCGGCACATGTCCGCCACATTTTCGTCGACGCTTTGTCCCGTGACCAGTTGAAGGCCCTTGTCGAGATCTCCGAGAGTGTGGTCCACCGCCTGGGTGGTCGCATCGGAACCGAGTAGCAAGGACAGCTCTGGGTGACCTGACCGGCTTCGCCCGCTGCCGCGGCCGGTACGACGTCGAGCTCTCCAGCTGGACAACCGACGGACCCGGAGCGGCATCTACCAGTTCGTCGGCGGTCGGCACCCCGGCGCCACCATCGCGTGGACGCCCCAGCACCGTGTCGTCGTCCTATTCGATGTGTGCCGGGTCGGGTTGAGCCGCCGGGGCAGCGGCGTCGCGCCGGGCGGTCCGCAGCAGGAAGGCGCCGCAGGCGAAGCCGATGGCCGCCGCCGTGAGATGACCGACGGTGGTGAAGTCGGGCAGGACACCGCTCCAGTCGCCGCCGAGCACCGGCCAGGCGACAACCCCGGCGACCGCGAGCAACCGCGCCCGCTTCAGCAGCAGCGCTCCCGCCGCAAGCGCTGCCTCGGCGCCGTAACTGATCCCGAAGTCGACGGCGTGCCGGACGCTGGTGGGATACCAGTCGTGGGCGAGGGCCACCCTTATCACCTGTGTGGTGATCAGGGTGGCCAGCACGTGCCCCAGGACGAAGACGGCGTAGGCACGTATCGCTCCGTACCGCCGTTCCAGCCACGCCAGGCACAGGCCGACGCCGATGCCGAGCGTAATCAGCGTGCCGACGAAGTGGAGTGAGGCGATGGAGGTCAGCGTGCCGTCGAAGAACAGCATGCTGCCCACCAGTGCACGGACCGGATGGTGCTGCAGATTGCTCAGATTGGTGCTGATGCCGAGTGCGACCCGCTGGGCGTCAGCGGTGGACAGCACCACACTGAGCCAGAGATGGGTCAGCAAGAGCAACGCGATGTATCCGGCGGTCACCGGATTTCGGAAGACATAGGTGCCCAGAGCTCGGGCGAAACGATCAATCACGGGACCAGCCAAGCAAAGAGATCGCTCCAGGCACAAGATCCCCCCGGGCCCGCCCTTCGGGCCGACGACGCTACTTTGAAGACAGTCCCCAGGCTTCACAGCCGGCACCGCCATCGACCCCAGGAGCGCAGACCGTGTTCGACCCCGCACCGGAGAACCCGTACCCCGACAGCCTCCGGCCGGACGAGGCGCCCGCACCGCACGCCCTGCTCGAGCCCGTGCTCGGCCTGTTGGGCTCTTGGCACGGCCGGGGCCAGGGCGGGTACCCGACGATCACGGGGGATTTCGCGTACGCGCAGGAGGTGACCTTCAGTCACGACGGCCGTCCCTTCGTGCGCTACGAGGCCCGGGCCTGGCTGCTCGACGAGGATGACGCCCCGCTGCGTCCCTCGGCCCGGGAGAGCGGCTGGTGGCGGCTTCAGCCCGACGGCCGGGTCGAAGCACTGATCACCCAGCCCACCGGCATCGCGGAGATCATGGTCGGGCGGGCGACCGGGAACACGGTCGACCTCTCCACTCACGAGGTGGCCCTCGCCCCCACCGCCAAGAAGGTGAACGCCACCCGCCGCCGCTACGCGCTGACCGACGACGGCACGCTCACGTTCGACCACGACCTTGCGGCGGTCGACCAGCCGATGCAGCACCATCTCTCGGCACGACTGCGACGCAGGCCCTAGGACTCCTCGGTGAGTCCGTCCTGCCGAGGCCGTCAGCCCTCAGGAGCGTCCTGCGTCCTGCATCCTGGGGCCGACGGCCGGCGGTGGGCGGGGCGGCCGTCATGCGGTCTCGGCCCTGCCCGAGGCCGTCCGGTCCTGCCCGAGTGTGTCCGTCAGGCTGTGGCTCGTGAGGCCCGGTGTTCAGGGTCGCAGCGGGCCGCACAACAGGGCCGCGGGGCCCGGCCTGCTGCCCAGGCGGGTGGTGAAAGCGATACCGGCGGCGTACTCGTCGGCGGCGCATTGGCCTTTGTAGTGGCCCTGGGCGAAGTCGCCGCCGGTGCCATCGGCGGGCCGGGTGTCGGACCGGTCGAACCAGACGGTCCGTCCGGCGCGGCCCAATGGGGCGCGGGCGGGCGCGCACAGAGCCGCCGACACGCGGTCACCACGGCGGCTGTAACCGATGAGGAACTGCCCGGCGGGGCACTGGAGTTTGGTGTAGCCGTCGGCCCAGTCGCCACCTGTGGGGACGTGGCGTTCGTCGGTGACGACCGTCTGGGCGTCGCCGGCGGCGCGCAGGTCGCCGCCGGTCGTGTCGGTGCACAGACCACGGCCGCCGGTGTGGCTGAGGCCGGTCAACCGCAGGCCGTCGGGGCAGACGGCCTTGTAGGCCCCCGGATCACAGTCGCCGCCGGCCCGCACCCGCAGAGACTGCACCGCGTCGCCGTGGTCGGTGGTGAGCATGCGCCAGACGGGCACCGGCGCGATGGACCCGGTGCGGGTCGGAGACGTCATGAGGTGATCCCAGGCGGTGCCCCGCCAGTCGCCCTGGTCGAGGATCCCGTACCGCCGCCCCGCGGCGTCGTACCGCAGCAGGGCCCAGTCGTCATGGCCCTCCCAGCCGACCAGGGGCCAGTAGGCGAAGTCGGCGTCACGGTCGGCGAAGTAGTCGGTGATGTTACCGAACCAGGTGCGGGCGGCGGTGCCCGTCTCATTGGCTCCGATGCCGAATTCGCTGATCCACACGGGCGCGGTGTAGTGCTGTCCTTCCGTGGTGACGAAGAAGGCCTGGTCGGCGAGGACCTGGTTCAGCTGGTCACGGGTCAGGTCCTGGTAACGGGGATCGTGGGTCTCGCCGATTCCGGTGGCGCCACTGTGCCGGGGACCGGTGTAGCCGTAGAAGTGGGCGGAATAGACGAGCTTGTGGGCGTTCACGAGGGTGTGCGAGAGCGTGCGCACCGGCGCGAGGGTGGGGCGTTCGTGCGGCAGCCCGTCGACGGGCACGCCGGTCCAGTTGATGCCTTCGATGACGATGAGGAGGTCGGGGTTGGCCTCGGTGAGGATGCGGTCCGCGGCCAGTTGGGCCGCGGCGTACCAGTCGTGGGCGTCGCCCATGCCCCAGTTGGGGTCGTCCAGTACATCGCGGCGTACTTCGTTGTAGAGATCCGCGCCGACGACACGGGCGTTTGTGGCGTAGCGTCGGGCCATGAAGACCCAGTCGTCGGCCCACCGTTGGGTGGTCTGACTGCTGTTCCAGCGTTCGTTGCCGTCGATGCTGCAGCACCAACGCGAAGTGTTGGTGTGGTTGTTGAGGATGACCGCGAACCCGTCCTGGGTGAGGGCGGACACGACGGCGTCGTAGATCTGCAGGGGCGTTTTGTCGCGCAGCTGCGGGTTGGCCGCGACGGCGGCGTCCGGCACCGGAGCTGTCGCGCGGATCATCTCGTTGGAGAACGGCAGCCGGATGCTGTTGATGCCCAGTTCGTGGAAGTCGGCGAGCAACTCGGCAGCGGGGCGCGGTCCAGGCCGAGGGGTATGGCGTACGAGTTCTGGCCGGCGTGGTGATTGGCGGGATCGGCGGTGCTGCCGCTGCCCGTCCACGAGCCCTGCGCGCCGTCCCAGTTGGCCGACTTCAGGCGGAACCGGCGCCCCTGGGCATCGACGATGTACCGTCCGCGGGTGGACAACGGCGGCTGCCAGGTGTCGGCCGCCGGGGGAGTGGCCTGGGCGGGGGCCGCGGAGGCGACGGGCTCCGCGGTGGAGGCGACTGCGGTCGGTGCCGTGGTCAGCAGCGCGAGAACCGCAGCTGCTGCTGTCAGGTATGGGACAACTCTGATGGTCTGCATCCGGTCCTCTGCAGGCGCGCACGGTGGGGGGGTGGGGAACGTGACGAGCGTCGGCTGCCACCCTACGAAGGAACAACTGCCGGAATCGAGGTCAGTTGCCGCCACTTTGCTCTTCCTGCGGCGCGCACGACCAAGGGCAGGGCCAGGGCCAGAACCAGGCCCTGCCCGACACCGATGCACAGCGCCTGTGACGTGTGCGCCAACGCCATCGGCGCCGAGTGGAGAACAACGTCATGCGGAGGTCGGGCGGCGGGTGGACGGAACCCCAGGGCGCTCGACGGTGTGCCGGTGGGCCGGCGCCCGCTACCAGGGCGCGGTAGCGGGCGCCGGCCGATGCGCAGCCCGGTTGTCCTTGAAGCGATCTGCCCGTAGGCGGCGAGTACGGGCACCGGAACCACCGCCGAGACAATTACGCCCGGGCGGCACGCAGGGTGTGACGTCGGCGCGAGTACAGACACGGGCGCCCTCACGGGTTCCCGCGCGCCTGGCGGCATGCTCCCGTCCGCCCCTGCTTTTCTCGTCGCCCCGCGACGGCATGTCCATCTGGGCCCGGCGCTGAAGCACATGGCGACTGCCCCTTTGACCTGGGGGTTCACGGGCGGGTGTGGTGAGCCGCGCGTGCGGGTGGACGACTTGCCGGACGCCCTGAGATCAGAACTATGGCATTCGCATATGACTCTTCGAATAACCGTCCGGCGATTGCCGAATGCATCCCGGGTTCTATGGCCGGATTATGTTGACAGTCTGCTCGGTTCCGCGCGTTAATTGGCCGCATGAGGTGGCCAGGTGTTCTCGCACGGATGGGTGAATTGACCAATTTTGCGGCCGGAGTGATCGTAGAAACATGTGTGGCCATACCGTAGTTGAGGTGTGATCGCCTGTTCGTAAACGCGAGAATCAATTTCGGCGGGGAGTGACGAATCCGGATTCCCCATGGAGGGATTTATGGCCCTTCTCGACTCCTTCACCATTCCAGACTTCCATCTCCCCTTCGAACCCTCCAAACACCCGCAGTCAAGTCAGGCCAACGCCGAGGCGACCTCGTGGGCGCTTCGCCATGGGCTGATCACCGACGAGGCGGAGCAGTTCGCCGGCATCGGTTTCGGCCACCTGGCCGGGCGGGTGTGTCACGAGGCGCCCTACCAGCACGTCGTGCTGCTTGCCGAGTGGATGGCCTGGTCATTCGTACTCGATGACCAGCACGACCACCTCATCAGGGCGGACCAGTTGGAGGCGTGGCGTCCCCTCACCGATGCGATCACCGGGTACCTCGCCACGGGGAAGATCGGCAGCGCGCCGCAGGTGCGCCGGAATCCGCTGGTGGTCGGGTTCGTCGACCTGTGCGACCGCATCCTGGCCGGGATGCCGCCGGGCATACAGGAGCGCTATCGGGGGCACATCCCCCTCATGCTGCGCTCCCTCGACCAAGAGGCGGTCAACCGGAAGGCCGCGGAGCAGCCGACCATCGACGACTACGTCCGTATGCGCCGGCACAGCTCCCAACTGCTTCCGATGATGGACATGGTGGAGGCCGGCCTGGGCGTCGAAGTGCCCCCGGAGGTGTACAGCAGCTCCGCGTTCCAGGACCTCATGTGCAGTGCCCTGGACGTCATCTCATGGGGCAACGACGTCTTCTCCCTGCGCAAGGAGTTCTCCTGTGGGGACAACAACAACCTCGTCTCCCTCCTTGCCTGGTGGAACGAGTGGTCACTGCCGCAGGCCGTGCTCGCCGTCCAGGAGCGCACCAACTCCCGCGTGGAGGACTTCCTTACCGCCGCACAGATGCTGCCCCACGTGCTGGGCACGCTCGGGGTGACGGACCCGTCCACCGGCGCCGGAGTCGCGCGGTGTGTGCAGAGCTATCAGGACTGGATGATCGGCGCGGACCTCTGGCAGCGGTACGAGTGCACCCGCTACAGCGATGAACGGTGGGTCGCGGGGCTCGAGTCCGGGTACACCCGCCCGGACCTGGTCCCAGCGATATGAGCGTTACGACGGAGAGGTAGCCCATGACGCAGGTGAACCGGTCACGCGAGGCGGCGGTCGCTCCGGGGAGCCTGCCCGTCCTCGGCCACGCACTGCAGTTGTGGCGCAGGCCGATCGCGTTCCTGGATTCGCTGCGGACATACGGCGACATCGTAAGGGTCGACGTGGCCACCTGGCCCGTCCACGTGCTCACCAGCCCGGACCTGATCCAGACCGTCCTGGTCGGCGACGCGAAGAACTTCGGGCGCGGCAGGGTCTTCGAGAAACTGCGCCCGCTGTTGGGCAACGGTCTTCCGATGACTGACGGCGAGTTCCACCGCAAGCAGCGTCGTCTGCTGCAACCGGCGTTCCACCGGGATCACATCACCGCCTACACGGAAATGATGTGCCGGCAGGCCGACGAGATGTCCACGTCATGGACCGCCGGCCGAGAGATCTCGGTGACGACGGAGATGCGCCGGTTCGCACTGTCCTCGGTCGCCGAAATGATCTTCTCTGGTGGCCTCGGGGGGCCGGCCGTCGAGGAAGTGCACCGCTCGTTCCCGATCGTCCTGGAGGGCATCCTCAAGCGAGCGATCACGCCAAAGGTGCTGGACCGGCTGCCGATCACGATGAACCGGCGCTTCGACGCGGCCGCCGCGCGGCTGCGTAGGATCATCGACGAGGTGCTCGTGCGCTACGACACCGAGGAGTCGGGCCGTGACGACTTTCTGTCTCTGCTGCTGTCCACCGTGGACGCGGAGACGGGCGAGACGATGAGCGACGAGCAAGTGCGGGACGAAGTGATCTCCATCTTCTTCGCCGCGACGGAAACCTCGTCCACGGTGCTGTCCTGGATCTTCCATGAACTCGACCGCCATCCGGAGGTGGAGAAGCGCCTGCACGCCGAAGTCGACGAAGTGGTCGGCACACGGCCCGTGCGTGCCTCCGACCTCGCCGGCCTCACGTATACGAACAGTGTTTTCCAGGAGGCGCTTCGCCTGCATTCGCCGCTTCTGTTCACCAGGCGCGCTCTGGTTCCGGTGAAGCTCGGCGGCATCTCGATACCGGCCGGCGCCGAACTGGGCTACAGCCCCTACGCGCTCCACCGGGACCCCGCGCTGTTCCACGAGCCCAGGAAATTCGATCCGGATCGCTGGAACACCGACCTGACGGATCGGCCACGCCCTCACCGGTTCATTCCCTTCGGGGCCGGTCAGCACAAATGTATCGGGGACTCCTTCGCGGCGGCGGAGATCGTGATCGCCGCGGCGACCGTGGCGTCCCGGTGGCGGTTGGTCCACGCTCCGGGTACCACTGTGCGCGAAGTGCCTGGAGGCATGCCCCAACCGGATGCGCTGGCCATGATTCCCATCGCGCGACACTGACGGAGATTGATCCTTCGGCATCTGCGAGCCGATCTTCGGCCGGTCTCTCGACACCGTGTCCGCGGCCGCGTCAGCAGAGGGTACAGGCCCACCCACGAACGAGTGGTCGTTCTCCCTGAAAATGGTCGCAAGGAGCATCATCCCACCCATCTGCCCGTACACTCGGCGCACACGCTGTAGGGGGCGACAGGTGACACAGGCCGTGGAGCAGCAAGGGTGGGTCTACCAGCCCATCCTTGAACGGGAATCCGAAGTTGACGCGATCCAGCAAGCGTTGGACGAACTGTGCGGAGCCTCGGTCGATGGCTCGGGTGCGCGGCGGGGCGGCGTGCTCGTCTTCGCAGCACCAGCCGGACTGGGCAAGACCACCCTGCTCGCGGAAGCCCGCCGGCATGCCGCCGAACGCGGCTGCACGGTGCTGTCCGCGCGCGGCGGCGAGCAGGAGAAGCAGGTGCCGTTCCATGTGGTGCGCCAGCTCATCCAGCCCACCTTCGCCGCCATGGGCGAGGACGAGCACCGCGAGATCCTGGGGCACTGGTACGGCATCGTCGCACCGGCGATCGGCCTGACCGCCCCGCAGGACGGCGCCGCACCCGACCCCCAGGGCGTGCGCGACGGCCTCGACTGGGTCGTCACCCGACTGTCGGTGCGCTCCACGCCCGTTGTGCTCGTCCTCGACGACGCGCACTGGGCCGATGCGGAATCCCTCGCGTGGCTCACCGCCTTCGCCGCCCGCGCCGAGGACCTGGGGATGCTGATCGTCGTGGCCTGCAGGCCGGATGAACTCCCTCCCGACGCCGCAGTGCTGCAGACCCTGGCCTCGCGCCACGGGGCACGCCCGCACCAGCTGGAGCCCCTCACATCGAGCGCGGTGGCGCGCATAGTGCGCGACGCCCTCGGCGACGGTGCCGACGACCTGTTCTGCCGGGAATGCTGGGCGATCACCGCCGGAAACCCCTTCGAGGTCGTCGAACTCACCGCGAAGGGCCGCGACCGTGGCCTGAAGCCACAGGAGGGCAGCATTCCCCAACTCCGTGATCTCGCCTCGGCCGTCAAGGGCAGCGGGCTCGTGGAACGGCTCGAACAGCTCGGTCCCTCCACCGTCCGGCTGGCATGGGCCGCCGCGGTGCTGGGCACCGGCATCTCCACGAGGATTGCAGCGAGCGTCGCCTCGCTCGGCGACGCGCAGATCCACGAAGCCATCGACCAACTGCACAACGCGCGCATCCTGACGGTCCTGACCACGGTGAAGCGCGACGAGGTCGTGGAGTTCTTCCACCCGCTGATCGCCACCGCGGTGTACCGGTCCATCCCACCTGGCGTACGCGTCGGCATGCACGGCATGGCAGCCATGGCCGTGATCGACGCCGGACTCGGCGCCACGGCCGCCGCCCGCCACATGCTGGAGATGCACCCGGAAGGCGACCCCTGGGTCGTGCAGCAGCTGCGTCAGGCCGCCCGCGCGAACTTCTCCGCCGGAGCCCCCGACGCCGCCCGCCGCTGTCTGGCCCGCGCTCTGCGTGAACCGCCGACCCCCGAGGACCGGGCCCAGGTGCTGTTCGAACTCGGCTCGGCCGGCCTCCTCCACGAACCCACCACCACCGTCAACCACCTGCGGGCCGCACTGGAAGAGCCCGAGATCGAACCGGGTCTGCGGGAAGCCGTCATCTACCGGCTCGCCCAAGCCCTGGCCCACACCGGCCAGTTGGTGCAGGCGACCGAGCTCCTCGCGGACGAGGCCCGCCGCACCACCAGTGCCCGCACCAAACTGCGCATGCAGGCCGAGCAGTTCAAATGGAACGCGGTCCGCGTCGACGAGCAGGACTCACCCGCTCGCTCCCGGCTGCTGGCCCAGTTCGCCAAGCGCCTCACCGGCCGCAGCCTGGCCGAACGCCACATCCTGGGGCTGCGGGGCTGGGACTGCGTGATGCGCGGCGAACCCTCCGCCAGGGCGCTGCAGTACGCGGAACGGGCCCTGGACGGCGGCCTGAGCTGGACCGACCAGGACTTCGGGTTCGAGGTGCCGGCCGTCGTTGCGCTCACCCTCATGTACAGCGATCAGCCGGGCAGGGCCGAAGAACTTTTCAACGATGCCATCACCGAGTTCGAGGCACGAGGCTGGCGCGGCGCGCACCTGTCCTTCGCCTACACCCTGCTCGGCTATGTCCGCTACCGGCGCGGACGACTCACCGAAGCAGAGGACTTCGTACGCCAGGGACTGGAGATCGCCGACCGGGTGGGGCGCGGAATCCCGGCGCAGTGGCAGGCGGTCGGCACCCTCATCGAGACCCAGCTCGCCCGCGGACACACCGCCGAGGCCCAGCGCGTTGCCGAGTCCTACGACTTCGGCAAGGGCTTCCCCCACGCGGTCATCTACCCCGACCCCCAAGCCGTCTGGGGAAAGCTCCTCCTGGCCCGCGGAATGAGTGACGAGGCGGAGCGGCAGCTCGCCGAAGCCGGCCAACGCCTCGACAGCCGAGGTACACGCAACCCGGCGTGGAGCCCCTGGCAACTCGACCTCGCCCTGGCACAGGCCAGGCATCAACCCGAGAAGGCCCGTGCCACGGCGCATGAGGCCGTTGGGCGCGCCCGCGCGTTCGGTACCGCCAGCGTGATCGGTCACGCACTGCGCGTCCAGGCGGCGACCACCGACCCGGCCGAGGCGGTCGTCCTCCTCCAGGAAGCCGTCGAGCACCTCGAGCAGTCCCCGGCCACGTACGAACTCGCCCACGCGCTCGTCGACCACGGCACGGCCCTGCATGCCCTCGGCAATCTGGAGCGCGCCGCCCACCAGCTCTACTCCGGCATGGAAGCCGCGACCGCCTGCGGCGCCCAAGCCCTCTCGACCCGCGCCCGGACCGAGCTCGCCGCCGCCGGACTGCGCCCGCGTCGCCGCCAGGTCACGGAACAGGACACCCTCTCCACAGCGGAGAGCGCGGCAGCCCGCCACGCCGCACGCGGACTCGACAACGCGGAGATCGCCGCCGAGCTCGGCACCGGCGAGCATGCCGTGGCGAAACTGCTCTCCGCGGTCTTCACCAAACTGGGAACCGACCGAGTGGGCCTGCGCCGCGCCCTCGGCATCTGATCCGGCCGAACCCGGGACGGCCCACGGGTCCGGGACGGTCAGCTGCCGGCCGATCCACAGCGGCGCTTCGAGCCGCGGTGAGCGGCCCGGGGCGCCGCTGTGCGTGTCGGCCGTGCTCAGCCGGCTTCGAGCTCCTCGGCGATGGCCGCCGCGAACGTGTCCACATCGGCCTCGGTGGTGTCGAAGGAGGTCATCCAGCGGACCTCACCGGTCTGTGCGTCCCACACGTAGAACCGGAAGCGCTTCTGGAGGCGCTCGGTCGCCTCGGGCGGGAGGACCGCGAAGATCTGGTTGGCCTGGACCGGCCGGTCGATCTTCAACCCCGGCAGGTCACGGACCGCTTCGTACAGGCGCTGCGTCATGGCGTTCGAGCGGGCGGCCGAACGCAGCCAGAGGTCACCGCCGAGCAGGGCCTCGAACTGCACCGACATGAACCGCATCTTGGAGCCCAGCTGCATGCTCGCCTTGCGTATGTGGTCCATACCGCGCACGGCGTCCTTGTTGAGCACGATCACCGCCTCGCCGAACAGCAGGCCGTTCTTGGTGCCGCCGTAGGAGAGGACGTCCACACCCGCGTCCGTGGTCATCTCGCGCAGCGGTACGCCCAGGGTGGCGGCCGCGTTCGCCAGGCGCGCGCCGTCCAGGTAGACCAGCATGCCGAGGCTGTGGGCATGGTCGCAGATCGCGCGGACCTCGTCGGGCGTGTAGCAGGTGCCGAGCTCGGTGGACTGGGCGATCGAGACGACCTTGGGCTTGGCCCGGTGCTCGTCGTCGAAGCCCCATGCCTGACGATCGATGAGCTCCGGGGTCAGCTTGCCGTCCCAGGCGGGCACCGTCAGCAGCTTGATGCCGGCGACCTTCTCCGGCGCTCCGCACTCGTCGACGTTGATATGGGCCGACTCGGCGCATACGACGGCCTCCCAGCGGTTGAGCATGGCCTGGAGAGCCACCACGTTCGCCCCGGTGCCGTTGAAGACCGGGAAGGCATGGGCGGTGGGGCCGAAGTGCCCGCGCATCACTTCCTGCAGGCGCTCGGTGTGGACGTCCCCGCCGTAGCTGACCTGGTGGCCGTCGTTGGCCCGGGCGATCGCCTCCAGGACCTCGGGGTGCACGCCCGCGTAGTTGTCACTGGCGAAACCGCGGGAATCCGGGTCGTGTCGTCGCTCTACGGTCATCGTGCTCGCTCGTTTCGGTCGTGCGGTATGGAGGATGCGGGTCGTGCGGTATGGAGGATGCGGTCCGGGAGCTGCCCCGGACCCGGTTCAGGACGGGACTGGTTCCGTTCGGGCGCGGGCCTTCTCCACCCCGCGTACCAAGGGCGGACCGGCCAGCCCGAGCAGAACGAACAGCGCCGCCAGGAACACCCAGCCCGTCACCGCGGCGCCGACGATCAGTGAGGTCATCAGCCACGGCCCGGCGAACTGCTGGAGCCCGCGCCCCAGGGAGAAGACGGCCTGGTACTCGCCCTGCCGGTCGGGTGGGGCGAGTCCGAAGGACAGCCCCCACGACGCCGACGCCTGGTACAGCTCACCCAGTACGAGGACCAGCGCGCCGCCCAGCAGAGCCGCGCTGTCGAGAAGCCTGCCGTGTCCCGCGCTCAGCGCGAAGACCAGGCAGGACGCTCCCAGCGCCCAGCCCGCCCAGCGCAGCATACGTGCTGCTCCGGCGGGGGTTTGTGCGCCCCTGCTGACCCTGACCTGGAACAGCAGCACCATGACGGTGTCGAGGATCAGCAGGCCCGACACAGTGAGGGCGGGTGCGTCGGTACTGGTCACGATCCACAGCGGCAGCCCGACGGTCAGCAGCGGGTGGTAGAGCTCCAGCGCCCCGCACACCAGGGCGATTCCCACATAGCGCGCGTCCCGCAGAGCGGAGCTGCGCAGCACACCCGCGCTCTGCCTGCTGTCCGTCCTCTCCACTGTGACGTCCTGTCGGGCCGAGTCTCCGCTTCCGATCCGCATCCCCGACAGCACAGCGACGGACACCAGTTGGAGCCCTGCGTTGGTGAGGACGGTGGCGTACAGCGCGGTCGAGGTGTCGGCCGCGATGGCGGCCCCGGCCAGCGCGGCGCCGCCCAGAAAGCCCAGGTTGAACAGGCTGCGCATCTGCGCGCTGACCCTGACGCGCTCCTTCTCGCCCACCAGCGCGTCGGTGAGCGACGCCTGGAGCGCACCCGCGGAGGTCTCCAATACGGCGATGACACAGGCGACGGCCAGGAATCCGGCGAAGTGGTCCACCATGCAGTACGCGGTGAAGCCGGCCGAGGCGAGCAGGAAGTTGGCCGTCAGCACCCGGCCCGCGCCGAGCCGGTCGGCGAGCCTGCCGATCGGTACGGTGCAGACCAGGCCACACAGACCGGCGACGGACAGGGCGAGACCCACCCGTTGGGCGGAAATGCCGATGGTACGGGTGAAGAACACCGCGCTGGAAGTGAGGAAAACCCCGAGCCCCAGGGACTGGATGAGCGTGAGCACGCCGAGCCGGCGCGCGTTTCCCGCGGCGGGGAGGGTCTCCCGGAACCAGGCGCGCAGCGCGGGACCCGGTCCTCGCGGGTCAGCCATGCCGCTGCTCGGGCGGTACGGCGGCGGCCTGGCGTTGGTCGTCCAGGGGCTCGGTTCGCAGGCCGTAGCGGTCCATCACCGTGTGCACGGCCCGCCGGACGCCGGCGGCGGTCTTCCCCCGGAACCTGAAGATTCCAGAGCCGTCGTCGTAACTGCCGGGGCCGGTCATCACCTGCCCGACGGACGGCAGGTCCTCGTGGTAGACCTCGGGGACGACGTCCCGGACCGAGCTGCGGTGCGTGACCCGGCTGGGCAGATGCCCCGGCGTCGGGTAGATGAGCCACCCTCCGCCGGGTGCGGTCGCACCGGTCTCCCGCCACAGCGGGGGCAGGCCGATCGCGGCCCGGAACGCCTCGGCGAACAGGTCGATGCCGTAGAGGTCGACATGGAGGAACGGTACCTGGGCGCCGCCCGGACGCAGTCCGACCTCCAGGAACACCAGCTCGCCGCCCGGGCGCCGGATCACTTCCAGGTGGAAGGCGCCGTCGCGCAGCCCGAGCGCTCGGAGGCACCTTCCGGCGAACCCGGTGAGATCGGCCCGCTCGGGCCCTTCGTCGAGCAGCACCGACCCGAGAGGGCGACCGTGCGCGTAGTCCAGGCAGGTGTTGACGTACTGGGAGGCGGTGACGAAGTGGAAGGCGCCGGAGCGGTAAACGCCGTCGACGTGGAAGATGTCGCCCTCGACGTACTCCTCGCATTCGTACGCGGCGGGGTCGACGCCGCCGAGCGCCAGCTCCAGTTCCTCCGTGCTCCTGACCACGGTGACGCCCTCGGAGCCGGCCGAGGCCCGTGGTTTGAGGACCAGGGGCAGTCCGCCGACTGCCTCGGCCACCTCCTCGGCCCGCGAGCCGTCGTCCAGTCGGCAGAACCTCGGCACACGCAGTCCGGCGTCGCCCACTGCTTGCTTCATGGCGGGCTTGTCCTTGAACCGCCTGACCAGGTCCAGGCCGTAGCCGCCGGGAACACCGAGGGCCGCCGAGAGCCGTGCGGCCGTGAGGATGTCGTACTCGGACTGCCCGAAGACGGCGTCGGGTGCGCCGTGCCGGTCCGCGATCTCGCGTACGGCGGGCAGGACGTCGTCGTGGGCGAGGCTGTCGAGCACCCGGATCTCGGTGGCGCCGTCCTTGTCGAGCGCGGGAAGGCCACCGGGCGTGGTGAGGTACACCATCCGGCACGGCGCGCCGTCGAGGAATCGGTGGTACTCGCCGAACTCGTCGCCGGAGCGGTTGAGTACGACGTACAGCGGTGTGGTGCCGACGGTCATGCGCCCGCCCCCGGTCGCATCGAGTTCGGCAGGCAGGCGTCGAGGTCGGCGGCCTCGACCCGGCTGAAGGCGGGGGCGGCCAGGTACCGGTGGGCCGGTGTCGGGGCGAGGAAGGCGGCCGCTCGGGGCTCGCCGTCGCCACCGAGGCCCTGCCAGATCTGCTCGGCTAGGTCCGGCATCACCGGGAACGCGAGCAGGGACAGGCCCTTGAGCCACCAGTAGGCGCCGTCGTCGGCCGAGTGGGTCGCCGATTTACCGGACCACCAGTGGTCCAGGGCTGCGACCGCACGCCGAGTGTCGACGCGGGTGGCGTCCAGGGCCGCCGACTGATCGGCGAGCAGGGACTCCAGGAGTTCGGCCACGGCCGGTGCCGGAGCGTGGGGAGGTCCGTCGGGGAGGCGGGTCCACGCGCCTTCGATCCGCTTGCCGAGGTCGTCGGCGAGCGTCGCGTTGGCCGTCGTGAGGAAGTCAGCCGTCTCGAAACTCGCCGGTCCGGACTCCAGATCGGCATGGGCGAGGAAGTACCGCACCGCGTCGGCGCTGATCGCGGGCGATGCCGCAATGTCCGCGGCCCAGATGGCATGGCGGGCGCTGGTGGAGAACTTGCGGCCGGCCAGTTGGTAGAAGTGGTTGATGAGGCACCGGTCGTAGGGCTTCATGTCGCCGTGCAGCAGGCTGGTGCCGACGATGGAGACAAGGGTGGGGATGACGTTGTCGATGCCCAGGGTGGTGATCGTGGTGACGCCGGAGTCCGGGTCGAAGGCGTTCACGCCGGTGCCGGACAGCCGGCCGTGGACGGCGCCGGCGAGCCGGGCGAACATGAAGATCCCGGCGTACGGGAACAGGGCGTGCGGTACGTCCGCGTCGGGTGCGGGCAGCGGCACCCCCCACTCCTGCGGGGCGCTGAGCCGGACCGTCAGACCGTCCCGCTCCAGGAACCGCGCCACGGTCTGCCGGTAGCGGTCGGCCGTCCCCAGGCCGGCGAGGGTGGCGTCGAGTACGTCGCGTTCCGGTACCCGAAGGAAGAGGCTGGATATCTCCCGCCAGGTCAGCGGGCCTTCGTCGAGGAGAGGACGCGGGTCGACGACCGACTCGGGCAGGAAGTGCGCGCTGCACTCCTCGCAGAAGTAACTGGCGATCCCCGCACCGCACTCGGGGCAGCGGCCGAGCAGCCAGCCGCCCACCACCCAGCGGCCCGACGCGTCGCAGTAGGGCACGCGCTCGGTCCGGTGCAGCACCGCGCCCCGGGCCTTGAGGCGCTCGATCGACCTGACCACCTCGTCCTCGAACAGGTCGCGCCACGGCTCCTGGTCGGGGCTGATGAAGGCGTCGACGCCGATGCGCAGGGCGGCCAGGTCGTCCTGGATGCGCCGGCCGTAGCGGGCCGCGACCTCACCGGGTGTCGACCTCTCGGCGTGCGCCTTGAGCGTGACGTACGACTCGTACACATCGCTACCGGTGATCACGAGCGGCAAGTCGCCGCGGACGCGCAGATGCCGCGCGATCATGTCGGACCACAGGAAGGGGCCGCCGATGTGCCCCAGGTGCAGCGGCCCGTTCGGCGTGGCCTCGGGCGGCACGAGGAGGTAGTGCTTCGGGACGTGCGCGTCCCCCGTCAGCAGCAGGCTCATTACCGCGTACTCCCGTAGAGCAGATCCAGTGTGTCCTCGGCCATGGCCGGAGCGAGTCGGTAGCCGGAACCCGATCCGCCGATCGCCATCACCACGTCGTCGTCACCGACCGTGTCCACGACGGGCACGTGGCCGGGAGTGAAGCAGTCGCTGAAGACCCGCCCGCCCAACAGGTACGGCAGGAATCCCGGTACGTACCGTTCGAGCAGCGCACGAGCGAGCGACCGGTCACGGGCATCGATGACCAGCGGCTCGTCCGGGCCGCGGTCCCAGTCGGGCGAGGTGACACTGAAGATCCAGTGGCCGCCCGGGCGGTGGGGCAGTATGAAGGCGTCCGCGTCCTCGAAGACCAGCGCCGGCGCGTGTGGCGGGGGCGGCGACATGATGTGGAACGCCACCACCTTCTTCACCCGGGCGCCCCGGTCGCGGGCCGCCTCCGCCACGGGGCTGTCGAGCGCCCACGGCCCGGGAGCGACGACCGCCTTGTCCGTTGTGACCCGGCTGCCGTCGGCGGCGACCAGCTCGATGTGCCTGCCCGCGCGGCGCACGGCCGTGACCCGGAAGCCCTCCAGGAGGGCGCTGCCGGGGCGGCTCAGCACCCGGTCGAGGAGCTGGTCCGTCAGCGGCTGCGGACGGCCCGCGGTCATGGGGGCGGAAGCCAGCAGCACCTCGTCGTCGCCGTGGGCGAGCCCCGGGAACGTCTCGGTGAGCATCTGCCGCCGGTCCCGGTCCACTGCGGAGGTCCGCCCGCCGTCGGCCATGCTCTCGTCGAGAGCCGCTGTGTTGTCGCGGCCCACCAGCCAGTAGGCGTCGACCGGTTCGCGCTGTACGTCGGGCAGTTCGGCGGCGAGCTCGGCGAACAGCGCGGTACTGCGCGCGGCCAGGGCGCGCTGTGCGGCACTGTGCCCGGTGGGCGTGTCGAAACCGGCCGACAGCCGGGTGGCCCCTGTCCCGCGTGCGTCGTGGGAGAGGACGAGGACGCGCAGGCCGGGCTTCCGCCGCACGGCGTAGTAGGCGGTCAGGGCGCCCACCACGCCGGTGCCGACGACGGCCAGGTCGTAGTGGGGAAACGCGCCGGTCGCGGTGATCGGGTCAGGCATCGGGTGCAGACCACCAGAAGGAGAAGATGACCAGTTCCTCGCCCTGGTCGGCGAACACCTCGTGGACCGCCTGCGAGGGAAAGCCGACCACCGAGCCGGGGCCGACGGACGACCGCTCCCCGTCGACGACCAGGGTGCCGGACCCGGCGTGGACCACCCAGATCTCCCTCACCGCGTGCTGGTCGGGGGAGCTGGTTCCGCCGGGCGGCACCGTGAAGCGGGCCATCTTGAACGGCACCGACGAGAAGCACGAGCGTTCGAAGTCTGCCTCGGCGACCGTGACTCCGTCCGGCTCGACCTCGGTGGGCAGAAAGGGCAGCAGGGCCCGGTACGCCACGGTCTGCTGCTGATTCCCCGTCATACCGAGTACCTCGTCTCACCGAGAATGCTGTTGAGGATCACCGCACTGCGCCACGCGAGCAGGCTCAGGTTGGGATCGGCGACTCCCCAGGCGTGCCGCGCGCCGTTCTGGAGGTAGATCCGGTTCTCCGACGGCCCGTTCCACGCCAGGGAGAAGTCGTGACGGACCACGAGGAGCCCGTCGGTGCGCTCCAGCCGGGGGGCGAGGGACGCCATGAACCCGGGCAGCTCATAGGCGTAGCCCGTACACAGGATGACGATGTCCGCGGCGAGTGCGGCGGGGGCGTCGAGGCCCGAGACGTCGGTGAACAGCTTCCACCCGTCGGGGCCGCCTTCGAGTGCGGTCACCGTGCAGTCCGGCAGGAAGCTCAGTCTGCCGGGGTTGTGCTCGATGAACTCGTCGCGGTAGCTCAACCGGTAGATGTCCTGGAGGACTTGGAGGTCGATGCCGTCGCTGGTGTACTTCTGACGCTCGAGCAGCTGGGCCTTGCGGTCCGCGGGCAACCCGTGGAAGTGGCGGACGTATTCGGGGCTGTAGAGGTCGTTGGCGAACGGCGAGTCGTCCATGGGCAGGAAGGACGAGCGCCTGCTGGCCCAGGTGATGCTGTGCGCGGAGCCGGTGGTGGCGAGGTGGCGGACGATCTCCGCCCCGCTCTGACCGCCGCCCACCACGACGACGCGGCGACCGGCAACGTCGGGCGCGCGCAGCAGGAACTCTCCGGAATGGAAGACCGTCGGCCCGAGGAAGGGGCGGAACGGCTCGGGGACGCTGGGGGTGAGGCCGGTGCCGAGCACGAGGTGACGTGCAGTCACCTCGCGTTCGTCCGTGCGCACATGGAACGCCCCGTCGTGGAAGTCCACGCTCCGCACGTCGGCGCCGAAGGTCAGATTCGGCAGCTGCCCGGCGACCCACTGGAGGTACTGGTTGAACTCCGTGCGCAGGACGGCCGGGAAGTCCGCCGCGAGGAACCGGTAGAGGCGACCGTTGGTGGACAGAAATGACAGGAAGGAGAAGGGGCTGGTGGGGTCGACGAGGGTCACCAGGTCCTTGAGCAGCGAGACCTGAAGGGTGGCCTCGGGAAGCAGCAGGCCGGGGTGCCAGGAAAAGCTCTCCCGGCGTTCCAGACAAACGCCTTGCAGCCCGTCGATCCGGTGCGCGAGGGCGGCCAGGCTCATGTTCGCGGGCCCGACGCCGACGGCGGCGTAGTCGAGTATGTGATCGCTCATGGTACGAGTCCGAGGGTCAGACGGCGACGACGGCGTCGCCGAGCTCCTGCCAGCGGTCGAGCGCGCCCTGGGGCGAGTCCGCGGTGAACAGGGCATGGCCGAGGCGCGAGCGGCAGTCCTGGACGCCGGGGATGAGCTCGCCGGGCGCGAAGTACAAGGAGGTCTCCGTCACCTCGGGCGACGACGCCATGTCCTGCCAGCCCGTCAGCTCCTGGTATGAGGAGCGGCCTTCGGCGGAGAAGAAACGGATGCCGGCGCTCTTCGCCTGCGGATCGGCGAATGCCCCGGCCCCGTCGAGGTCCAGTCCGAGGGCGGTGGCGATCGCCACCTTGGGGAGGCTGACACCGGTGACGAGCCGCAGCAGCTCCACGATCCGGTCGCCGGGCAGGCGCGCGCCGATCTCGATGAGGACCGGACCCTCGGTGGTCAGTCGCAGCTCGCAGTGGAACGGGCCGCTGGTCAGGCGTACGGCGCGGACGACGTCCCCGACGTACGCCTCGACGGCCTCCAGGGTGCCGGCATCGACCTGGGCCGGGGTCAGGTGGCCCATCTCCACGAAGTCGGGCTCGGGGCCGAGGAGGGTTCGGGTGAGAGCGACCAGGGTCACCTCGCCACTGTCCAGGACGTAACCGTCGGCGCTGAACTCGGGGCCCGTGACGTACTCCTCGACCAGCACACGCTGTTCGTGCAGCTGGCCCATGTCCGGAACGGGGTCGGTGACCAGGCGGTGGAAGGCTGCGGCGAGTTGGTCCATGTCGTCGGCCCGGCTCACATGGATGCTGCCGGAGCAGGCAACCGGCTTCATCACACAGGGGAAACCGACGTGTGCGGCCGCGGCGCGCAGCTCCTCCTCGGAGGTGGCCTGGGCGAAGCGCGGTGTGCGCAGGCCCGATTCGGCCACCGCGGCCCGCATGACGCTCTTGTCCCGGACGCGGTCGACTGTTTGCACGGGCAGGCCGGGCAGGCCGAGCACGGCGGCGACACGAGCGGTCGCCGAGACATAGATGTCGGACCCGGCGAGGACCGCCTCGAAGGGCTCCTGGCGATGCATCCGGAGGACCGCGGCTTCCAGCGCCGCCTGATCGTTGGTTTCCACGGTCAGCACCTCCTCGGCCGCGGCGCGCACGGTGTCGGAGAGCCGGCGGTCGCCGGAGTCGGCGGAAGCCACGACGACCCGCAGTCCCATTTCGGCCGCGACCCCGATCAGGGTGGCGCCTCCGGAAGAGGCGGGTTCGACCACGACGATGCGCGCAGGGTGAACAGGAGCTATGCGTGACAAGGCGAAATCTCTCGGGTCAGAGGTGTGTCGGGCCGGCCTTGTGGGCTGTGCAGGCCCGGGGAACCGGGTTGTTCTCCGGCGGGGCGGACGTGGGGTCGCTTGCGTGACTCGCCTTGATCTTTTTATCCGGGGAGCTTGATCATGGTCAATGGCTGACGGGAAGAACATCTGCTGCTTGGCATGTGAGCCGCATAACTTCCGGAATCCGGTCGGGTCTCAGGATGATTCTGGCTGAGTGGTTGCCCTTGCGGGCAACGGCTCCGCCCTTTCGCCGGCCGAATGACTCGTGGCAGACGGTGACGTCGTAGGCGGACGGAGGAGGTTACGAGGGCCGGCCGGGGACGGGGTGGAGGCGGTAGGTTTCTGTTCCGCCGCGGCGCGGGCCTGCTCGACGCCGACTATGCCTGCGCGCTGGTGGACGCGGCCCTGACGCGGCTGATGGCTCCGCGGTGAAGGCTCATGCGACGGGTCGGCTCGGCTGTCCGTCACCGTCTGACCGCGTGTGTCCCTGACGCAACAGACCCCGTTGCATCGGCGGCAGGAAGCCGCCCGGCCCACCGCGTCGCCGGGGCCGCGGACGCCGGTGTCCGGTGGTGGCCGCGTCACGCACGGTCGGTCTGAGTGATGCGCTCGAGCCAACGGTCGAGCAGGGCGGTCTCGGCCGGTTCGAGGGCCTGGGTGCCGACGAGGGCGAGCTGTGCGCGCAGGCGCAGTGCGGCGGTGTGCAGAGGGTCCGTTTCTCCGTGTGCGGTCGTCTCGGAGAGCACGTGTGAGAACACGGCATCGCGCATGCGATGGGACAGCGTGGGGTCGTCGAAGAGCGCCGGTGTGGCGATGTGGTTGAGCGCGACGCCGACGTTGGCGGACAGGATCAGCTGAGCGGCGGTCCTCGGCTCGATGGTCAGCGCGCCCGTGGCCGCGCAGCGTACGAGTGCGGCGACGAGCAGGTCGAACACGCGCTCCCTGGCCTTCGAGTGGGACCACGGCCGAGGGGCGAACATCAGCTGGTAGAGCGCCGGGCTCTCCTTCGCGAAGGTCATGTGGCCGTCCCAGCCCGCACGGAGGTCCGCCACCGGGTCGCCGGTCTGCTCCTGCGTGGCCTTGAGCGCGGCGTAGCGCTCGTAGCCGTGGTCGGCGACGGCGTCGAGGAGGCCGCGCTTGTCGCCGAACAGGCGGTAGAGCACGGGCTGGGTCACGCCGACCGCCTCGCACACCGCCCGGGTGGCGATGTCGTGGTCGGAGGACGTCGCCAGCTGCTGTTCCGCGGCCGCGATCATCGCCGCGTGAAGCGTGTCGGTCTCTGCCATGGGATCGATGATACGGCGAAGCGATAGCGGCGATACGCCAGCCGTGTTACCGTCGTCTCGTAACGTCGATACGATGAACGCGAATCGACGATAAGTCAGGGAAAGAGAAAGGGAATCACCATGCCGTTCGCCAATCTGAAGGTGCCCGCCGACCACCCTCACCCCCGAATCCAAGAAGAAGCTCATCGACGCCGTCACCGACGCCTATGCGAGCGTGTACGGCGAGCGGGCCCGCGCCACCACCCTGGTCCTCGTCGACGAGGTTCCCGACGGCGGCTGGGGGCTCGGCGGCAACATCCTCACCGCGGAGATGCTCGGCCGGAGCTGAGTCGGTCCAGGACCGGCTCAGCACGGACCTTCAGCAGGTGCTACGGCCGAGGGCGAGGGCGCAGGCGCTACGGGAGGTGCGTGGGCGCCGGTGCGGAGCGCTGGTGGGGAATCGGCAACTCTCCCTGTTGCATGGCGATCGTCCGCGTCGGAGCGGGAATGCTGATGCCCTCGGCACGGTAGCGCCGGTGCAGTCGCTTGATGAACTCGTGCTTGATCCGGTACTGGTCACTGAACTCGCCGACCCCCAGGATCACCGTCAAACCGATCCTGGAGTCGCCGAACGTGTGGAAACGAATGATCGGTTCATGGTCGGGCACGGCACCGGCGATGTCGGCCATCACGCTCTCCACGACCTCGGCGGTGACGCGCTCGACATGGTCCAGGTCACTGTCGTAGCCGACGCCCACCTGGACGTTGAGCGTCATCTGCTGCTCCGGCCGGTGGTAGTTGGTCATGTTGGTGCCGGACAGCTTGGTGTTGGGGATGATCACCAGGTTCTCGGAGAGCGTGCGCACCACCGTGTTGCGCCAGTTGATGTCGACGACATAGCCCTCCTCGCCGCTGCTCAGCCTGATGTAGTGACCGGGCTGCACCGTTCTGGAAGCGAGGATGTGCACACCCGCGAACAGGTTGGCCAGGGTGTCCTGCAAGGCGAGCGCCACCGCCAGGCCACCCACGCCCAGCGCGGTGAGCAGCGGTGCGATGGAGACGCCCAGGGTCTCCAGGACCACGAGGAAGCCCATGGCCAGCACCACGACGCGCGTGATGTTCACGAAGATGGTGGCCGACCCGGCGACACCGGACTTGGACTGCGCGAGGGCCTGCACCAGACCGGCGACGATCCTCGCGGCCGTGAGGGTCGCGGCCATGATGAGCACGGCGGTGAGCGTCATGGTGACGTTGCGTCCGACCCTGGCGTTGAGCGGCAGCACCGACGCCGCGACCGCCGCACCGCCGGTGATCGCGGCCCAGGGGACCAGTGCCCGCAGGGCGTCGACGATGATGTCGTCGCCGTTCCAACGGGTTCGACCGGCCCGCTCGCCGAGCCATTTCAGGATCACGCGCAGCAGCAGGGCGGCCGCGATGCCTGCGGCCATCGCGATTCCGGCGACGAACGCGTCATGCAGTGTGAGGTCCCGGTTCACCGATCCCCTCCCGCCGCACGGTGAAGAGCGCGGGCGGCGGTGGCTGCCGCTGTGAGCCGGACGTGATGTGTCGTCACCTTGTTACCTGTGCATTCTGGGAGTGCGGTTGTGCGGTCGCGTCGGTACGTACGGAGTCCACTCGGCGCGAGCTGTCATCCTGCCGCACGCTGCGGGCACCGCTGCAGGTGGGCCCACCTCCGCGCAGCACTGGAACGGCAGCGATGTGACAGGGGCTCAGTGAACTTCCCACCCGATGACGGGCGACCCGGTGCCCACCGGACGGCCGGTGACCCGGTTCCGTCGGACGGCCGGTGACCGGCCGGGCGGCGATGTCGTCGACCTGCCCGACGGCAGCTCGGCGGTGGCTGTCGGCGATGTGGTGGGCCATGGCCTGGCGGCCGCCACCGTCATGGGCATGCTCCGCAGCGCGCTGAGCGTCAGCCTCTGACGCACCCTCGGCCGGCGCTGCGTGCTGCGTGCTGCGTGCTGCGTGCTGCGGTGGCGGCTTCCCCGGGTGACGGTGAAGCCGCCACCGGGTCACGAGGGGCAGCCGGAATCGGCGATCACGAAGTGTCCGGGGGCGGTCTCCTCAAGGGTGTGCGTCGTGAAGACGTTGTACAGGCCCATGTTCTGGTTGGAGCCGTTGGCGTAGACGGTGCCCATGGTCTGGTGGGCCCGGCCGGCGGCCACCTGGTTGTAGTTGTTGTCGGTGAAGCACTGGTGGGCGGATCCGGCGGTGGTCGCCTGCACGGGGGCGGAGTACGCGCCGACGTCTCCCGAGCCGTCCACGGCGGCGACGGTGTAGCCGTAGGCCGTGCCGGGGGAGAGCCCCGTGTCGGTGAAGGAGGCCGAGGACGGCGTGCCGGCCGGGGTCCCGCCCCGGTGGACGCGGTACGAGACCGCGCCGTCCACCGCGTTCCAGGACAGGGTCACCGAGGAGTCGGTGGTGGCGGTGACGGTGAGCCCGGACGGCGCGGGCAGGGTGCCACCGCCGTCGGACGCACCGAGGCCCCAGGACTGCCCGATCCAGTACGAGGCGCAGATGTTCGCGTCCAGTACGTACGCGCCGGCGGTGCCGCACTGCGTGGCCCCGCTGCCCGGGTCGACCGGCTGGCCGTGGCCCATGCCCGTGATGGAGTACGACTCGACCACGGCCTCGCCGGCGCCGCTCCGGTACACCTTGTGCGGATGGCCCTGGACGGTGTCGCCGAGGTCCGCGACCGCGTCGGTGCCGTGCACATCGGTCCACTGCTCGACGATCTCGGTCATGTTCATCGGTGCCACCGTGCTGTCGCTGGAACCGTGCCAGACCGACATCGTGGGATACGGGCCCCCGTACGACGGGTAGGCGGCGCGGACCTTGTCGCCCCACTGCCGTGCGCCGAGGTCGGAGCCGGGACTCATGCAGCTGAACGCGGCGGTGACGTTACGGGCACAGTCGAATGGGATACCCGCGACGACCGCCGCCCCCGCGAAGACGTCCGGGTAGGAGGCGGCCATGACCGAGGTCATGGCCCCGCCGGCGGACAGGCCGGTGACGTACACCCGTGAGACGTCGATGCCGTGGTCGGAGGCCATTCTGTCGGTCATCTGCCTGATGGACAGCGCCTCGCCCTGGCCGCGCGAGAAGTCGGCCGACTGGAACCAGTTGAAGCAGGAGTTGGCGTTGTTGGCGGACTTCTGCTGCGGCAGGAGCAGAGCGAAGCCCCAGGTGTCGGCCCACTTGGTCCAGCCGGTCTCGTTGTCGAAGGCGGCCGCGGACTGGGTGCAGCCATGCAGGGCCACCACGAGGGGGCGGCCGGCCGGCAGCCCGCCGGGGACGTAGCGGAACATCTGCAGATTGCCTGGATTGGACCCGAACCCGGTGACCTCGGTCAGGCTCGCGGCTCGCGCCGGAGCGGGGAACAGCCCCAGGACGAGGGCGATCAGGGACAGCACGAGCGCTGCGGCGGAGCTTCGTGGCGGGCGCTGAGCGCGTGAGAAGCGGGGATTCATCGTGCCACCTCGGTGATTGCTGCTGGGTGGATGTGGGGGGCTCGCGCGTCGGTGGCCGGCAGCCGGTACCCGTGCGCCGCCCCGGAATTACGGGGACGTTACGTTCCGCCGATCCGTGGAGTAATGGCGGTGGGCTCCACCCCGCACGGCCGCGGGCTGTGGTCCGCATCTGTTGCGGTGGGACAGTGACCCGCGGTGGCGGGCGCCCTGTCATGTGTGAGGTGTGTGAGGTTCCGGTCCAGGCACTGTCAGGTACGGCATGCTCTGCGCGAGCTTGTGACACGTGACACGCGGCGCATGACACGCGGCGCATGACACGTGGCGCATGACACGCGGCGCATGGCGCGCGGCGCATGGCGCGTGTCACGCAACGCGTGGCCTGCGGTGCGTCTTTGTCGTTCGTCGAGGGGACAGCTGGTGGGAACTCAGGGTGCCGGACGGCAGCGGGACGAAGACTCCGCGCCGCGCGGAATGGGGCGGCGGAGGTTTCTCGGGTACGTGTTGGCAGCGCCGACGCTGACCGTGGCCGCGCAGCTGGGCGAGGCGGTGGTGGCACCGTCACGCGCGGCCGCGGTGGTTCCCTCCGTGCCGGGGGCCTCGGAGGTGTACGACCTGAACGACATGCTGACCCATGCGGCACTGCCGACCGCGAATCTGATCAGCATCCGGATCGACTCCGACGGAACGGCATCCTTTGCGCTGCCCAGGGCCGAGGTCGGGCAGGGCATCACCACGTCCACGGCGATGCTGATCGCCGAGGAGCTGGACCTGCCGCTGGACAAGGTACGGGTCACACTGGCGGACGCGCGGCCGGAGCTGCTGTTCAACCAGCTCACCGGCGGGTCGAACACCACCATCTCCACCTTCACACCGGTCCGGGTGGCAGCGGCCGTCGCCAGGGGCCGGCTGCTGGAGGCCGCGGCCCTGGAACTCGGTGAACCGGTCACGTCGCTCACCACCCGGGCCGGCGTCATCACGTCGGCGACCGGACGGAGCCTGACGTACGGGGAGCTGGCCGCGAAAGCCGCCAGCCCGGCCACGGAGCAGATCCCCGTCACCTTGAAGGAAGCTGCGGAGTTCACGCTCATCGGGACCCCGCAGCGGCGCGTCGACGCGCTGGACGCGGTGACGGGCCGCAAGCAGTTCGCGATGGACGTGCAGGTGCCCGGCGCACTGCCGACGATGGTCTGCCGCCCGCCGACCATCAACGGGACGGTCCGCTCGGTGGAGAACCTCGACGCCGTACGGGCCATGCCCGGCATCACCGACGTCGCACAGGTCTCGACCGGGGTCGCCGTCCGCGGGCGCACCTTCGGCCAGTGCATCGACGCGGTCCGTGCGCTGAAGGTCACCTGGGGGCCCGGCACTGTCGACGAGGCCTCGGACGCCACTGTTCTCCAGGAGCTGCGGAAGGCCGAACTCCCGCTGGTGGTCCCGCCGCTGGACCTGGTGACCAAGGCCGTCGACGCGCGGTTCACCTTCCACTTCGCCAGCAACAGCGCCCTCGAACCCAACTGCGCGGTGGCCGACGTCAAGCCCGGCCGGGCGGAGATCTGGGCCAGCCTGAAGTCACCGATCGTCGCCCAGGAGCAGATCGCGCTCCAGCTCGGCCTCCCGCCGGCCGCCGTAACGGTCCATGTCACCGAGGGAGGCGGCTCGTTCGGCCGGAAACTCTTCCATGACGCGGCGCGTGAGGCCGCCGAGATCTCGCAGGTCATAGGGAAGGCGGTCAGGCTGATGTGGCACCGGACCGACGACTTCCGCCAAGGGCGGACCCACCCGATGTCCACCTCGCGGATCCGGGCGACTTACGCCCTGGGGAACGTACTCACCTACGAGCAGCGGCACACCTCGGTCGTCACCGACTTCGGGCACGGACTGGGCGAGATCATCACCTCGCAGGCCGCTCAGCTTCCGGTCGGGGATCTCACTTTCTCCGAGACGGTCTTCCAGCTCACCCAGCAGAGCCCGTACCACTTCGGCGTCACCACCCAGCTGCTGAGCGAGGTCGACAAGGGCTTCAACACCGGCAGCATGCGCAACATCTACTCGCCCAACGTGCGCTGCGCGCAGGAGCTGGTCGTCGACGAGCTGGCGAAGCGGATGGGTAAGGACGCATGTGCGTTCCGGCGCGAGTCCCTCAAGGACGAGCGCGCCCGAGCCGTACTCGACAAGGTCGCGCAGGCCGGGAACTGGGGCCGCACGATGCCCGCCGGCACGGCGCAGGGCATCGCGGTCCACCCCGAGTACCACGGGTTCGTCGCCGTACTCGCCGAGATCGACTGCCGGCCCGGGACGACCGGACGGCAGATCCCCGACGCGTACGCCGGTCCACGCGTCACCAAGATCGTCTGCGCCGTCGACGTGGGACTGGCGGTCAACCCCAGGGGTCTGGAAGCGCAGATGATGGGCGGCGTCATGGACGGGATCGCCATCACCCTCAGCTCGGGCCTCCACCTCCAGGACGGGCACTTCCTGGAAGGGAGCTGGGACAACTACTTCTACACACGGCAGTGGAACACCCCGCCCGAACTGAAGATCATCGTGATGCCGCCGACCACCGGAAAGCCCGGCGGCGCGGGGGAGCTGGCGGTCGCCGGAGCGATGGCGGCCGTCGCGTGCGCCTACGGACGGGCCACCGGCACGATGCCGACACGCTTCCCGCTGAACCACGGAGAACCGCTCGGCTTCGAGCCCCTGCCCACCACCCCGCCGATCCCCGCGTCGCCCACCGACGGCCTGAGCCGCGCCTACTAGGAGCAACCGTGTCCCGACACACCTTCATCCTCAACGGCAAGCCCGTCACCGCCGAGGTCGAGGACGACGTACGACTGCTGTGGGTGCTCCGCGACGTCCTGGGGGTCACAGGACCGAAGTACGGCTGCGGGCTGGGCGTCTGCCAGGCCTGTACGAGCCACATCAACGGCAAGGCGTTCAACCCCTGCACGGTCCCGGTCAAGGACATCGCCCCCACGGATGAGATCACCACCATCGAGGGCCTGCCCGGCACCGTCGGCAAGGAGCTGCACCCGATGCAGGAGGCCTGGCTCGAGTACGACGTGGCCCAGTGCGGCTACTGCCAGCCCGGCCAGATCATGACGGCGGTCGCCAAGGTCCGGCAGGCGCGCCAGGCGGGCCGGGAGATCGGCGAGTCCGACCTCGACGAGATCCGCAACATCTGCCGCTGCGGCACCTACAACCGCATCCGCGAAGCGATCGTCGCGGGCGCGCGGCGCTTCTAGTGCTGTGACCGCATTAGGTTCACCGGGTTGCTCGTTGTGCTGGTTAGAAGTGACGACGCTTCCAACCAGCAGGGGAGTTGGGTGGCACCACCGGTCAGGGTTCGCAGGCTGACTGAGCAGGCGGGACAGAAGCTCCAGCAGATTGTGCGGCGGGGCAGCACGAGCTCGGTGCGGTTCCGGCGCACGGTGATGCTGCTGGCCTCGGCCGGCGGCAGCACGGTCCCGGTGATCGCGCGTCTGGTCCAGGCGGACGAGGACACCGTCCGTGACGTGATCCACCGCTTCAACGAGATCGGGCTCGAATGCCTGAACCCTCAGTGGGCGGGAGGCCGTCCCCGCCTGCTGAGCAGTGACGACGAGGACTTCGTCACCCAGACGGCCACCACCCGCCCCACCGCGCTGGGCAAGCCCTTCACCGGCTGGTCGGTCCGCAAACCTGTCGATCACCTGCGGCGCAATATCTCAAGGCCTGTTCGGATCGGCCGCGAGGCCCTGCGGTGCTTACTGGCCCGCCGCGGGATCACCTTCCAGCGGACGAAGACCTGGAAGGAATCCCCGGACTCGGCATTCGACGCCAAGCTGGAGCGGATCGAGTACGCGATCAACGAGTGGCCGAGTGCCGCGCACGTAGGCCCACTCGCGGGCCAGCGTCCCGTTGAACCTCTCCACCTTCCCGTTCGTCCGCGGTGTGTACGGCCTGGTGCGCTTGTGCTTCGTTCCCGTCACGACCAGGGCAGCGGCCCAGGCGCGGGAGCGGTAGTAGGAGCCGTTGTCGGTGAGGACGCGGCGGATCGGCGTGATGTCGTGGGCGGCGAAGAACGCGACGGAACGATGCCAGAACGCGGCTGCGGTCACGGACTTCTCGTCGTCCAGAGCCTCGGTGTAGGCGAGCCGGGAGTGGTCGTCGATCGCCGAGTGCAGGTACGTGTAGCCGACCTTCCCGCTGCCGGGACCGGTGCGTTTGGGGGCCCGTGCGGCTTCGGTGCCGCGGTCGTGCATCCGCCAGCCACCACCGGCGGGGATGCGACCGAGCTTCTTGACGTCGACGTGGACCAGGTCACCGACGCGGTCGTGGTCGTAGCGGACGACTTCGCGCAGTTGCTCGCCGGTGGGCGGACCGAGGTCGCGCAGGCGGCTGAGCCCTCGCCGGACGAGGACTCGGTGCACGGTGGCCGGTGCCAGGGTGATGCCGTGCAGCCTCTCCAGTTCGGCGGCGAGCCGGGCGGGCCCGTACTTGGTCTGGCGCCGCAGTGCCTCTACCAGATCGGCGATGTCCTCGCTCGTGCGGTTGGGGCTGGCGATGGGCCGGGAGGAACGATCCATCAGGCTGTCCTCGCCGTGGGCGAGCCAGCGGGCGTACCACTTGGCCAGGCAGCGGCGGGAGATTCCTGCTTCCGCAGCGACGTGTGCGATCGGACGTCCGGTATCGACCCGCAGGCACAAGCGCAGACGTCCTTCGGAGGTCAGCGGTGCGTTCCGATGTCCCCTGCTGGTGGCGCTCCTGGACTCGGTGGCCGCGTTCACGGGGAGCCCTGGGATCTCAGGGCTCCCGCGTGAGCGGCTGTGCGTGGCGTCAGCGTGCGAACTTTTCGATAGCCGCCGGGGTGACGGGGGTGAAGAAGTTGACGAGGTTGCCGTCGGGGTCGCGGAACAGCAGCGACCGGTTGCCCCAGGGCATCGTGGTGGGCTCGTTGACGAAGTCGGTGACGAAGCCGGTCAGGTTCTGGTGAACGCGGTCCACGTCGTCGACGAGGAACTCGGTGATCACGCTGTGGTTGTCCGCCGGGCGGGCAGAGCCCGGGGCGAACAGCGGGACGGTGCGGGTGCCGGCGATCGCGAGGGTTGCGCCCGCGGTCTTGAGTTCGGCGAAGTCCTCGGTGGCCCGTATCGCCTGCATCCCTGTAGCTCGCTCGTAGAACTCGACGAGGCGTGCGACGTCGCTGGTGATGATGCGGATCGAGACGAAGTCCATGGGAATCTCCTTGGCTGTGCTGGAGGCGTGCACGTCGCAGGCTAGGAGAAATAGTGGACAGAATCGGTCCTGTATTCGCGTTAGGCTGCGAACATGCCACGACCCACCGGCCGCGTGCTGACACTCCTGGAGCTGCTGCAGTCGGGCGGCACCCGGACTGTGGCCGAGCTCGCCGACCGTCTCGGCGTCGAAGGGCGCACCGTGCGGCGGTATGTGGACCAGCTGATCGACCTGGACGTGCCCGTGGAGTCGGTGCGCGGCCGCTACGGCGGGTACCGGCTGGCTCCCGGGTACCGCTTGCCTCCGCTCATGCTCAGCGACGACGAGGCGGTGGCCGTGCTGCTCGGCCTGGTCGCCGGCCGCCGGGCAGGGCTGACGACGACGGAGCGCACGGCAAACGAGACGGCGTCAGCGAAGATCCGGCGGGTGCTGCCCAAGCACATCGCCCGCCGGCTCGACACACTCCTGGAAGCTCTCGCCTTCACGGATCAGCCCGGCGAGTTGGACCACCCGGACGCCGGGCTCCTGCTCACCATCGCCGATGCGGTGCGCCACCGCCGACCGGTCTCGATCCGCTACACCGACCGCGACGGACGGCGCAGCGAACGCACACTGCACGCGTACGGGATCGTCGCCCATGCGGGCCGGTGGTACGTGACGGGCAAGGACGCCCAGGTCGGCGAGGACCGAACCTTCCGGCTCGATCGCATCGCAGCCGCGAGGGCCCTGCCCGGCTCATTCGAAGCGCCCGTGGGTCCCGGTCCAGCACAGCGCGTGTTGTCAGGATTCGCCACGGCCGAGTACCGGCATGAGGTGACCTTGCGGATCCACGGGACAGTTGAGCAGATCCGCGCGCACCTCCCCGCCAGCGTCGCGAGCCTGGAGGAGCACGAGCCCGCGGCCGGCCAGGACCCGGCGGCCGAGCACTGGCTGCGCGTCGAGCTACGGGCGCAGCAGCTCGACTGGTTGCCTCGGATACTCGCCTCACTCGACCGGCCGTTCGTCATCGAGCGCCCCGATGAACTACGCGACCTCGTCATCGCGCTCGCCGATCGCCTCACGTCCTACGCCCGCCAAGCCTGACAGCGAGGAACCAATGTCATGAGACGGCACAACTAGGTCGTGTCTGACAAATGGCGCCGTCCGCCCGCAGGGCGGGGCGCGCGGCGTCCGGTGCGTGCCATCGCAAGGCGGTGGGGGCACCTCCCAGCGGTAGCTGGGGGAGATCATCCTCGTACTGGACGTACTTGGATGACTCCGACAACGCAGCGTGGGGGCACCTCCCGTGCCCGAAGGGCTACGGGGGAGTGCGTGCCGGGCGTCGCGCGCCAGGCGGGATTTGTCAGACACGGCCTAGGCCCGCTCCTCCCGGACGCCGCCCCTCGCAGTCGCCCGCCCTGGAACCGCCTTGTACGGATGGTGCAGTTGAGCGAGTGTGAACCACCGTGCGGGTCAGGCCCCGGTGGTCAGGGCAGGCTCCCCCGGCTCGGTGGCCCGAGGCCGGTGCCCGTCGTTACGTGGCAGAAGGAACGGCGTGGCCAGGAGCAGCAGGCCGGCGATGCCGATCGCGATGCGCGCGCCGGTGACAGCGGCCAGGACGCCCCACAGGGCGGTCAGCACGGCGATCGCGCCGGTGCCGGTCACTTTCCAGGCCAGCAGGACCCGCGCGACCCGCTCGGCCGGTACCCGCTGGAGACGCTCGGTCGCGAACAGCGGGTTGAACACACCGATGCAGGTGATCAGGACCAGTTCGACGGCGATGACCAGGACCACGCCGGCGTTCCCGGGCATGACGAAGAACAGCCCGACGGGCCACAGACCACGCAGTACCCCGGAGGTGATCAGGGTGCGGCGGCGCCCGTAGCGGGCTTCCAGACGCGGGGCGACCCGAGCGCCGACGAATCCGCCGATGCAGGGCAGCCCGAACGCGAGCCCGTACTGCCACGCCACCCAGCCCAGGTCATCCAGCAGCAGGACGGCCAGCAGCGGTTCGGTGGCCATGATCAGCGCGTTGACGGCCACGGTGTTCCAGAACAGCGGGCGCAGCTGCCGGTCGTGGTGGATGAATTTCCAGCCCTTGACCAGGTCCGAAGCCCGGAACCTCGCGGCCTCGACCCGCTCGGAACGGGACTCCTCGTGCCGGATCGCGCCGATCCCGAGCGCGGACAGCAGGAACCCGACGGCGTTGGCGATCACGGTGACCGCGGGTCCCAGCAGGCTGATCGCCGCCCCACCCAGGGTCGGGCCGATTGCCGTGGCGGTCCAGGTGGTCGACTCGAAGCGGCCGTTGGCCACCAGCAGTTGGTCCGGGCGCAGGAGCTGCTTGAGGTAGGCGCCGCCGGCGGAGGTGAACGCGATGTTCGCCGTCGCACTGATCACGGAGACGACCAGCAGCTGGGTGTAGGTCAGCCGGCCGGCGAAGTAGGCGGCCGGGACCGTCAGCAGGGCACCGAACCGCACCAGGTCGGTGACGACCATGACCGGCTTCTTTCGCTGAGTCTCGACCCACGGGCCGAGCGGGAGCGCGAGGAGCGCACCGGCCGCCAAGCCGGCAGCCGCCAGCGTCGAAACTGCGGCCGGGCCGACGTGGAGCACCTGGATCGCGATCAGTGGGAACGCACCGAACCCCAACCAGGTGCCGACCGTGGAGGCGGTGAATGCCGACCACAACCATCCGAACGAGCGTCCAAGTTCTTGCCGTGCCATGAAGACCCTCCGTCACAACTCATCGTTGACGGTGGGATTCGACCAGGCGGACCTGCCGGTAATCCAACAACCACGGCATCGGTGAGCCACAACCGCTGGTTGTGTGCGCGTAGGGTTCGGGGCGTGGACAGCGAAGCCATACGCACCTTCGTCGCCGTCGCGGAGACCGGGCAGTTCCAGGAAGCCGCCGTGGAGCTGAACATCACCCAGCAGGCGGTCTCCAAGCGCGTGGCGAGTCTGGAACGCACGCTCGGGGTGACGTTGTTCGTCCGCACCGCCCGCGGTGCCCGCCCCACCCTGGACGGTCAGGCGTTCCTCCCGCGCGCCCGCGAGGTCCTGCGGGCTGTGGAACGGGCGGCCGCTTCGGTACGTCCCGGTGAGCGGGTGCTGCGAGTGGACGTGCTCCAGCGACGCATCGCCCCGGGCCTGGCCCTGCGAGGCTTCTACCAGTCCCACCCGGGCACGGACCTGGATGTGGTCACGCTCGCGAACGCGAACGCGACCAGGGCGATCGAGGCCGTGCACGCCGGCGAGGTCGATGCGACCTTCCGTGCGGTACCCGCGGGCGACCTGCCCGAGGGGATCAGCGCCGAGCGCATCCTGGACGACCCGCTGCAGCTACTCGTCGGACCGCGCCACCCGCTCGCCTCCGCCAGGTCGTTGACCCCGGCGGACCTGGCCGGGCACCGGATCTGGATCCCGGGCATCAAACAGGGCACCGAATGGGCCGCCTACTACGACGAGCTCACGGAGACCTTCGGCCTGCGCATCGACGCGGTCGGCCCCGACTTCGGGCCCGAAGCGCTGATGGACTCGATCGCCGACTCCGCCGCACTGGCTACGCTCGTCGGAACCCGGGACAGGTACGTGTGGCCGGCGGCCCATGGCCTGCGGCGGATCCCGATCGAAGGGCCGACGCCGGTCTACCCGCACTCGTTCCTGTACCGGACGGCCAACCCGCACCCGGTCCTCGCAGCGCTGCGCAGGCACCTCATCCAGGCACGACCGACGCCACCGGCCGACGTCTGGACACCGGGCTGGGCCCGCCCACGGTCCTGATGGCGTATCGCAATCATGTCCCGGATCAAGGAAAGGAGCCCGGATCAAGGAAAGGAGATCGGATCAAGGAAAGGAGATCGGCGCGATGATTTAGGGGCGGCGCGACAGTCTCCATTGCCGTACACCAGCCGGCGACCCGTTCGCCGACCGGATGAACGCGATCCCGAAGTACGTCGTGTCCGAGACGCTCGGCGACTCCGCGCTGACGTGGGACAACACCACGCGCATCCCCGGCGACAAGGCCGTCGACCGTATCCGGGAGCTGCATGAGACCGACGGCGGCGACCTGTTGGTCATGGGGAGCCCCACGCTCGTGCGCACCCTCCTGGGCGAGGGCCTGGTCGACGAGCTCCGGCTCATGATCATGCCGGTGACCCTCGGCGGCGGCAAGACGATCTTCCCCGACGACGGTGTACTGCGCACGCTCGAGCTGGTCTCGACCGTCACCAGTGGCACGGGCGTGAACGTGTGCACCTACCGGACTGTCGCGGGTGCCTAGGTCCTGTCGTTCGGACCTTGCCGGGCTCGCGTGCCCTGGCCTGCGGCTGCCCCCACCCCCACGTTGCGCCGGCCGGTGGCCTCTCGCGCGCCGTGAAGCTCGCGGGAGGGCCACCGGCCGGTGCATGGACCGCAGGGCTGTTACTTCAGGGGGTCGATGTTCCCGCCGCCCTTGCCCTCCTGCTGGATCTGCTGCTTGAGCTGGCGGGCCTTGTCCTTCAGCCGCTGACGCTCCTGCGGGTCAGTGGCACGGTCCGCGGCCTGCTCCATCTCCTGCACCTTCTGGCGCAGCTGCTGGGCACGACCGGACTCGCCTGCGACGCTCATGGTCACTCCTTGGTTCTCTCGGTGGACGTGCGGGCCACATCAGCGAAACAGCACCCCTGCGCATGCGCACTTCGAACGCTCACCCACCGTTATCTGCGCAGCGCTCCGCTGTGTGCACGAGAGCTCGAATGCTCCCACGGCCACCGCCGGTCAGCGGGTGCCCGATTCTCCGGGTACGGGCTTGCTGTCGTCGTTCATGGCAGCGGTTCCTGCACGACGCCGGCGATGACCGTGTTCACGACCTTGTGGACGGCTCCAGCTTCCGGCGGGGTGCCTTTCCGGTCGGCGAACAGCATGTGCACGGCCCCGATCAGCGTGGGAGCGAGCGTGTCGACGTCGGCATCCGCCGCGACGCGGCCCAGTTCCCGCTCGGCGGTGAGGTAGGAGGCGATCACGGCTGCAGCTTCCGTCAGGACGGGGACGCCGGTCGGCCTGGCCTGGCGCAGCCGGGCGCGCAGGTCATCCCGCGAGGTGACGAGGCCGACGATCGCCACAGCGACCGACCCGAACAGGGCCATCAGCGCGTCGGTGACGTTGCCGGCGACGGTGCCGGTCCCGGCGGAGTTGCGCAGGGCTGCGGCCTGGTGATCGATCCGGGCGATGCGGTCCAGCACGAGCCCGGCGAGGAAGGCGTCGAAGTCGGTGAAGTGCCGGTGCAGGACGCCCTTGGCGCAACCCGCCTCCGTGGTGACCGCCCGGCTGGTCAGCGCGCTCGGCCCGTCCCGTAGCAGGACGCGCTCGGCGGCGTCGAACAGTTGGTCCCGTACGTCGCGGATGGCTACTCCCGTGGGCACCGACTATCTCCTTGTTATGTCGACCGGCCCGTTGTGATTGACGAGTGGGCATGTGCCCATTCACAGTGGGCGCATGCCCACTTTACCGCCGGAGCCCACTCCTCGCCCCGAACGAGCGTCCCATCAACACCGACAGGTGGCGGAGTCGTTCGGTGCGGACGCCGAACGCTACGACCGGGCTCGGCCCCGTTACCCCCAAGCCCTGGTGGACCGGATCGTCGCTGCCGGCCCCGGCCCGGACATCCTTGACGTCGGCTGCGGCACCGGCATCGTGGCCCGGCAGTTCGCAGCGGCCGGCTCCCGGGTGCTCGGCGTCGACCTCGACGCCCGGATGGCCGATCTTGCGCGCCAGGGCGGACTCGACGTCGAGGTGGCGTCGTTCGAAGCCTGGGACCCGGCCGGCCGGAAGTTCGACGCCGTCGTCTCCGGACAGACCTGGCACTGGGTGGACCCGGTCGCCGGCGCCGCCAAGGCGGCGCAGACACTGCGCCCCCGTGGTCTGCTGTCTCTGTTCTGGAACGCGGGCCAACCCTTGCCCGAAGTGGCGGAAGCCTTCGCCGAGGTCTACCGCCGGGTGATGCCGGACTCGCTCGCGGCTCGCCAGTGGACGGTGCCGGCCGTGGACGGGTACACGGCGCTGTGCACCAAGGCGGCCGATGGGATTCGGGAGGTGGGCGCATTCGCTGACCCCGAACAGTGGCGATTCGACTGGGAACGGCCCTATACGCGGGACGAGTGGCTGGATCAGCTACCCACCCAGGGCGCCTTCACCCGGCTCGCGCCGGCCGAGCTGGAGGAGGTGCTGGCAGGCGCCGGCGCCGCCATCGACGCGGCAGGAGGCAGCTTCACGATGCGCTACGCCACGGTGGCGGTCGCCGCCGCGCGAACCGAAGCCGCCTGACCCGGCTTTACGGGCCCTCCGCCGCTCGCCGGACGCGAGCCTGCGCGGCTCACCCCTCCTCGCCCCCTCGTCCCCTCGTCCCCCCTCGTCCTCGTCCCCGCCCCAGGGACCGGGCGGCAAGGCTGCAGGACGGGACGGATAGAGTCGCGGGCATGCCGGCTCCTGCAATCCTCAGTGACGTCTTCCACGCCTTGCGCAGGGAACAGGGGGAGGAGGACGCAGGTATCACCTTCGACCACGGTCCGTCCCCCGTCGACCGCATCGACGTGATGGTCTACCGTGCGCCGGATCCCACGGCCGCCACGCTCTTCGCGACGATCGGGATGTCGGCCCAAGCCATGCCGATCAGTGAGGGGCGACCCGGCGGCCGTGCGGAACTCCGCTTGTTCCGGCGCGGGATCGTCCAGCCGGACGATGAAGGTCTGATCGCGATGAAGCTCGCGAACCTGGCGGCCTATCCATGGATGTGCGGCCGGGCGCTCGGCTGGGGCGAAGTGGTTTCCTTTCCGGACGACATTCCGACGTTCCCGGGCTGTCGCAGTGTGTTCCTGGCGGGGCCCTGGACGACCGGGCAGCCGGACTTCATCGAGACGCGAGCCGAACCCGTACGGGTGGTCAACGTCGTACCGATCAGCGAGGCGGAACGCGCCGATGCGCTGGCGGCCCGACCGGAGGCGTTCTTCAGCGACCTGCTCGACTCACGGGATGCCCTCACGCCACCCGCACTGGCCTGACGATCGATCATCGACGATCTCCTGAACGCTCTGCCCATGTGCGCTCGGAGCGGCAACGTGACGGCACATCGGAGTTTTTGACGGTCCGTCATGAGATCGTACGGGCGACCGAGGTCCGGACCCGGGCCCGGCCTGCGCGTTCTGCGGAGGCCGGGCCGCCGGGCAGCCCCGTCCGGAGCCGACGCCGACGAAGAGGCACAACCTGACGAAGAGGCACAACCTACGCCTTCGAGACGGCGCCGGCGGTCCAGCGCTGGTTGCTTCCTCCGTCGGCCGGGTCGAAGCCGAGGGAGCTGCCCTCGGAGCCGTCAACGGGTTCAAGGGCGAAGTCCGGCGCGATCATTGGGTGGATCGCTCCTGAACCATCGGTGGCGAAGAGCAGGTTCAGACCGTTCTTGCCCTCGACCGAGGCGCAGGACCAGATGCCGGCGCCGCGGTCGGTGTCGCCGCGCGAGTCGAGGCAGTAGTCCGGGTCCGCGTTGCTGCGCAGGAGACCGTTGGAGTCAAGACTCCACTTCTGGGTCCGGGCACCGTTGCAGCGGGCCGTGACGACGTCCGTGCGGTTCTCCATGACGCCGTTCTCGATGTCCAGGCACAGTCCGGAACCCGCGTTGACGACCTGGACGTAGCCGCCTCCCGGGGCGATGGGCACAGGCCGGGGAGGGCTCGAGGGAGCAGGCGCCGGGGGCTCAGGGGCACGTGCGGACGTGCTGGGGCTCACCGGGCGCGAGGGCTTCTTCGACGGTTCCCGAGTGGGGCTCGCCGACAGGACGGGCGGGGGCGAGGCCGGGGTGGGCCAGGCCGCCTGGACCGGGGGCTCCTCCGCGCGCCGTGCCGCGACGGGATCCTCGGAGGAGGACTGCAGCAGGGTGCCGGAGACCACGGCGCCTGCGACGGCCACCGTGACGAGGACGACGGTCGGCAGCCGCCGCGCGCCCTTCGGCGGCGTTCCGTCGGTCTGTGGCGTCCTGCCGGAGGCGGTGAACCCCCACCTGCCGAAGGACTCCGCCCGGTCGGGCCGGGCCGGAACGGGGTCGGACGGGCCGGGCGCGGGACCGCTGGCCGCATAGGCCGATCCGCCCCACCGGAGCAGGCCCTCGGCAAGCACGGCCCGGGGGTCGTCCGCCATCCGTGCGAGTTCGGTGACCAGCCGGGTGCATCGGGGGCACTCCGACAGATGGAGCGTCAGGTCCTCGCTGCGTCGCCGGTCCTCCGGCCGCGCCGCCGCCTCGATGATGCGGCGGAATCCCAGGCACTTCCGGTCCCCGCCACTCTCCAGATACGCGTGGATGTAGGCCTGCCGCATCGCGTTCTGGGCGTTGTCCCGCAGCTCGGCGACCATGCTCGGGCGGATGCCGAGGCAGGTGGCGACCGTCGCGTCCGGTTCCCCGTCCACCACCGCGTACCAGAGGATGCCCCGCGTCACCTCCGGCAGCCGGTAGAAGCCGGTGAGCATGGCGGACGAGGCCTCGGACCGAAGGCGCCGGGTCTCCGGCATTCCTGATGCGGTGTCGGCGGTGTCGGCGGTGTCGGCGATGTCGGCGAAGTCAGCGATGGCGTCGGTGCCGGTCGTGTCGGCGATGGTGTCGGTCCATGCGACGAAGTCGGGTTCGAGTCGGTCGCGGCGGCCGCCGGCCGCCCAGCTGAGCCCCACTCGCTGAACGAGCATCAGCAGGTGGTGACGCCAGTTCCCCCGGGGTTCGATGCCCCGGCACGCCTCCTGGGCGGCAAGGCCGAAGGCCTGGACCGCCAGCTGGTAACCGGAGCCATGGTTGCGCCCGCAGAGCCGGGCGTATGTCAGGACCGCCGGCATGTGGCGGCGCTTGAGCTCCTGCGTGGCCGGATAGGCGGGCGGGGCACCGGCGCGGATGCGTTCGGCGAGCTCCGCGTCCGACAGGGCGGCGTAGTACGCCTTCTCGCCCGCGGGATCCGGACCGACGCGGTGGAGCTCTGGCACCCTGACTCCTTGTTCACTACGGCGCACCGACCAGCCTGCCCAACCGGTGATCCGCCGGTGTTACCAGCTGGAAGCAAGAGCCCATGGTGAAGCAGGAAAGCCTGCGGGGAAAGGTGTTCCCGTGGGTAAGTCGTCAACTGAGCAGCAGACGACCGCATGCGGGTCGACCTCGGCTCCGGGAGGGGCCGGGGAGTCGGGCGTGGCGCTCGGTAGACGTGCGTGGCGCCGATGACGCCGGGGGCCGCCCGGGGGGGGGGGGGGCCGGGGCGGGCGGCACCGGCCCCCCGGGGGGGGGGGGAGGGGCCGGTGCCTCCACGCTAACCGTGCGGGGGTCGGTGCTCTCTTTCTAAGGGGTTCCTGTTTGGTGTGGCACATC
>NZ_JBWKDT010000051.1:0-28480 GCF_056435785.1 Streptomyces sp. NPDC043870
GAGCGGGGAGATATCCGGCCGTACGTGGGGAATTCCGTGGCCGTCAGTGGGGCGGTAAGTGGCCGCCTATGGGGAGCTTTTCACGGCCGCCGTCAGGCCGCGCGGGGCACCTTCAGCTTCGGGTCGATGCTCGTGACGACGGCGGTGCTCTTCGGCTCGCCCGTCGCCACAACCCCCTTCTCCTTGAGGCTGGCGATATCGGTCTGAGCACGTACCAGGGCCGTGCCGGCCGCGTACCTCTTCAGCTCAGTGCCCTCAAGGCTCGCCTGGGAGTATGCCTTGGCCTGCTCATCCCAGAATTTGGAGTAGGCGGCGAGTACGGCTGTCTTCTCCGCGGTGGTCAGATCGGCGGTTGGCGTAGTCGATGTGGTGGAAGAGGCCGGAGCGGGAGTCGCCCCGCCTTTCCCTGCGGAATCTGATTCGCTGCTGCACGCCGAGAGTGCGAGCGCACCCGCGGAGAGGATCAGGCTGAGCTTCTTGGGATTCCAGGTACGAAGTCGATTCCGCTCGCGCCGTACTGTCCGTGCCACTGCGCCTCCCCGTGCGTCTACCGACGGTGTCTCTCGACCTGCAGCGCGCTGCGCAGGGTGTGGACCTGATTCCGGTCTCAACTGCCACAGCTGGCGGGTCTGTCCTCGTACGTTACGCAAAGATCCTCCAACAACACAGTTCGTTAAGGCAGTTCAGGGCCGGTATGACGGGCGCAGAACATGCCTTGCCCCGTTGGGCGGGGAGTCGCCGCCCGCATTTGTGCCAGCTCGTCCCGCCGGGGCTCACGGCTGCCGGGGGAACGCGATAGTCACGCGCCTGTTCTTCTCCCTGCCGGAAGCGGTCTTGTTGTCGGCGATGGGGCTGTTCTCGCCGAACCCCTGGACGGTGTAGGTGACGCCGGTGCCGAGCTCCTGGCGGAGCGCGTCGCGTACGGCTTCGGCCCGCTGACGGGACAGGGTCAGTCCGTGGGCAGCCGAGCCGAGATCGTCGGTGTATCCGGCGATGGTCGCCTTCGTGGCGTGCTGGCTGCTGATCTCGCGGGCGATGGCCCGGATGCGGGCGCGGGCGGCTGCGGTCAGCTCGGCGCTGTCCTTGCCGAACAGGATCTTCGCGCCGAGGGTGACCTTGACCTGGTCGGTGGTGTCTTCGCGGCGCTCGTCGACGGTGCCAGAGACGGTGGTGATGTCGGCGGTGATGATGCGCAGGTCTTCGATGACCGGCGGGGCGAGGGTTGCTCCCGGCTGGAGCTGCCCGTCTGCAGAAGGGGTTTCGTCGGCCTGGGCCGACGCGGCCCCCGTGGTGAACATGAGGAGGAGCGCGGCCGGGATGAGCAGGGCTGTACGCCGGTTCATGGTCAGCCGCCCATCTTGAAGGTAGCGACGGGGAAGGTCGGCAGCTGGAAGCCGAGCTCGGTGCTGCTCGCGGGCGGGGCCGGGAACTGGGCGGTGAAGGAGACGGCCTTCCCCGCTTCGATCCTGCCGATTCCCGTGGTGCACAGGCACAGGCCGGTCGTGTCGCGCAGGACGTAGTAGCGCTTCATGCTGGCCTCGTCGACCAGCGTTGCGCCAGCGACCGACTGTGGGCTCTTGGGCATGTCGCGGTAGTCGCCGCGCCAGCTGCTGGTTCCGTAAAAGTGGGCGCTGGTGTTGTTGGTGATGGTGCCGCGAATGGTCAACCACTTACCTCCCTGACTGCGCTCTGCTGCGGTGATGCGCATGGTCAGGTCGCCTTCGCCGTCGACCTGGGCCAGCGGCTGGCCGTCGGTCTGGGCCTGGTCCACGCTGTCAGCGGGGGCCGCGGCTCCGCCCTGCTGCTGTGCGGCGTTGCCGGCGGGGCCTGCATGGCCGGCCGGTGCGGTCTTGTCGTCGGTCGTGGAGCAGGCGGCGGTGCCGGCGAGGATGAGGACGGCGGCCGCGGCGGCGATCAGAGTGTGGCGGTTCCGGGGCGTGACGGGGTTCATGTGCTTTGCCTCCTAGGGCTTCAGGTGGGTGGGGTCGACGGTCGCGGGCCAGATGGTGATGGCGTCGCCGTCGTGGCTGACGAACTGGTCTGGGTGGGCCGCGCGTACGGCGGTGAGGTCCCAGATGTCGAAGGTGCCGAGCAGGATCACCAGGTGGTTGTGATGCGTGGTGATCTGGCGGGCGCCGGTGGGCCAGATGGTGATGGCGTCGCCATCGCGGGTCGCCTGCCTGGCGGGCAGGGAGGTTCTGACGGCGTGGAGGTCTTCGTCGGTGAAGGGGCCGCTCAGACGGATGAGGGTGCCGTGCCGGCGGACGCGCCGGGTGCGGGGCGGCCAGGTGACGACCGGGGACACGGTGGGAGTGGGGCCCTCGTGGCCGGCGGCGACGGTTGTCTCGTCGGCGCCATCGGCGGTGCGGGTGTGGCCAAGCACCGCTTGCTCCGCACCGCTCAAGGCCGCTTCCCTTACGCAAACCTGCCTCTGTGATTCAGGCATGAGGAACCCCCGTAAGTAGAAATCTCTTGCGACTAGGCGGGGCGATCAGCCGTTGCGGCAAACATAGAGTGTTTGCGTATGGGAAGTCTAGTGATTTGCTTCGTCTCATGTGCCCGGTCCGCCCGGCCAGTTCGAGCGATCCTGACGTTGCGGCTCCTGCATCACCTGAGACACCCCGGTTCCGAATCACTGGTTCTCTCCTCGCTTTCGGCAGGCACACTTGCGGGCCCGCCCTTCCTTGTCGGTGATCCATCCGTAGTCGCACTCGTCGCAGTACGGTTCCGGCCGGGCTGCTGCCCGGGGCGTGGCCGAGGGGGGAGTCCAGTGCTCCAAGTGCCGCTCCAGGTCCAGCCAGGTGGGCTGGCGGGCCATGTCGGCGGCGGCCTGCAGCAGCACCTCCTGCGGCGTACCGGAGGCGGCCAGCGCCGCGGCGGACCGCGCGATTCGATTGGCGCCCAGCACCGGGACCGCGAATCCGCGCTGCTCCCGAGCCTTCGCCCAGACCTCCGCGACCTGCTCACCCACCGGACGCAGCCCAACGGCCGGCTGTACGGCGGGAGGTGAACCGCCGCTGGCGGCCGCGACGGCCATCTGCTCGACGCCGGGCGCGGGTCCTGATGTGCTGTGGGGGAGCGGGGTCTCTCTCTCGGTCCTCGCCGGGCTCGGGCGGCTGCCGCCGTCTGGGCTCCGGTCAGAGGAGAGAGAAGAGTCTTGTAGTTGAAGTCTTTTTTCTTTAGCCGACGGGTTTCCGACGATCGGCTCACCGACCGTCGGAAACCCGTCGGTCGGTGCGACCTGCTGTTCTTGTCTGTTCGTGCTGGTCGCACCCGAGTTACGGGATCCCGTCACTCGGGTGGGCCGCGCAGCACCCCCCGTACGCGGTGCCGGGGCGGGCGGCTCATCGGCCTTCTGGCCGCGGGGGTCGAGCCAGGCCGGCTCGATGCGGATCGCCCGCGCACCTTCCACGTCGGCGAGCATGTCGGCGACGTCGTCGTGGCTGAACGGAAGGTCCGCAACACTGAATTCGGTGCGCCACTTGCCGGTGGCCGCGTCCTGGATCTTCAGCTTGACGACGTAGCCGCACTTCACGAGGTTGCGCATGGCCCCGGTCAGGGCCTCGCGGCCCGGCTTGCGCTTCCGGGCGGTCGATTCGACGGTGAACTCGGCTCCGTCCGGGCAGCGCAGGGCGAGGGCCAGCAGCCCGACGTCCAGGACGCTCAGACGCAGGTCGTCGACGGCCCGGTTGTCCAGGGCCACAAACCTCGGTGGGCGGGTACGCAGCTTCTTCATCGGTGCTACAGGTCCATCCACGAGCGGCGGTCAGCGGGCCCGGACAGCGGCGTCCACACCGCCGCGGACGGCCCGTGGTGTTTGAGGTCCTCCAGTACGGCGGCGCCGAGCTGGACCTGCCCGGCCAGCTGCGCCACCAGCGCGTGGCTGGCGGCCATCGCCCTCAGGTCCTCGATTCGGCGCTTCAGGCCAGCAGTGGGGGCTCCGGTGACGATGAACAGCACCCGCGGGAAGCGCGGGTAGAAGCGCTGCCAGGCGAGCATCGCGGCCTGGTCGGCAACCGTGCCTCGCCGCCCGCCGGGGGCCTGGGGGGTGTAGTCGTGGAACCGGGCGTAGGAGATGAGCTTGCGGGCTAGGCGCTCGCTGCTCATGGTGGCCCGGTCCACTTCGACGAATGCCCGGTACTGCAGCCGCCGTGGCGCCGTGGCGGTGTAGTGCAGGACAGCGTCGGCGATCAGCTTGTCCTCGCCGCCTGTGTCGGGGAGCCGGTGGGCGATCTCGGGCACCCAGTCCAGCGGCCCGTACTCGTCCCCGCGTCGGCGGGCATCGGCCAGGAACGCCAGATGCGCGCGCACGTTGGTGAGCGTGTGAGCGGCCCGCAGCGAGGCCTCCGTGGCGCTGCCCGGCGGCTGTACGGTGCGGCCGCGGAGCTCCGGCCACCCATTGACGACCCGGGCGCCGCGGGCGGTGAGGAACCAGGCCCGCAAGCGGCTGCTGTTGGGCAGCACGGTGTAGGAGACCAACTTCTCCTCCCGCAGCGTGTTCAGCACGGTGGAGGTGGTCTGCCGGACCGCCATGGCGAGCATTTGGTGCATCTGCGGGGTGGTGACCAGGCGGTGCTGGGCGAGCAGCGCCAGGGCCCGGTGGGCGGCGGTGTCCTCCATGCTGGGCTGCAGGTCTGCCCCGGCATCCTCCGCAGCCACGGCGTCCAGGCCGGCGGTGTCGAGTTCGGTGCTCATACGTACTGCTCCTGGGGGTTGGCGTCAGCGGACGGGAGGTTCGGGCCGGCCGGGCTCGGAGAGGCCGGCCCCTGCCCGCCAGGCCCAGCGCCCGGGCCAGGCCCGGGCCCGGGGCCCAGGCGGGTGAGGAACGCGCGGACGGTGATCTCATGCGTGGAGGCGACGGCGGTCAGCGAGCCGAGCGGCCAGGCCCCGGTGTTGGTGTGAGCGGCCCGCAGCAGGGCGCGCACCTTGCCCGGCCGAGCCAGGCCTTCAAAGACTTCGCTCAGTTCCGGGCCGCGGATCAGCAGCGGCCCGATGCGCTTGCCGGCCACCGTGAACGACGCCCAGTGCTGGTACCGGTCCAGCTCGGCGGCGTCCGCGGGATTGACCTGGCCGTTCCACTCATCGGTGATGTGCCGGATCGCTTCCACGGATCCGGCCGTGGTGGACAGACAGGAGGCGTTCTGCAGCAGCGCGGTCCGCACATCCGAGGAGAGGCGGTGCAGCAGCTGCGTCATGCCGTGCATACGGACGCCGAACTTCCTCAGCTGCTCGGTGATCTCCGCCAGAGAGGTGGAGGCGGCACCGTCCAGGGAGATCAACTCGTCCAGGTACAGGCGGAACGAGCGCCGCTGGCGCTCGGGAGTGTCGCGGCGGGACAGCCCCGCGCGGAGCATGTCGCGCACCAGCAGGGACACCAGCAGCCGGTCGGTGGGGCCGGTACCGGCCGGGCAGATCCACACCACGCTGGCCTCGTCCATGGCCTTGCGGATGTCGTAGCTGCCGGTGGGGGAGCCGAGGAAGGCCTTGATGACAGGAGAGGCGGCGAGCCGGTCCAGCGGGTTGAGGACGGTCGGCAGGGCATCCTTCGGGATCTCGGGGAACGACGTCATCCACCAGCGGGCGGCTTCGGCATCCAGCCGGTCGACGACCAGCTTCCGAAAGAGGGGATCGGTCAGCAGGGGACGGATCTGGAACACGGTGGCCTGGCAGTCCGCAGCATCGGCGGCGACCGCCTGGGTGTTGATGGCGACGAGGGCCTCCACCGCCTTGGTGAAGATGGTGATCGCCCGCGGCGCATTCGCATCCCCCCACCCCAGCGACGTGGCGAACGCGTCCACGGTCGCGGCCACCACCTCGTGCGGGGCCTGCCCGCTACCGGTCATGCTCAGCGGGTTCCAGCACGCCAGGCGGTCCTGCGGATCGCGGATGGTCAGGTCGAACAGCCACGCTCGACGCATGATCGAGGGGTGCGCGAGGTAGGGGGCGACGGTCGCCCACGAGTCGCGGTGCGGGTCGACGAACGCCAGCCCACGCCTTCCGTGCGCACTGGCCACGGCCTGTACGAGCGCCCGCATGGTCTTACCCCACCCGGCCTTGCCGACCTGCACCTCGAACAGGGTGTCGTCCTCCCGGGTGGCGATGAGGCGCTCCCGGCCATCCGGTCCGCGGTACCAGCCCTGCGGCAGCAGACTCTTGCCCGGCTCGTAGGTGGGGATGTCGCCGGCCAGCAGCGGCAGCCTGGCATGCACAGTGGGGGGCTTGAGCAACCCGGCGAGCTCCTCGACCCGCGCCCAGGAATCCCGCGCCGGGCGGATCAGCCCGCTTGCCCACCGAGCATCGAACCGCTCCCGCCACGGCCACCGGTCCGGACCGAACCGCAGCGGCCCCCACGACGCCCCGAGCGACGACAGGCGGGTTCGGGCCGCGTACACATCCAGCGCCGCCTCGATGTGCCTAAGGCGCCGCTCCGCCCGGCCCACCGTGTTGGAGGCGCAGCGCACCAGCAGCTGCACCCGCACCAGACCGGTGTCCTCGACCAGCTTGCCGAGCGCCTTGTCCCGGTCGACCCGCGGCGGCCGCGGCGTCATCAGCAGCCGCCGTCCCTCACCGCCGCGCTGCTCCTTGGGCACCAGATATTTGGTGACCTGCCAGGACAGGGCGTCCTCCATCGTGGCGGCGTCCTGCGTCATCCACCGGGCCTCCCGCCGCGATTCGCGGCGGGCCTGCTGACGAGCGGCGTCGACGACCTGCCAGCGCCGCGCACGCAGCCGCCACTTGGAGGCCGGGGAGATGTCCAGGCACACTTCGGCGACGTCGCCCAGATCGGCGCGCAGGTCAGCGACGGCGTCGATGAGTGGCTGCAGAGGGTCCGGCTCCAGCGGCACGTCCCGCAGCCGGGACCCGGCGGTGCCGTGCAACACGAACACCGCCCGCACCACATGGTCACGCTTCTTGTCCCGCACCGGGCGGGCTGGCTCGGTGCGCACCCGGGCGTAGGGGGTCTGCAGCAGCAGGTGCCGCGCGGAGGCCGGGCCCTCGATCCGGTACGACAACGGCTTCGTGCCATCGGCCCGCAGCCTGATCCGCACTGTTCGCGCATCCCGCGGAGTCCACCACGGGCCCGCGCTCGCGGCCCGGATCAGCTGCGCGCCGAACCTGAGGATCTCCTCACCACCGGTCTCGAACTGCCTCGAGGGCAGCAGCTCCACACACGTGCGCTTCGACAGCGCCCGGGCGGCCAGACGGCGCTGCAACCAGGCCCAGCCGCACCAGACCACAGCGCCGGCGAGGCCCAGCCACCAGGCGTTCGCGTACAGCCAGTTCGCCAGCACCCACGCCGCCTCGGCGAGGCCGACCGCGCCGTTCCACACCAGCTGGGGCGCGGAGGCAAGCGTTACCGCACGGGGGTCCATGAGTCTCCTTCACGGGTGAAGCGGACGGTCCCGCTGCGGCCGTCCAGATAGGTGCCGGACGGATCTGAGCCGGCCCACACCAGGTGCACCACCGCGGCGCCTGTGTGGCCGCGCTCGCGGCGGGCGATCGCCGCCTGGATCCGGAAGCGCGTGTAGTTGGCTGACGGGACGGTGCTGGTGAAGTAGTGCGGCCACCGCCGGCGGCCGACGTGGGTGACTTCGGCGGTCCACACCGCCTTGCCCAGGGCCACCAGGCGCTGCGCGGTGCCGTTCGGCAGATCCGCAGGGATCGCTGCCTCGAGGGCGTCTTGCACGATCGGATCGGCGGCCGGCCCCGATCCGGGCGGCGGAAGCTCGCTCGCCGTAGCCGACGGCGACGCCGTACCCGCGCGCGGCGTGATCGGGTCGGGCCGGGCCGTCGGTACACCGGCCGGGGAGGCGCTGGAGGCGGCGACGGTGGCCAGGTGCGCGTAGGCGCTCGGCGAAGCGGCAGGCGCGGGCGGGGGGCTGCCCGGCACTGCGAGGGCGACCAGAACACTTCCGCCGACGGCCAGCACCGCTGCGGCGGCGAGCAGGGCGCGCCCGGAGAAGCGGGCGGGAGGTCGAGTGGTCATAGCAGCCGCGCCCCTCCCGCGAAGTCCGGCATCGCACTGACGGGGTCGATGCGGACCGGCTTGCCGGGCCTCGGCGCGTTGATCATCTTTCCGTTGCCGAGGTAGATCCCGACGTGGTGGATGGTGCTGTCCCTGGTGGGGATGTAGCCGTAGAACACCAGGTCACCCGGTTTGAGCGCCTTGTATCCGGCGGAGGCGGGAATGCGGCGGCCAGCTCCGGCCTGGGCGGCGGCGGTGCGCGGCAGCCTGATCCCGGCGCGGGCGAACGCATACGTGGTCAGGCCCGAGCAGTCGAAGCCGACGACCGTGCGGCCGTCCTGTCCGCCCGGCGAGCAGCAGATCCCCCGCGACGGACCGCTCGCGTTGCCGCCGCCCCACGAATACGGCACTCCCCGCTGGCTCAGCGCTGCCTCGAGCACCGTGCCGACCGTCCCCGTCACCCCTTCGAGGCCGGTACCGGACTGCAGGGAGTCGTAGTGGTCGATCTGTGACATGACGTCATCGACATACGCGGTGGAGTGGTTGTAGGCGTAGAGCGCTTTGCGGAGTTGGCCGCTGTCGGCGAGGTTGCGGCCCTTCCCGCACAGATAGACCGCGGCGGCCAGGGCGGCGTCGTCCGCGTTGTGCGGGTCGATGCGCCGGTCGCCGTTGCCGTCCCGCCCGTAGATACGGAACGTGGCAGGGAGGAACTGGAACGGGCCGACCGCCCTCTCGAAGGCGGTGTCGCCGTCCCACAGCCCTTTGTCGGTGTCCCGGATCGCGGTCGTGTTGCCGCCCGCGCCGGAACCGTCCAGGCGCGGCCCCAGGATCCGCGGCGTAATCTGCCCGCTCGCGGCGACCGTACGCCCTGCAGCGTGGTTCGACTCGATATGGGCGACACCGGCCAGGATCTGCCAGCGCATCGCCCGGCACTTCGGAACGACGCCCGTCACAGCGAGCGCGGCACTCTTGTACGCGGCGAGCATCCGCTCGGGAATCCCCGCCGCCGCTCCGCTGATGCCGCCCCGTGCCGAGGGGCCAGCGAGGCTGTTCGCGGCGGACATCATCGCGGTCAGCGGCGCCGCGCAGCACACCGCGCCCACCAGCAGCAGCACGGTGAGGCAGCCCATCTGCCGCCACGCCCTCACTCGTCCTCACCGCCCCACCGAGGCTGGTTGTCCCAACTGGTGCGCTGCGCGCGCATCAGGGCGTCGAACACCCGCCGGCGTGCGTCGGTCGCCGGGTCCTCCGGCCGCACCGCCGCAGTGTCTTTGCCGCCGGCGCCACCGCGCGGGCCGGAGTCGTCGACGGTCGGCGTGGAGGTGAAGATGGCCGCGCCGGCGGCCGCATCGCGGGCGGCGGTCCTCACCCGCGTCGCCGGGTCGTGGACAGCCCATGCGGTGGCGGCGCGCTGGGAGACGTGGTCCACGGTGCCCATGACGGCCTGGCCGACCGGCTTCCACTGCTCGGCGTCCTGACGGACTTTGTTCGCGGCCACCTTCAGCTGGGTCTGCGCGTCCTGCGTGTACTCACTCGCCTTGCGTCGTCCCGCCTTGACGTTCCCGGGCAGTCCGATGGTGGCGCCGTACCCGATGCGGGCAGTGCGGCTGGCGATGCGATAGCCGCGGTAGCGGGAGGCACGGCGGTGGATACGGGAGCCGAGCAGCCCCCGGTCGGTGTTCGGGTCGTGGAGGATCTCCCCGGTCTTGCTGTTTGCGGTCACCGGCCTGCCGCCGACCTCGCCGCTGGGGCCCGCACCGTCGCCGCCTCCGTGGGCGATGGCACGCAGGAGCTTGATGGATTCGTCTTCCTCTGGAGGGCGGGGACCGATCAGCGCGCCGTGGGCGCCCCCCACCGCGAGGCGCGCACCGGCCATGCCGAGCGCGAGCGGGGCCAGGCCGCGGCGGCCTTCGGCCATGGCCTCGCCGAGGAGACGACCGGGGTCGAACGACATGCCGGTGCCATCGCTCATGGCGGCGAGGCTGCCGAGGACGCGGTGCCGCATCCCGAGCGCCCGATGCGCGTACGAGGGGCCGGCGAGCAGACCGGGTGAGGCTCCAAAGCCTCCGCCTCCGGGCAGGTTCATCGCCAGCGCTGCACCCAACTCGCTGGTGTCGCCCGGCAGGTGGGTACCGCCGACCTTGGCGAACCGCATCCGCATCGCGAGGCGCTGACCGAACTGGCTGGCGGCGGCGAGCATGCGGCGGTGGAAGGCGAGGAACGCGATCGCCAGCGCATCGAGCAGCAGCAGCCGCTCCACCATCAGGTCCGGCCCGCTGTCAGTGAGCAGGACGTCGACCGCGATCCCGAAGAACGGCAGCGCCATCGCGGTGATGAACATGATCATCACCGACACGATGAACACGCCGAACCAGCGCCACACCGCCATCCGGGACGGGCCGGGCAGCATGCCCCACACCCAGGCGATGCCACCGACAGCGGCCGAGCCGACGTCCGCGGCCTGGGAGCCGAGGAGCACCAGTGTCGTCGAGACCACCAGCAGCGCGATCACGATGACCGCGATCAGCAGCAGGAGCACCGCCCCGACCCGGTCCCAGGACGGCTTCCTGGCGTACTCGGCCGCCGCTGCACCGCTTTCACCTGCTTCTTCGAGGTCCTTGGTGAACTTGTTGAACCGCTTCTCTTCGGGAGTCTCAATCCGGTCCACCAGGCTCTTGTCGCCGGGACCGGTGTCGAACGACGGCCCTTCGTCGCTGTTGCAGTACTCGTACGACGGCGTCCCTTCAAGGAGCCGGCACGGGTCGTCCTTGCTGCCTGGCTTGGGCTGCTTGCTCTCGTAGCCGCCCTTGACCCACTTCAGGTGGACCTTGTATGTGTCCTTGTCGTCCGCGCTCTTCGGATCGAGGGTCCGGCCGTACTGCAACAGCATGTAGGGCTTGACGACCAGCGCGTTGGTCAGCGCGTCCTGCAGAGGCCGCGCGACCGCCTTCGCCTGGGCCTCGCTGCTCGAGCACGCGTCATTGGCCGGACCCATCACCAGATCACACGGATCATCCGCAGGCGCAGCGCTCTTGCCGAAGTAGCTGTTGGTGGTGATCGAGGCAACCTCGAGGGCAGCCTGGTGCGTCTGGTCGAGCGGCCCGTCCTTGGCGAGCAGGTAGTCGGGGCGGATGAACGCGCTCGCAGCGAGCGCGGCGATGAGCAGCGTGAGGACGATCTCCCCCAGGCCCTTGCCGATCTTGCCGCGCATGAACAGGATCAGCCCGAAAATGAACGCCCACCCCAGCAGCAGGCCCTTCAAGCCGAGTGCGCCGACGACATGCGTGTTGTAGGCGTCGGCGGCCTTCTGCGCCGGTGCGAGCAGGGCGGTGATGAGCGGGAAGCCGAAGGCGAACTCGATCAGCCAGCACACGAGCCCGACCAGCAGCCGCACCAGCGTGAACAGGCCCCCGAGCAGCAGCGACTGGATCTGGCCCGTGACGTTGGTGACCCCACCGGCGTCAGCGCCGAGCTCGTACCCGGTCAGCGAGACGCCTTCGGAACTGGTGACGTTCAAAGGGGCGAGCAGTCCGCCGGCCTCCGAGGGTCCGCCGGCGTCGGCGGCCGCCGCCACGCTCGTGTTCACGGTCAGGAACACGACGACCAGCAGGGCGACGAATCCGGCCGCACGGAGCGTGCCGCGATCGAATCTCCTCACCGGACCCGCCGCCCCGCTGTCGAGGCCAGAGCTATGGCGGCGGCGATGGCTGCGGTGGAGAACACCAGCAGCCAGGCCGCCTGCTCACTGCGAGCCCTGCCGGGTACGGCGGCCGCGGCAGGCACGGCGTTCCCCGGGGCGGGCGTGAGGCAGTAATCCCGCGCAGGGCCGACGATCAGATCGCACGGGTCGTCGCGTCCGGCCGCCGTGGCGTCGGTCGCAGCGGCGGCTGGCACAGTCCTAAGGTCGGCTCCCACGATCGGGCGGGGCAGCACCCAGGTGGCCACGATGCAGGTGAGCAGCAGGACCCCGGTGGCGACGCACAGCAGCATTCGGATCCGGGACGGGGGCGTGGGGTTCATCTCGGGCTCCTGGCCGGTGCGTTGGGGGCGGGAGTGGTCGCGGTACGAGGCGGTCACCGGGGCGCAGGCCCCGGGTGCCTGGCGTGTCCGCGGGCCGGTGGCGGGCGAGCACCGCCCACGCCGGGCTATGGGCGCCGACGCCGAGCGGACGCCGGCGGCCATCAGCCGGTGGTCTCCTTCAGAGGCGGGCATGTGAAGCTCCCGCCGTGGTGGCGCGGTCGTGCGGCGCGCTGGCGTCCTGCTCGGTGAGGGTCACCGGCGGTGTGCTGTCGGTAGCCGTGGCGGCGCCGGGTGTGGTGAAGATGGCCTGCTGGATACGCGGCATGGGCGGCACATGGACCTTGATCCGGCCGACCTGCATGCGCGGGTCGCGCAGCAGCATCTCGCCGTCCCGGTCCGGCTGTCCGACGGGGGAGAGACCGGTGGTGACCAGCCGGATCAGGTCCTCGGAGTTGTCGTCCAGGCCGAGGAACGCCAGCCCCTTGCGGGCTCGGGCATGGTCGCTGGTGCGGGCGAGGACCTTGTAGGCGAGCAGACCGGCGTCCTTGCCGAGCTCGTCCGTGTCGTGGGCGCCGAGGAGGCAGCCGGCGCCGTGCTTGCGGCCGTCGTGAAGGATCTCGTGGACCAGCGCGCTGCCCTCCGCGGAGGAGGTGAGCCAGTAGCACTCGTCCATCGCCACGGTGCAGAACCGGCCCGGATCGCTGAATGCCGCCTGCCGCGCGATCGCCGCGATCAGATACAGCACCGCCCGCCCGATCAGCGCCTCCAGGGGCTGCTGCCGCAGCACGTCGATGTTCGCGAAGGCCTCGCGCGGTGGCAGGGTGAGCCCGGTGGTGGTGACGACCACCATGTCCGCGCCGAGGTCGCCGTCCAGCGTGACCGGCGGCAGCTCGGGGTCGAACACCATCGACGCGAGCGGGTTGGAACTGACGATCTGCAGCAGGTCGTTCATCGTGGCAGCCGCATCCCTGCGGGTGGCACCCGTCGATCCGTCATCCGCCAGGTGCTTCAGGACGTCGAGGACGGCGGCCATCGACGGGTTGGGACCGGCGGCGGCCTGCTCGACCGCGTGGTGCAGCACGGCTCCGGCCGCCGACATCGGCCCGATGCCCAGCTGCAGGGTGAGGTAGGACAGGGCGTAGTGAGCGCCGGTAGGCCCGCCGAAGACCCGCAGCGGGTCGATGGACAGCTCGGCCTTGGCGGCGTCGATGACCTGGCACCGTGCCCCGGCGGCGGACTTGCCGAAGGTGGCCCACTCGCGGATCGGGGTCCGGTCGATCACGATCGCCCGCCCGCCCCGGTCGACGACCGCGGAGGCGAGGAGTTTCTCCAGCACGCTCTTGCCGGCGCCGAGGTCGCCGACGATGCCCACGGAGGCGGAGGCGTTGCGCTGCGGGGCGTCGGCGATGTTGAGCAGGACCGGGCGGATCGTGCCGCAGTCGAGATCGACGCCGACCATCAGCCCGGTCGGATCGCCGACACCGGTGTTGGTGAAGGCCCCAAAGGCCGCCCAGTCCTCCGACAGCTGGTGCTGGGTGAACTCCCGCACCGCAGCGGGCCGGGCCGACCCGGGCAGGCCAAGGGCGAAGAGAGCCTCCTGCATGCCGTGCGGGCGCACCGCCCGGTAATCCCCGCCGGACAGCAACGCGGCCAGCGCCCGGGCGCGGGCATCACACGTGGCCGCGTCCGGTCCCCACACGGTGAGCACGGTCACCGACTGGACCTCGACTTCCACGGAGGTACGCGACAACCTGGCGTCCTCCTCCGCCAGGTCCCCGGCCGCTTCCGGCAGAGAATGCGGCATGCCGGTGGGCTGCGCGCCGTACTGCTCGGCCTGGTCCAGCAGCTCCTTCTTCTTCCGCTGTACCTGCTCCTTGGCCCGCGCGGCGGGAACCACGTTCAGGTCGACGGTGAAGTCGACGGGAAAGTCCAGCGATTCGAGCTGCGCGAGCAGGTCCGCGGCCTCCACCGACTGCGACGGCGGGAGCTCGGCGAGCGCGAGGTGGGCCTGGTAGCCGGTGCCGGCCTCGCACTCGACCTGCAGCCAGCGGCGCAGCAACGGGGAAGCGCCATCGCCCCGCCACCACGACTGGCCGCCCTGCGGCCTGCGGGGCTTCGACTTCGGCTTCCTCTTCGTCTGGCCGTCCGCGTTGCCGTCGTCGGCGGTAGGCCGGCCACCTTCGGCGAGGCGGATCTGCCCGAGCTCGGCGTAGGAAGGGGAGCGCAGCTGTCCGTCACGCACCCGACCTCCGTACAGCGGCGACTGCTCGGCATGCGCGAGCAGCGGCTCCTGAAGACCGCGGTGCACCGCGTGCTGAACCATCCACACGATCTCCGCCGGCGTCGCGGGCCGCAGGGCAAGGCCTCCGCCGAGCGCCACCTGCACCCTGCTTGCCTGCTCGGTGTAGTCGGCCACCTCGTCCGCAGCCACCGGGGCCGGGGGGAGACCGAGCGTGCCCGCGAGCTCCGCCCACATCGCCGAACCGGCCTGGGCAAGATCGAACCGGCCGTGCGGGGACGACAGCGGCGCTGCCAGCCACAGCGTGCGTCGGTGCATCTCCTGACCGGCTAGCAGATCCAGGCCGGCGGCGGTGGTCTCGCACCAGGCCGGACGACGCTGCCAGTCGACACCGTCGACCATCTGATCAGCGATCTCCCCCGGGTCGACCCGCGCCGCGAGCCCGAACACCCTCGGTGCCCCGGCCAGAGACCGCACCAGCGCGGTCACCCGCCCGAGCAGTTCGTCCCGTACACGGGCAGGGACGTAGCGGCCGCCCATCGGCTTGACGCGCCAGATCGCCCATACGCTGCCCGACGTGGACCACACCAGGTGCCCGGCGATGTGCCGAAACGGGATCCGCATCACGACCTCCCGCTCTGCTGGTTGCTGTGGGCTTCGTGCAGCAGCCGGGCCAGTCCGCTGACCGGCACCGGCCGCACCGCCGCCTGGGAGGGGGCGGGGGAACGACGACGGCGGGCATGCGCCGCCTTTCCGATCGGCACGGACACCGCGGCTGGCGCGGGCTCGACGACGAAGCGGCCCGTGAGCGTGGTGGGCCGTCGGTCGCGGGCAGCCCGCCCCCCGATCCGGCCCGCCGGGTGCTGCGCGAGCAGGGCGATCCAGCCGAAGGCGGCGGTGAACGGGGACCGGCCGCCGATCTTCGCGCCGCGCACCGCCCAGATCGCCACCAGCCACAGCACGATCGGCACCGGCCCCAGCCACGACCACCACGCAAAGGTCTTGATCAGCAACAGCGCGCCGCCGCCCATCACCACCAGCTGCGCGGGGGTGTAGGGGCCGAACCAGATCACCCAGTCGCCCAGCTTGCCCAGCACCCACGGGTGCCGGCGGGCGGCGGTGTAGACCCGGGCGATGCGCGGCCGCGGCGAGGCCTGGGCGCTCACAGCACACCGCCCGCCGACCGGTCCGGCTGCCCGGAGACCACCACAGTGGGTGCCCCGGCCCCGGTGGCCGGGTTGTTGACCTCGTCCTCGAAGAGGTTCGCCAAAGTGGTGCGGGAGTTGTAGATGCCCAGCGCCAGCACCAGGCCGATCAGGGCGCCGATGCCGGCCTTCAGGGAGACCTTGCGGACGACGGTGATGACGACGATCGCGATCAGCGCAACCTGCAGACCCTTGTCGCCCCAGTCCTCGAGCGTCGCGAGCCAGGAGTCGCCAAGCTGGTCGAGCTTCCCGGCCAGCTGCACACGGGCTTTCACTTGGCCGCACCCCCGACCGTCGCACGGGTGGTGGGCAAGGCCTTCGACGTGGCGGTCTGCGCCGGGGCGCCGGCCGGCAGCGCGGTGACTTCCCACCGGCCCGAGCGGGCGGTCGTCGTCAGGGTGTAGACGAGCGGCCACCGTCCGCCTGCAATGTCCGTGGCCGTGACGTGAGCCTGGACTCGCACCACCGTGCCGTCACCCGGCACTGCACCATCGGCCACCTCGGAGTCGGCCGCGGTCCGGTCGACGGCCACCGACCGATAGCTGGATCCGCGCACCGCGGCCAGCTCCGTACCCGGCGACAGGTAGCGATCGACCTCGCCGACACCACTGAGGTACGCGGCGAAGAACTCGCCCAGCGAGGACACCAGCGCACTGTCGGCAGGCAGCGGATCCTCGAACGGCGACTCCGCCACCTTGGCGGTGCCGGGACCGGCAACCTCAGCGGGAGCGGCAGTCACAGTGAAAGCACCGGGCCCGCTCGCGCTGTCTGCCGCGGCGACCGGCACGGCGAAATACCGCACGATCATCTTCGCGTCCGGACCCTCCGCTGAACCGCCCTTCTCGTCACGGACGGTGAACTGTGCGGCGACGACGACCGACCAACTGCTGTCGTCCAGCCGCGCGCTGCGCACGGCCACAGTGCGCGTGAGGGACTGCGCAGCCGCCTGGCCGGACCGGTCCGGCAGATCGACGTTCGGCGCGAGCACGCGCACGGTCTGCGCAGTGCTGCTGTCGGCCGCAGCACCGTCGCTGCGCAGCCACAGGTCGCAGAACAGAGTCGCCACCCCGGCCGGATCCACGGTGCGCAGCGACGGCGGCGCGGTGGGTGTGGGTTGCGCAGTAGCCGTGACGGTGCGGGGCATTGCGCACGAGACAGCCAGCGCCACCGGGCCGGCCGCGAGCGCCGCCCACACCCCGATCCGGGTGAGCGAGACGCGTCGGTGCGCGGTCCGCAGAGTGCCGACGGACGCGCTCGGAGTGTGCAGCGGACGGGAGGCAGGGGCGGCCACAGGGGCTGGCCTTCGTCGAACATGAGTGGGCATGCGAGGGCTCCTGGGAAGAGGGCGACCGGGCGTTGCCCCTAAGAAACCCGGCACCACTCACCGATTCGCTCACCACCAGAACCCGGTTGAAATCACGGTTGAGCAACGGCGTTCATGGTGAGTTCCTGCCATGCCTGGTGAGTCGGCCCTGCCGCTCACCATGCCTGGTCACAGGCCCCTTCTCTCCGCCAGGACAGGGATCGCGAGACCGAGCGAGCCGGGCCGGAAGCCAGGAATTTCCGAACTCACCACGGCGTCGAATCCACTCACCACGTCCGACGGCAGGAACTCACCACGGCCGACGTCGGACCTCACCACGATCGGGCCGCCGGGCGGGGAAACTCACCACGCTGACCGGCCGGACTCCCCATGGCTCCTCACTGCCCCGGCGGGCCGACGCCTTCCCGTTCACGTGCCCGCCGGGGCGGTCACCGTCGGGGCCCGTACGGCTGCTGCTCTGCCCGGCGATCTCCAACCGCGGTCGGCGCAACGCCGCGGACACGATCCCGCGCAACTGATTGCGCAGCCCGATGGCGTGTGCCAGACACGGGATTGCGCAGCCGTCGCGACGGCGACCAGACGCCGTCCTGCGCACTGCGCAATCGCGGCGGAAGGCGGATGCGCAGACGATCGCTCAACCGCCTACGACACGCCGCTTGGGTGCCCAGCCCTCAGGAACCGAACCCCCTGCGCTGCGCCCTCCACGCACCCTTCCGGTGATGTCCGTACGGATTGGATCGGGGGATCAACGACGGCGCGCCCCTCGAGAGTCGCTACGTTCTGCCACCGAGTGGCCGCCGGTCGGGGTGGTCCTGGACTCCGAGCAGTTCCATGAGAGCGGCTCGGGCGCCTGCGGGCGGTGATGGGGTGTGAAGCGCCGCAGGCCGGAACCTCGGTCCTTCGGTGAGGGCGTCAGGCGAGGGCGCCGACGCGGTGGGCGAACGCCCGTACGCCGGGCAGGGTGCGGTCGTGCCGCATGAGGCTGGCGGCCATGGTGCGCACGGTGTCGCGGCGGACTTCCTGGGGTGCCGCGTGTTCCGCGGCGAGCAGGGCGCGGTAGCAGCGGTCGGCCTTCTCCCATTGGTCGAAGGCGCGGGCGACGTCGATCCAGTACCGGGCCTGGCGCTCAGTGGTCGGCAGCGCTGTGGGGTTGATGCGACGGGCGTGCTCGATGGCTTGGCCTGCGTCGCCGAGCAGGTGGCTGATGGAAATCTGGTGGAGCAGGACCTGGCTCGGGCCGAAGACGCTGCCGCGCAGCAGCGCGTCGTGGCCGAGCTGTCCCGCGGTGGTCTCCGCCTCGGTAATGAGTGCGTGGGCGGTGTGCCGGTCGCCCTGCTTGGCGGCGGTGTAGGCCGCGGTTGCGTACAGGTTTCCAAGGACGGACAGCCGTTCGGTGGCATCGGTCGATCGGTCGGCGGTCAGCTGCTGGGCTGCGGTAACAGCGACGTCGGTGGCACGGGTGTAGTGGCCTTGGCGGCGCCAAGCGGAAGAGACCATGCGGTGGGCCTCGGCGACGGTGAGCGCGTCTGCGCCGCCGAGGGCGGCGGTCAGCGCCCGGTCGGCGGTGACGGCGGCCAAGCCGTCCTCGCCGAGTTTGATGCACAGGCGCGTGGTGGTTGTGTAGAGATCGGCAATCGCAGTCGCTGCCTGTTCCGGGTGACCAGCTGAGCCGAGGGCCTGCGCGAGCGCGATGCGGGTGGGAAGTGCGCGGGCAAGTGCGTCGTAGCGGCATGCGCTGAAGTCGCGGCGCGAGGCATCAACCGCTGCGGTGACAGCGGTCGGCGTGGGATCTGGGTTTGCAACGGTGCGTTGCCGGTGGAGCAGCAGGTCTTCCAGACCGGACAGGCTTGGTCGGGTTGGGTGTGCGGCTGCCGTGGGGCCGAGGACCGCGCTGGTGGTGGCTCCGGCCAGGGTGGCAAGGAGTTTGCGGCGTCGCACCGGGTCGTCCCCTTCTTCGCCGAACAGGTCCTGCGGGCCCAGCCTAGTAGTGCCCGGAAGGTGCTGATCGCCAGATCCCGCACGGGTCGCCCGCTCACTGTTCGGCGCCAGGCCCAGCAGGTCGGGCGGGATGTCGAGGTACTCGGCTACCTGCCGGAGCAGCCGCACGTCCCGCATCGGCTGCTTGCCGCGCTCCATCCGCGACAGCGAGGCGGCGGTGTAGCCGATCGCCGCTCCGAGCTCGGCAAGTGTGACATCGGCCGAGCGGCGGGCTAATCGGACGATCGCCCCGGGGTCGCGGCGGGCAAGGGCGTCGCGCATGGCGGCCGAGCGCCAGATCGGCTGTGTGCTGTCCATGGCTCACCTCCTACGTGTCGATTGTCCCGTCAGGAAGCCGCCGAATGTGAGGAGTTGCAAGCCGTTTACGCCACGTGCAAGCCGTTTGCGCCCCGACGGGCTGCACCTCCCATTGCCGCCCGGGAAGCGGTGTCCTCGGCGGTGCGGCGGCTCGCGGTTGAAGCGAGCCGCAGATTCCCAGGAGGTGAGATCGATGACGGACAAGGGTCCGGCGACCGGGGGCGGCTGGGCGTCGATCACCCACGCGACCGCGATCAGGCGGGACGCGGTGTACGACCACCGTGCTCAGCAGGCCGTTCTCAGCATCGAGTTGCACCACACCGACGGCCGGACCACGGAGTCGACTCTGGTCCTCACCCCGGACCAGGTGGAGCTGTACGCCATCCAGTTCGCACAGCTCATCGCCAAGCGCGAGCGGGCCCGCCAGGCGGGCCGGTGACCGACGCACAACTACAACGTCATGGAGGCACTGTGCACGACTCCCAGTTGAAGGAACTCACTGGCCGGACGGTGCTGGTCACCGGCGGCGCCGGGCTGATCGGCAGCCGTATCGCCGCCCACCTGCGTCAGCTCGGGGCTCGGCCGGTCTCGCTGTGCATGCTGGACGCCTACCCCAGGCACGTCTACCGCGACCTATTCGGCGTGGATGCCACCGACCCGGACGTCATCGTCGGCAACATCCAGAACCCGGGCGTAGTCAAGAAGGCAGTCGGCGAGAGCGATTACGTAGTCCACGCCGCCGCGCTCGCGGACGTGGCCGCCTGCACGCGCCGACCGATGTCCGCGATCCACACCAACCTCACCGGCACCCAGGTGCTGCTGGACGCGGTTGCCGCCTGCGAGCGCATCCGCCGGTTCCTCTATGTCTCCTCAGCCAGCGTCTACGGCAACGGCAACCCGGAGGACTGGGCACGCCCCGGCGACGAGTACCGATCCGTGAGGCAGCTGCTGGAATCCGTCTACGGCCGGGTACCGCCGCAGTTCCACGAGCACACCCCGATACGGCCGATGTCCGTCTATGGCAACACGAAGGCGTGGGGCGAGACACAGACGGCACTGACCTTGGGCGCCGTGCACACCTCGTACACGATCGTGCGGTACTTCTCGGTCTACGGGGAACCACAGGTGATCAAGGAGAACAGCCACTCATGGGTGGTCGCTTGGTTCGCCACCCGCGCAGCCCTTGGCATGCCGCTGCACCTCAACGGCGGCGGGCGCCAGATCCGCGACCTGGTGCACGTCGACGACATCGCCGCTGCCACCGTCCGGGCACTGGTCGCTCCGCGGGCACACAACGAGACGATCAACGTCGGCACCGGAGCACCCACCAGCATCCGTACCGTGGCCGAGCTGGTCGCCGAGCAGTATCCGAAGACGCGATTCGTGGAAACACCCATGCCGCCCGGCGACCCGCTCGGCGGCTACGCGGCCACGCACCGCATGGAGGCAATGCTCGGTTGGCGGCCGACCACCACCATCAAGGAAGGCGTGGTCCGCTATGCCAACTGGCTGGACCAAACCCCGGAGGCGATCCCGGCGTGGCTGCAGGCGCAGAGCAAGGCCGCGACGACGTGATCAGATCACCGGGGGCCGGCCCAAGCAGGTCATCCGCCACACCGTGGCCCACCGCATCGGCCGCCGGGGCGGGCACGGGGTGCGCAAGCCCTCGGTGAAGCCGCTGAACCAGGCCCAGAGCCCGGCCGCCGACCGCGTGCGCGCGAGGGTGAGCACGGTCCACACCCCCAGATAGACAGGAACGAGGAGGGCGGGAAGGTGCCTCTTGGCGAGCCAGACACGGTTGCGGGCGACCATGCGGTAGAAGACCGCGTGCCGGGTCGGCGATGTCCACGGATGCTGCAGCACCAGCTCCGGCTCGTAGAGCACCTTCCAGCCCGCATCCAGAGCCCGCCAGGCGAGATCGGTCTCCTCGTGTGCGTAGAAGAACGGCTGGGGCCAGCCGCCGATCTCCTCGAGCATCCGCATCGACAGGCCGTGTCCGCCGCCGAGGAATGTGGTGACCAACCCGCGGCGCAGAGGGTCCGCAGAGCGCAGGCGGGGGACGTGACGGCGCTGCGTGCGGCCTCGGTCGTCGGCGATACGGAAGCTGACGATCCCCAGCCTCTGGTCAGCCTCGTACAGCTCCACGAGCCGGGTAAAGACATCCGGACTGATCAACAGCCCGTCGTCATCCAGGTCCACCACCACATCGACGTCCCCAAACTCCCGCAATCGGGCCAGGGCAGCGTTCCGCCCGCCGGAGACGCCAGCGTTCTCCGCCAACTCGACACCGGTCACCCACTCAGGCAGGGGCGGCAGCGGCGAGCCGTTCCCGACGACCACCACCCGCGCCGCGGGCGTGTCCTGCCGCGCCACCGAGTCAAGCAACGCGGCCAGCTCAACGGGCCGCGAGCCCATGGTCAAAATGGCGACGCCAACGCGCGGGTGACGCACGAATGAACTCCGTTCCTCGGGTCGAGTTCAGGTGATGCTAGTCGCCCCGAGGGACAGTCACCGACCACACAGGAAAGGCCCTCATGCCCACCATCCGCCTCGGCGACTACCTCACCACCCCTACCAGCGGGATGCTCCGCGGCACCCCCTACGAGCAACTGGAGGAGACCGATCTCGCGGACTTCCTGGCCAGGTGGGAGGACTGGCAATGCCAGGCCCTGACCCGGCTTCCGCACCGAATCCACCCCACGGCCCGGATCCATCCCACAGCGATCATCGGCGACGACGTCATCATCGGTCCGTACGTGCGGGTGTGGGAGTTCTCCACCGTCCGTTCCGGCTCCGTGCTGTGCACGGGGGCCTCGGTCGGTTTCAACTGCGAGGTGACCCGGTCGTTCCTGAGCGAGCGAACGATCCTTGGCCACCGCATCGGGATCAACCGCACCCTCGTCGGCGCCGATGCCCACCTGTCCGCCAACCTGACGGTCGCAGCCGTCAGCATGTGGAGCGCACACATGAGCAAGCCCGAAAGGGAGATCATCCTGCGCACCGCGGCCGGGCTCTATCGATGCGGGACATCGCAGTTCGGCGCCCTCATCGGTGACCGGGTCCAGACCGGCAACAGCATCAGCCTCGGTCCCGGCCTCGCTCTTGGTCGCGACTGCCGGATCGCCAGCGGCGTCACCCTCGCCGGCCGCACTCTCCCCGACCACAGCGTCATCACCGCCCCGCACACCGCCGAGGTCCACGTGCGCCAGCGTTCAGCACACCATAGGGAGATCCCGGCAGCGAGGCCGACGGAAGGCGCAGCCACCGGCCCATCGCGGCCTTAGGACACGAGTGATGGCCGGTTCCGCGGAGTTGTGAGCTTCGCGGGGGAGAGGTGGCTGGCCTCTCCATACCGGCCATCGTGCGGCGTCTGGCCCGCCGGGAGTTCGTCGGTCCCTTCAACCAGAGGCCGCGGTCTTACGGTATCCCGCCTGCGACGCGGTTTGGCGTGCTGCAGTCAGGACGTCGAGGAGCGGCGGGTGGCCAGCTCCTCGAGGCGGGAGCGTTTCCAGCGCTGCTGACGGGGACGGCCTGCGCTGCCGCGTCGGTACTCGTATCCGTCGGGCTGCTCGAGGTCGGGCAGGAGCCCGTGCCCCAGTGCGCTGATGAAGCTGTCGGCGTTGCTGTAGCCGAGGATCCGGGCTGCTTCCGCGGCGCCGACCAGGTCCTCGTCTTCGTTCTGGTCGGCGGCCGGCAGCACGCCACGCTGCCGGGCGGCAGCGACGACGGTGACCCTGCGCCACTTCTTGCGAGCTCGGCCGCGGCTGCCTTCCTCCCTCTCCAGGGCGTCCGGATCGGGCAGTTCCGGGATGCGCCCCTGGTAGAGGGCGCTGGAGAAGGAGGCGGCGCTGCCGTAGCCGAGCAGGCTTGCGACCTCGGCTGTGCCGAGCAGCTCGTCGGGGTCACCGTCGGCCGACACCTGCGGCAGCGCAGCAGCCGGGGCGGATGCCCGCCGACCCTTGCCGGGCCGGTTGCTGGCCCAGGCGACGATCGTGCCGCGGCGCCACATCGGGCCGTCGACGTCCTCGTCGGGCTCTGGGAAATATCCGGGCCGGTCGCGGAAGTAGGCGTCGATGGTGGAGGTGCGGGTGTAGCCGAGGAGCTTGGCCACCTCCCGCTTGGTCAGCAGCTCGTCCTGGTCGGCCTCGAGTACCGCGGCCGGCAGCGTGCGCTTCTTCGGTGCGCGCTGCGCGAAGAACGCCGCGACCTCGTCGCGGCGCCAGAAGCGCTTGCGGCCCTCGGTGTGCGCGACCGCGGGGAAACCGCTGGCGGGGTCGTTGCTCCACTCGCTGATCCGGGGCTTGCTCGTGCCGAACTCGGACACGATCTGCGCGGTGTCCACGAGCCGCTCGGCGGGAGACATCTGGGCCCCTTTGGAAGGATCGGCAAGGCGGTGCCGGCGCGCCCGGTCGAGCGCGACAGGTTCGATAATGCCAAAGTCTGTGGGTTCGTGTCCAGCCCAGCGCGAAACCGGCTACAGAAGCTCCTCGCCAACAAGGCAGACACCGAAGAGCGCGGCGCGCTCCTCCAGCTCCGCGTACGCAATGGCGGCCGGCGCGGCATCCCAGATCGCGAACGCGAGCGCGGAGACCGCCTCGCCGCGTGTCATCCCCTTCTCCCACGGCGCGCCCGCAGCAGAGCACCGCTCGGCGAGCTGGACGTCGGACAGGTCCGTGGCCTCCCGGCGGATGCCGGAATGGACGTCGGCGACGCCCTCGCACCAAGCGCGATGGCCCGTGGCGAGAAGGTCCTGCAGCGCGTCCCGGTCACTCAGGTCCTGGGCGCTGGCGGCGAGGTCGAGAAGCAGGGCGGTGGGGTTGGTATCCATGGTCATCTCCTTCATCCACTGTAAGGGGGACGTGCCGGGCCGGGCCTGTCCGGACCCGGCCCGGCACACGCAGATCAGCTGTGGGCGATGCAGCCGTCACACAGGGCGCGCCCGCCGTGTCGCGCCATCTCAGGTTCCTTGCGGGGCTCCTTCTTGAGCGTTTCCCGGACCTGCTCCTGCAGGGCGGTGAACTCCGGGCCGTCGTCCGGGCAAACGACGCCGGGGTCGGGTGCCCCGCAGGTGTTGGCGTGGCGGATCAGGTCGGTGATGCGCCAGTCCGCGCGGAAGCTGTCGCCCCGCACCTGCTCGACCTCGGCGTGCAGGTCGGCCAGCCGCGGCCGTCGACCCAGGGAGAGCAGCACGTCAGCGCGGGAGGCGAAGACACACAGCGAGCACGAGCAGCGGGAGGTGCCGGCCCAGTCGCCCGCGCCGGGCACGGAGTCATACGTCCAGCAGTACGGCACCGGTGCGTCGGCGTGCCACTCCTTGACCGCGTCGGTCGACCAGTCCTTGACGGGCAGCCACTCGTCCACGACCCGCGCACTGTTGGCCTGCACCGTACGGAAGGCAGGGCGCTTCTTGCGGTCGGCACCTTCGTCGCTGCGCAAGCCCATGACCTTCAGGATCCGCACCGGGCGGCCGAGCTCGCGCTTGAGGCGACTGACCATCGGCGTCCAGGCGCTGGAAACCACGCTCTCCTTCGCGGCCTTACGGCAGTACGGGCTGCCCATACGGGGAAAACGACCGTACGCCGCGATCTCGGTCAGCAGGCTGTGCGGCATCCGGTCGCCGTCCGGGCCCGGCATTGTGCGGGTGACCTCGATGTGCCGGTCGGGCGGAACCCCGAAGGCGGTGCTCTGCAGAGCGGCGAGCTCGGACACCCCCGGGTAGCGGACGCCGTCGTAAACCACGGGCGGCCACTCCAGCACACCGAGGCTGGAGTGGTACGAGATGACGCGGTCGGCTACGCCGGCGGTCCGGACGTCTTCCATGAACACGGCCATCATGACCGCGCTGTCCTTGCCGCCGGACAGCTGGGGTGCGAGGAGATCGTAGGAGGTCAAATCGGGTGTGCTGGGCGGGAGGTTGGCGGGACGGGAAGGCATGTCAGCTCCAGTGAGTCGAGGAGTGGGCGCTGGGACTGGGTGCACAGGACGGCGTGCAGTCCGCGGCGGACGGCGACGTCGGGGGGCGGTTCAGGCGAGCGGGAGCTGGGCACTGGAGCCCGAGATCAGGGCGTCCCACGCCGGCTCGAAGTTCTTGTCCTGCTGTCGATCACGCGGGCGGGGCCAGTGGCGAAGAGCTCCTCCGCCATCGGCCACGCCGTGCCGCGGGGACGGACCCAGGACCGGGCGCGCCCGTACACCGGGTCGTGCTCGACGTCGACGCCGTGCCGCTCGGACGCGGAGATCAGCCGCCGGGCAAGCTGCTGCGGGCGGCCGAGGTCGACGCGTTCGGTGGAGCGCATCACCGGGCGCCGCTCGCCGGCGGCGGACAGCAGGAACAGACGGCGCACGTGGTAGAGCGCCCACGGCATGTCGAGCAGGACCGTGATCCCGTCCGCCTTCAGGTGCCCGGACCTCGACAGCTGGACGAACCGCACGCCGCGGGAGCGCAGCAGGGGCAGCATGAACTCCTCGACCAGGAGCCGCGTTTCGGGCCACTCGCTGCCGGTGGCCATGTAGAGGACGGCGGTGCGCTCCAGGTCGATCCCGTGCGCGGCGGGGTCGGTGAGCATCCGCGCGAGGTAGGCGGTGGAGTCGGCGCCGAGTCCCCAGTTGATGACGGTGTCCAGGTCGTCGGTGGTGCTGAGGCCGGGCAGCGACGGCGTGTACGTGGTACGGGGCATGGCGGTCCGTCCCTCCTTCCAGGGCCGGGCCCCGTGCCCGGCCGACGGCCGGGCACGGCGGGCGGTTGGGATGTCAGAGCAGGGCGAGCGCTCGCGCGGGGTCCGGGCACAGGACGGCGAGCAGGCGGGCGCTGCCGTCGGCGCGTGCGTCCTCGGTGGCGGGCGGGGCGAGCAGGGCCGGTTGAGGTCGGCGGCGACCTCGGCGGTGTGCATCGCCGCCTCGGCGTGGTCCAGGGCCTCGATGAGGATCACCGCGCGCACGAGGGCGGCGAGCAGGGTGGCACTGGCCCTGAGCGTCGCGCCGCTCGCCTCGGTGCCGGGCCGGTAGAGGCTGACCACCGCGCCGCCGGTCGTGGTGATGGAGCTAAGCAGCTGGGCGTGGTTGTGCGGGTGGGCGCGATCCAGACCGCGCGGCAGGACGGCGAGTGCTGCCCGGCCTGCCTGGGCGGTGGCGCGGTGGGCGGTGGAGTCGACGCCGTACGCGAGTGTCGCGGTGACCGTGTGACCAGCCTCGGCGACGGTGGTAGCGAAGGCGCGGGTGCGGGTGATGGCCTGCTCGGTCGCGTTGCGGTTGCCGGTCACCGCGACGGCGCTGGCGGTGAGCTGCGGCAGCTGGTTGTGTCCCCGCGCCCACAGGCCCAGCGGGCAGTGGGGACCGAGGTCGGCCAGGGCGGCGGGCCACACGTCGTCCGAGGGGATGATGAACCGGCAGGACAACTGCGCGTTGTCGAGTGCGTCCGTCGGCTGGTACTGGGCCAGGCGTCCGCTGGTGTCGCGGCGGACGCGCTGCTCCCAGACCTCCTGGGCGGAGAACTGCACGAGTTCAGCGGCGAGTTGGGCGGGCGTGAAGTGGGCGGCGAGCGCGGCGCGGGCGGCGCGTTCGGGCAGGGCGGGGCTGGGCACGGCGAACCTCCGTGACGGGGCGGCGGCCGGCGGGCATGCCGGTGCCGCGATGGGCGGTGACGGATCGGGGGCGCGGTCAGCGGCCGGTGCGGCTGGGCGCGGTGACGGCGTCCCGGGAAATGCGCGGGGCGGACCGCCACCAGTCGCTGTCCGGGATGGCGGCCGGGGTCGGGCGGGCTGCCGTGGCGGGCCGGGCCGGTCCAGCTCGGTGAGCGGGCGGGGGCGCGGGCGTGGCAGCCGCGCGCGGGGCCGGACCGGGGGCGCGTCCGGCGAGGACGGCGGGCAGGGTGTCGTCGATGTAGGCGACGTGGTGGGCGAGGTCCACGCCGACCTGGGCGGAGTCGAGATAGAGCACGTTGTCGCGCAGCGCCACGTTCCCGGTGGCGATCACGTGCACGGCGTGGGTGAGGCATTCGGATACGTGCCGGGCAAGCGGGCCGGTGACGGTGCAGATGACCGGGACCGGTTCCCCGTCGCGCCACTGGCCGCGTGCGCGGTCGTACTCGCGCGGAACCTGCACCACGGTGAACCGGGCGGCGGGCGTGCCGCGTTCGGTGTAGCGCAGCCGCACGGCTCCGTACACGCGGCCACGGATGACGGCAGCGGTCTCTCCGCTCATGGACGTACTCCTCGATGCGACGAACGTTCTGGCAGTGCCCGGGAAGCCCCGAGCGAGTTCCATAATACTTAAACTGGGGGGTGTTATCCCCTTTTCCTTCGGGATGGGAGCACCCGCCCCCAGCGAGGCCGGCCGCAGTCCTACCGCTCGCGCCGCGAGCCTTGCCCGCCCACCTGCGCGGCGGGCTGCTCTGCGGCCGGCTTGGACTTTCGGCAGGGCCCGGGGCCCTCGCAGCAGGTGGCCGAGCCCGGGTTGTCCCATCGGCAGGCCGCGCTCAGCAACTCGTCCAGCAGGGGCGGCCGTGGCGCACCTTCTTCACCGCTGTCGTCGAGCACGACCGTGTCCTCGACATCTGGTGGGAGGCGTAGGTGTGCGCGGCAGGCCCGGCCTGTGCCCGGACGGGGCGGGGCCAGGGCTAGGACTCCGGGTCCAGGGCAGTGCGCAGGAGGTCGAGCAGGGCGGCTTGGTCGGCGGGCAGGACGGCCTCGCGCAGGGTGCGCTTGCGCAGGATGGGCACGTTCAGGCTGATGCCGACGGGGACGTCGGGTGGGTCCTGGTGGGGGAGGAGCTGGTAGTGCCGGGCGGCGATCATCCAGGCTTCGTACCGGTCGGCGGGCCGTCCGCTGCGGGCGGTGTGCCCCGCGTCGGGGGCCTGCGCGGGGCAGGGGCAGGACGGGTCGGTGCAGGGGCGGCCCGCGGGGTGTGAGGCGAGCACCGGGCGGGTGCGGTACCGGGTGGCCGTGCCGTTGAGCATCGGGCAGTACGCCGCAGCGTACGGCTGGCACTCCGGGTGCAGCGCGGGCTCAGGGGAGCAGCCCTGCTCCTGGTCGGCGGGGCGGACGATGACGAAGAAACGCTCCTGAAGCGGCTGGCCGCAGATCTGGCACAGGCGCTGGAGGAAGGCGCGGCGAGCACGGTCGGCGTCGAGGCTGCCGAACGCGGCGTGCCCGTTGTGGATTAGGGAGACCCACGGCACGACCAGTCCGCCGGCCAGCGGACGACCGAGGCAGCGCATGGGTATGGATGGGCTCATGGGAGTCGTGGTCCCTTCGGGGTGGTTGGTCATGGGGGCCGACTGGGCGCGGGACTGGAAGCAGTCGGTAGGCGACTTGGGCCGGTGGTGTGCGGCCAGGGGCCCGGCGGGCCCCTGGCCGGCGCGGGGGGGGGGGGGGGGGGGGGGGGGGGGGGGGGTGGGGAAGGGGGGGGGGGGGGGGAGGGGGGGAGGGGGGGAG
>NZ_JBWKDT010000051.1:28490-40841 GCF_056435785.1 Streptomyces sp. NPDC043870
CGCTTCCCCTCCCCCCTCCCCCCCCCCCCCCCCCCCCCCCCCCCCCCCCCCCCCCCCCCCCCCCCCCCCCCCCCCCCCCCCCCCCCCCCGGGGCGGTCTAGGAGTCGGCCGGGGTGTCGGTGAGTTCGATGCACGTGGCCGGGATCTTCGGGATCCGGTACCGCTTCTCGTCTTCGGCGATGCGGAAGCGGGTGTTGCGCGGGTCCCGGCGCAGCCGCTCGGTGGAGGCCTCGTCCAGCAGGAAGTCGAAGCGGCTTCCGGTGCGGTTGCGCTGCTGGACGGTGCCAGTCAGCAGCCGCAGGCAGGCCGGGGTGATCGTGGTGGTGATCCGTCCGATGCGGCCCGGGGCGATGACCGGGTGCTTGGCGGCGTCCAGCCGGATCAGGCGCTCGGCAGCTGCCTCCTGAACGGCGGCCAGCTCCCCGACCTCTGACAGTTGGCCGACGAAGGCGCGGATTTCGGCAAGGGTGGGCATGAGTGTGTCCCTTCTTCTGTTGCGTGGGATGAGCCGGGCGCGGTACGCCCGGCGGGAACCGGTGCGGGAAGGTGGGCCGGAGGGGCGGGCACCGGCTGCCGTGCCCGCCGAGTGCACGGCGGTCAGCCGAGCGGGTAGAGCACCAGGGCGGCGACGGCGTTGTCGGGGATCTGGCCGTACCGCTCACGCAGCTCGGCGTCCGCCGCGAGTTCGCTCTCCAGCGGGTAGACCTCGCCGGTGAGCTCGTAGGCCGGGGAGAAGCGGGCGTGCTTGTAGGCGCTGAACGGCGAGGCCTCGCCGTCCCGCTCGGACAGCCGGTAGCTGCCCTTGTCGTCCTGGCCGAGCTTCTCCAGCAGCAGCAGGTAGGCGGCCTGCTGGGGCGTGAGGTCCTCCCACAGGAAGCGGACCTCCATGCGGGCGTCGTTCCAGCCCTTCGGGTCGCGCATGTCGCGCTCGAAGGCGGCGGCGACGTGTGCGAACAGCACGTGGGCCGTCCGTGCCTTGGACACGGTGACCAGCTCCGACAGCCGCACCCGCTCGAACGGACTCTCGGGCAGCTTCACGCCCAGGAAGCTGGCCACGTCCTCGACCTCCTGCCGCTGCGCCCACTTGCCGTAGAAGCGGGGAAGGTCCAGCAGCACCCCGACCGCGAACCGCCAGGCCTCCTCCGGTAGGGCCTTGCTGCCGCGCACCAGCCGGGTGACGAACTCCTGGCGGGGCCCGGCGGCGGTCTTCCAGGCCCGGTTGCACGCGGTGACGCGGGCCCGCTCGGTGGCCTTCTCCTCGTCCTCGGCCGTCTTCTCCTTCTTCGGCTGAGGACGTGCCTTGTGGCCGTACTCGGCCGGGTCGGCGCAGAACCACACGGGCCGGTGCTCCTCGTCGAGCCGGGCGCTGTGGCCGGGGCAGCCGGAGTGGTTGTCCTCGGTCAGCGGGTTGCCCAGACCGGTAGTCAGCTCCGACAGCGGTCGGGCGGTGTCCTTCTCCCCGTAGGCCAACCGCGTGGGCAGCAGGGCGATGCCCCCGTTCTCCAGCGCCGCGATGGCCTCCTTGCGGGCGGTGCGGTCGGCCTGCTCGGCCTGGAGCAGCGCGAGTTCCTGGTCCCAGTGGCCGCGCCCGCCGCCCTCCTCCGCCTCGTCCCGGGCGAGCGCCCGCAGCAGCCGGTCCTGCGCGCCGGGCACGTCCTCGACCTCGGCGAGCTGGGCAATCTGCTCCAGATCCATGCCCCCGGCCGAGGCCCGGCGCAGCGTGGCGTCGTCGAGCTGCTGCGCACGACCGAGTCGCTTGCCGGTGCCGCGCTTGAGCCCCAGAGCGCGCGCGGCGTGCTTCTGCTCGACCTCGTCCATCCCGATCAGCGAGAGTTCGGCGGCCTTGAGGGTGTCCTTGGTCGACATGCCCTGGCGCTGGTGGTTCTCAATCAGGGACAGGAACCGCGTCCACGCGTCCCGGCCGACCAAGTCGGCGCGGACGTACGCCTTGATCTGCCGCTTCTCGTGCTCTTCCGTCTCGGCGGTGGCGTTGGCGATCTGTGCCGCCTGGGTGCGCCGCCAGCCCTTGAACGCGCCGTAGGTGCCGTCCGGGCGGGGTCGGACGCTGACCGGGTCCTGGACACCGACGGCCTTCACGGAGTTGATCAGGTCGTCGTCGGGCTCGGTGTCGTGCTCGCGGGCGTTGCACTCGTCGCGGACGATTGCGTCCGGGTCGAGCAGGACGGCGGTCAGGCTCGCCTCGTCAGTGTCGGCGGGCTCCGGTCCGGCCTTCTGGTCGGCGGCGGTGGTGGACGTGGTAGCTGTGGCCATTGCAGGCCTCCTTGTGCTGGGTTGACGGACGTTCAGCGGCGCCGAGAGGGAGCCGCCCTCCTCGACTGGTTCCATAATGCCTTCTCTATGGGGTGGGGCAACCGAATTTCTCAGCGCTGCCCCACCGTCAACGGCGCAGGTCAGAGCGCCCGGCGGCGCCGGGCTGCGTGCACGGAGCAGGCGAACACGGCACGCGTTCCGCCTCCGATGCGGGGGATGGATGCCACCTGCTCGTTGCAGGGCAAGCCGCAGTCGACGCACCTGCGGTCGTCATCAGCCGCGGGGGCCGGCGCGAGCGGCGGGGACAGGGCGGAGCGGGGCATGGCGAAACCTCCCTTTTGTGGGACCGAGGGACTGCCGTACGCACCTTGCGTAGGCAGGGCGTCGACGGTTACGCGGGTTGTCCGCCGGTGGCTTCGCGGCGGTGCTGTACCTCCGCACGGACACCGGGCCGTGCCCGGTGGTGAACCAGGCCGCTGGCGGTCGGTGAGCGTGGAATGTTCAGGGGTGTCCAGTGGGGTGTCTGGCTGGGCGCGGCGGCGGTCCTTTCGTGTGCTGGATCTCCCGGAGCGGTCGCGTCAGCGGCGGGGGCACCGGTCGGCGAAGTGCCAGGTGAAGGTGCGCCCGGAGGTCATCCCGTGCATGGGGCAGCCGGGTTCCAGGAGGTAGCCGCCGCAGTGCAGTGGGATGCAGATGCAGCGCGGGTCGGCGTCCAGGTGGGCGTGTACGTCGGGTTCGGGGTCGGGGAACACGGGGGTCTCCTTTGCCGGGCTGTGAAGGGCGGTTCTCAGGTGGGCCGCGTGCACGGAGCGGGCGGACACAGCACGTGCTCAGGCGCCGCGCTGGTGCTCGCCCGCGGCGGCGTTTTCGCCCTGCCTCGCCTTCTCCTCCGCGTCCGCCAGAAGCGCCCGCATCTCCTCGGCGCTCACGCGGCCGGTGACCTTGTCGTACGGGAGCTTCCCGCTGAACGAGTACTGCCGGTTGGCCTGCGAGATGATCGGCCCGGCCTCGGGTCCGCCGGGCACGGTGACCGTCTTCTTGTTGACCCGCAGGACCCCCAGCAGGCGGCTGCCGGAGCGCACGAAGTCGCCCGCCTTGAAGTCGCCCGGTCCCCACAGCTTCACGCCCTCGGCCTCGGCCTTTGCGATGACCTGCTCCCAGTTGCCGATCTCGTCGCACAGGTCGGCATGGTCGGCGTCGAGCCGGACGAGCGCCGCGACCAGGGCCTCAGGGGCGAGGTTCCCCGCCTCGGCGCTCTCGACCGTCTGGGCCTGCTGGCGCTCGATGCGGCGCCGCTCGGCCCTCAGGCGCTCCAGGCGGCGCAGTGTCACCCCCGGGTTCGTTCTGTGCTGCTCGTAGTGCTCGGCCGTGACCGCTCGGCCCGCGCAGCGGTCGGCCTCCGCCTGTTCCTCGGCGGCCTGGCCGAACAGCCTGTCCGCACGCTCCAGGTCGCGCATGTGCCGGTTGGCCGAGTAGTGGTCGACCTTCACTGGCTCGCCCGCGTACCCGCGCGTGATTTCGCGGCCTCGCTCCCACTTCGCGTCCGACGACGTCTGGAAGCGCTCGGCCTGCGCGCCGAAGTGCGCGGCGCGTCCGGCTGCCCGGTGGGCGCGGTCCTGCTCGGCCTCGGCGAAGGCCCGGCGGTGGGTCTCGTCGATCTCGACCGTCACCTGGTGGCCGACCCCCCGCAGGGCGTCGGCGGCCAGCTTGATCCGGTGCAGGTCGGCGCGGCGGTCGCGGGAGCCGCGCAGGTAGATGCCGATTGAGGGAGAGGCCCGGAAGTGGAACGGCTGGACCAGCGCGTACACACCGTCGCCCCTCACGGAGCCGGACAGGAGGGTTCCCTCGGCGCGGGTGTGGGTGATGGTGAGGGGGGCCTTCGCCGTATGCCCCTGCGTTTCGAGATCGGCGACGAGTTCGGCCGCCGGGCGCAGGACGGCGCTCCAGCATGTCGGTTCGGTGCAGGCGTACCAGGTTCCGGTGAAGCGCTGTTCGGGTGACTGGGCGCCGGTGTGCAGCGTCATGGGGCCGTGCTGGCGGCACTCGGGGGTGCTGGTCGCGTCGGTCACGTACGTGCCCTCTCTCGGTGCGGGTGTGGTGGTGGGCGGCCCGTCCCTTCCTCGGCGTATTCGGCCTGGTGGGCGGCGGGCCGCAGTACTCATGTTCCATAATACCTATCTGCTCGGAGGGGCAACCGACTTTCTCGGCGCAGCCCCACCCCGAAACGTGCAGATCAGGGCCTGGTCGGCGGGTCACCGAACGTGACCAGGATGCCGTCCGAACTGACGGCCACCGTCCGGCCCGGGCTGCTCAGGAGCCGTGCGTAGGCCTCCATGTCCTCGTCGTAGCACGCGACTTCGCGTTCGGGTGCCTCGATGCGGGCTCCGGGCCGGATCGCCCCCCAGGGCTCCAGCAGCCGTGCCACCTTGGCCGTACCCGGCTCCGGGCTGGGGTAGATGTGGAATCCCGGCGTCTGCGTGTAGTCGACGTCGTCCAGGCCGTAGGGCATGTGTCCGGCGGCGGCCAACTCCACGGCCAGGGCCCGGGGCTGCTCCTCTTCGATCAGGTCTTCCGACAGTCCCGGGAGGTCCAGGGACGCGACTTGGGCACGCCGGGCGGCGTCCGCCTCGCTGTTCGCGCTCTCGGCGATCCACTGGGCCCATTCCCGGTCGTCGTACGTGCGCACGCAGGCGCCGGTGAACTCGTCGACCAGGTCCCACCCATCGCCCCCGGTGGCGGGTGCAGTCCGGAACCTCGTGTCGGCCTGCCTGGCGGGGGGCTCGGCGAAGAACACGTAACCGCTGCCGTGCGGCTCCGTCGTTGCCAGTCCGGCTCGGCGCAGGGCGTCGGCCATGAACGGTGCCACGGCGCGGGAGGGCCCGTCGAGCGTGTGCCACCAGGCGACGGCGCACCGGGCGGTCAGCCCCAGCGGGCGGCGCACTGCCTGCTCGGAGATCGCCACCCCGCCCCGGGGGCGGTCGAGGAATCCGGACAGGGCGGCGTCGGCGCGGCGGAGCGTGGCCGGCTGAGGGGCGGTGCGCTCGCGCAGCTCGGCCAGGGCGGTGGCGTGCGCGGGCAGCAGCCGCTGCCGGATGTGGTCGGCCGTGTGCCGGGCGGCGGCCTTGGCCTGGGTCTCGCTGGGGCGCGGGCGGGGCTGGGCGGTGACCGTGATCGGCTTGACCTCGATGCCGTGCCCGGAGGCCTGCTCGGGCAGAACCGCGGTGACGGTAATCCGGGTCCGGGGGCGGTTGGTGACGAGTTCCAGGGCGCGGCCGTCGGCGTAGACGATCCACACCCGGCCGGGGTCGCCGTCCTGCTCGGTGCGGTCGGCGCCGAGCTGGTCGGCAACCGCACGTGCGAGCAACTCAAGGCCAGCGGGGGTGGACAGTTCCATGACGGGTCTCCTTCGTGGAAGGGGGCGGGTGGGGACTGGGGGCGGTGCGCCTACGGCGCGGGGGGCTTGGTGTCGCGGTGGGCGTCGTGGCGCTCGGCGTCGGCGCGGGCGTCGTCGGCGGTGTATCCGGTGTCGCACCAGGCGAGGTAGAGCTGCCCGGGCGGGGCGCCACAGGTCTCGCACTGCTCGTCGAAGTCCTCGGGCCGGAACGGCGGCAGGCTGCTCATGCCGGGACGTCCTTGATGCGCTCCGCCACCTGGCGGGCGGACAGAATCGGGATGGTCGTCATCAGCGCTGAACAGCTGGCCTCCCAGATCTGCCCCGGACTGGACGGGGAGATCTGGAAGTTGGTGGCCGGGCTGACCTGCCACGTGCGGCCGTGCGGGTCGGTGACGGTGTAGGTGAGGTACTGGGGGTCGTCCTGGCGGCCGTTGTCGCTCCAAGTGAGGCCGGCGGTGGTGAGGGCGCGGCCGAGCTGGGCGCAGCGTTCCGGGGTGGCGTGGGTGAACGTTGCCACGTGTCGTCTCTCCTCGTGATTAGGGGCACAGGGGGTGAGGCCGGGGGCCGGGGCGGCCTGTCGGTCGGCCACCCCGGGGCGCGGTCGTGTCGGCCTACGGGCGGGTGAGCTCGCGGTGGATGCGCTCGCTGGTCTCGTACGCCTCCCGGCGGGCCTGTTCGGCTGCGGCCTCCGGGCTGGCGGCGTAAACGATGTTGACGGTGCCGAAGGTCTCTTCGGCGTCCTCGCAGTACTGCTCGTGGACGTCGGCCCGTTCGCTCGGGTCGGCGGGGACCTCCTCCACGTGCCAGATGTCGACGTCGCCCCCGCCCTTCCACTGACCGACCACGAAGTACGCGCGGTCCCGGTCCCTCACATCGGCGGTGGGCCGGGCCAACCCCTCGTACTCCGAGCGGAAGAGCGCCAGGCGGCGGCCCTGCTCGGCGGCTGCGCCCGCGCTGATCTCGGCCCACTTCGGCAGGTACTCAGCGCGGTGCGCCAGACTCTCGCGCTCCGGCAAGAGCAGCAGCGCGAGCACCGGGTGCGGACGGGCGGTGAACCACCGGGCCAACGTCCACCAGGCGGCGAGACTGCGCGCGGCCTGGACCCGATGGGCCTCCGCCTCCTCCTGGTAGCGGGCCTGCGCCCGTTCCGCGTACGAGATCATCGCGTCCAGCCACTTCAGCAGCTGCGGGGTGTCGTGGCGACGGGCCGCGTGCTGGAGGCGGGCGAAGTCGCTGCGCGCGGCGTAGTCGCCGGCGCACGCGCGCAGGATGGCGGTCAGCGTCTGGCTGGCCTGCGGGGGCGCGGGCAGGTCGTCGGTGTCGACCAGGGACACCGGTCCCTGCCACCCCCAGGGCACGTCGGCGGAGTGGGCCAGTACCCGAACCGTGCTGCCCTGGTAAGCGCGACCGCGGATGCGCACGAGCGGCTCGGCGGGCAGTTCGCGCACGGCGCTGGCGGATCCGAGACTGGCCCGGACGGCGTCGAACTGGTCCCACCGGGCGGGGCTGTGGGTCGCGGTTACGTGAACGGTTCCCCTGGCGGCGCCGGTGAGGGCGTAGCGCACGCTGCCGGTGGCGTCCGCCTCGGACGGGACGGCGCGGACGGTGCCGGACGGGGTGGCAATGGTGATCACAGGGTGTCTCCTCATGGTGCCTACAGGAACGGGGGGTTGGCGGGGCATGCCCGGTCCTCAGCGGGGGGGGGGCTGGGCCGGTGGTCGGCTCAGCTCGTGACGGACGAGTCCGGCAGGAACGGCGCGGGGTACGCGCGGGCGGTGACGTCCGGCACCGAGGGCGGTGAAGAGCTGGGCGAACGCGAGGTGCGCGCGATGGCGCGCGGCCGTGATCGCTTCGCCTCCGGGGTAGGGCAGGGTGCGGCGGTCGGCACGGGCGGGCTGGTCGGGGTGCGGGCTCGTCACGGTGACTCCAGCGGGGCGACGGGTCGGGGGCCGGCTGCGCGCGGCGGGCCGGGGGTCCCGCGCGCCGTGGCGCGCGGGACATGGTCAGACGACGGGGCGGCGGCGGGCCTGCTCGTCCAGGCGGCGGACGTCGGGCGCGGGCTCCTCGAAGTGGCACCACGTGCGCCCCATGAAGTCCTCGGCGGTGTAGAAGTGCACTGTCCGGGTGCGGTCGCTTCCGCCTGCCGTGGTGTACGCGGCGGCGTACCAGTAGCCGTTGATGTTGAACGGAACGGCGTCCTCGGGCCACTCGTGCGGGATCGGGGTCAGGCTCGCCCGGTCGGCGTGGTGCAGGCGGCGGTCGGTGGTGAGGTCGACCACCATGAAGTGCTCCCGCTCCTTCGGCTGCCGCTCGCCGAACTCGTCTTCGTGCTCCCAGCAGGCGTCGCAGCGGCCGGACCATGTGCAGGGTAGGACGTACAGGGGGCGGTCGTGCATCTCGGTAAAGCGGCCGTGGTAGGTGACGTGGCTTCCGATGAACAACCGGGGCGCGGGTTCCTGTTCAGGCATGGGCGGCCTGCCAGGCCTTCGCGTTCCACTCGCGGGTCAGGTCGTCGGCGTACGCCACCTCGCGCGCGGCCTCGCCGTCCAGGGCGGCCACGACCAGGACGTTGCCCCGGATCTCGTCGGCGCGGCGCTGGGCGGCGGCGGCCTGCTCCTCGCGCTTGGCCTCGTCCTCCGGCACGCGCCGTACGAGGTGGATGTGCCGGTCGCTGGTGAAGATCACGACGTAGCGGCGGAAGTCCTCGATCCGCGACGGGCGGGCCGGGCCGGTCGTGGTGTCGGCCAGCGTCGCGCGGGCCTCGGCCAGCAGCTTCGCCACTTCCTCGGTCGCCTTCACGCCCGTGTCTCGCTTGGGCTGGTTGCGGCCGTAGTAGATGCGGGCCTTGTCGCGGACAGGGGCGAACTCCACCGGGGCGTAGATGCTGATGATCCGGCGCGCGTGGGCGTCGCGCTGGTCCCGCTCGGCCTGGGCGGCGCGCGCGGTGTCGGTCACCCTGCCCTGCTTCCAGCTCAGCGCGGTCGCGGCGCAGGACGTGCCGTAGTACACGACGTCTTCGACGGTGCCGTCCTCGTTCCCGTCTGCGTCCAGCGGCATCAGCGCGACCGTGCGCTTGAGTCCGCGGCGGCCGCAGCAACCGCACTCGTCGTAGTCGTCAACGATGCCTTTGATCTTCCACTTCGGGATGGGCATGAATGGCCTTCCGTAGGGCGGTGGGCGGGGTGTCGGCGTGGTGCACATACGCCGGCGCGGCCTGGGCGCTAAAGGAGCGGACGTGTTCTTGGCGCGCGGGCTGCTCCGCAGACGCGACGTGCTGCCGCTACGCGGCAGGGGCGGGTCGGGGAGCGCTCCGCGCTCCTGAGACGGGGTAAGCGCTCACCGCTCGGGCGGGGCGGCCGCTGCGGGCCTTAGGGGCCGGGCGGGCACCCGTGGGGGAGTTGGGGTGCCCGCCCGGCGGTCAGGGGGTCAGACCGTGGTGAGGGCGAATGCCTTCTCCATCAGGTCGTTCGCCGCTCCGCTGATGACCCTCTCGGCGCGGGCGGCCGTCTTCTCGGCGTCGGTCTTGCCCCGGGCCGGGGCGACGTGGTTGGCGTACTCGGTGAGCGCGTTGTATCCGGCCCACCGGGTGCCCCGGATACCGGCCTGGGTGTCGGCGTGCTCGAACAGATTCGAGATCGCCCCCCACCGCTGCCGCTGGTTGGTCTTGGTGCGGGCGCTGTCGCTGTCCTTGACCGGCCACAACTCGTCGACGACCGACTTCAGCTCGCTGAGAGTCATCTCGGCTTCGATCATGCGCTGTGCGGCCTTCTCGAACTCCTCGGCGTGCCGGAACGTCAGACCGAGGGCGGAACGGGCCTGGGCAATACGGGCCTTGGCTCCGGCGGTGTGCCGGACCACGAACGAGGAGCGGGCCCCCTGGATCGCCGCACGCAGCGTGTTCGCGCACACCACCCGGACCGGCGTCACGACGATGCGGAACGCGCTACCTCCGTCGTGGCTGTTGAACGCCGCGATGTACAGATCAACCTCGTCGTTCCCGCCGATCGTGAGGGTCTGCGGCATCTTCATGGTCAGGAACACCTGACGGCCGTCTTTGAGCGATCCGGCGGTCTCGAAGTGCGCGCCGGACTCGTCGGCCAGCAGGTTGAGGAACTCGGCGTGTTCCTCGTTCTGCACGGGGTGGTAGTCGCTGCCGACCACTCCGAGGGTCTGCGTGCGGCCGGTCTTCGGGTGGGTGCGCGCGGTCGCGAAGTGCTGCGGGACCTCCACGGGCGTGGTGCCGTCGGCCGTGATCTCGGTCGCAGTCAGGGGCAGCAGACGCACGTTCCACCCGGACAGAGACGCGATGCGCATGGCCTCCTCGGCGGTCATCGCACCGTCAGTGACGGTGCCCAGCTTGTGCCAGGCGCTCGTGTTGGCGGAGGCGAAAGCGGCGGTGCCGTCGGTGAACTGCTCGATCTCGTGAGCCACTGGGGCTTCCCTTCTGGTGACGAACTTTCGGCTGTTCGGTAGGGGGCCAACCGTTCCGAACTGGTTCCATAATACCTAACTCCGGGGGTGGGGCAACCGATTAAATCTCCGGGTACCCCACCCGGCGGCGCGGCCTACCAGTCCCCGTCGAACGCTTCGGGCTTCTCGTAGGCCTCGTGCATCGCCCATGCCTCACTCTCGGTCAGGATGCCGCACTCCGGCAGAGTTGCGCGCTCCTGAGCCGACCGTGTCCATCGGTCCCGGACGCACTGCATGCGCCCGTTCTCGCAGACGTGACAGTCGCTCACGGAGTCTCCCTCTGCCAGTGCTGGGGTAGTGCCGTGATGCTCCACGTGTGGACTCCGGTCAGTGTGGTAACGAACGCGCCGTTCCTGTACTCGCTGAGGCGGTAGAGCGCGGACACCCGTCCCCGTCGGCCCATCTCGCGGTCAATCCGCGTCACCCAGTACCGACCGTGCGCGCGCTCCTGCGACCCGTGGTAGCTGACCAACTGCCCGATGCTGGGGCCACTGTCCGCGTTCATGGCGGCGGACAGGTTGGACATTGCCGTGCCGAACGTGTGGGGCGGCAACGGCACGTCGGCCAGCGCGGGCCCGGTGTGCCCGGTCCGTACGCCAGAGATCCATCCCACCTCGAACAGGGGTCGGGCCAGCTCGCGCACGTCATGCGGGAATCCGGTGTTCTCGGGGAGCTGCTCCAGGGCGGCCCGGAAAGCTGCCTCCATCTGTTCTCGCTCTCCCTCGGTCGCCGGAATGGCGCGGTGGGTGGGCTCAATGCTCGTCATGCTCACAGTGACTTTCCCTCCGGTTGGTGTACGTGCTGGGGCTGTCCGGGGGGCCCGGTGGACCGGGCCCCCCGGAACCTCCTGTTACTTCAGTCCGCGCGTCCGCAGAAATTCACTGATGCGGAATGCGACGGCACGCACCGGAAGGGAAGCGCCCCGAATCGACCCGAGGATGCGCGGCCCGGTCTCACTCTCGTGAATGATGTTGAACTCGAAGCCTGCCGCGATGGGCAGCATGACGAGAATCCGACCGGCGTTGGTTTCGAACCGAATTGCCGTGGACTTCTCATCCTCGTTGTGCACAATCGTCGCCCCTGCGAGCAATTCCGGGCGAGGAAGGAAGTTTGCGATACGGCGGGCCTTTACGGCCTCGGGGGTCATGATTTCGCCCGTGCTCGCGGTCACCTTGCCTGCGCTGATGACGATCTCCACTTGTACGCCTCTCTGTTGACGAACTTTCGGCGGTTTCGAGAGGGAGCCACCCGAACTGGTTCCATAATACCTAACTTCTCCTCACTGGTCCACCCGCAACCTTGGCGCGCCGGCAGTCCTGGCCTCGCGCAACAACGACTGCAACAACCCGGGCACCAACCATGGCAACAACGGCTGCAACAACGGCTGCACCCAACCGTGATGCACTCCCGCATAACCCCTGATCAAATGGCCTACACCTGATGGTGAGTCTGCTGACTTCCCCTCGTCTGCTGCCCTTTCTGCCCCTGGGTGTAGATGATGTGTGGTGGTTGGGTGCGGTGTGGGAGCGGGTCTCGGGTCCTGGGCCGGTCGCTGCGCTGGCTTTGCCGTGGCGCGCGGCGACCATGGGCCGCCGCGTAACGGAGGGGGACAGAGCGCCCCGTACAAGCCTTCGGCGCTGCTGGCGCGGTGCTTGGTTCCGCCGTCTGGCCCTGAGGGTCGTTCGGCTCCGGCACTTCGGCACTGCCGAGTTCCGCCATTTTCCTTATCGCGGATCCCGTTTTGTAGCTGCGTTATCCAACGGGGGCGGAAATGCCCAGACACTATTCCGATCTATGGATGCCGCTTCGGCCAAGTGGGGTGCCGAGCGGCGGTGTGGAGGGTGTGCCGAGTTTTCCCCACTGCTACATGCTGCATCATCTTGATGCGTGCGCTGCCCACACGAGCCGCAACCCCTTCCCCCTAGCCAGCCTGAGCCCGCGTCAGCGGGCTCTCATGCCCTGGAGGCGAAGCCGGAAGGGCAGGCCGCGTACAGTGCGGCCAACTCGCCCTGCAACGCAGGGCGTTGCCATTACGGGGCTGGAGCGCAGCGGAGGCCCCGCTGATTCGAGGCGAAGCCTCGAACTCGGGCCGCAACGCGGCCCGTTGAGCGAGCAAAGCGAGCGATCCCGACCCGCGGAGCGGGTCGGGCAACTGCCCTGCGAAGCAGGGCAGTTCGCTTGCACATCGCGCAGCGATGTGGTACCCGCTCCGCGGG
>NZ_JBWKDT010000052.1:0-38573 GCF_056435785.1 Streptomyces sp. NPDC043870
ACCACTGTGTGGTCGGCGGGTTCACATCTTCATAGAGTTTCGGTGGTCATAGCGTTAGGGAAACGCCCGGTTACATTCCGAACCCGGAAGCTAAGTCTTTCAGCGCCGATGGTACTGCAGGGGGGACCCTGTGGGAGAGTAGGACGCCGCCGAACAATCTTTAGCCTCAACCCCCGGACCATGTCCGGGGGTTGAGGCATTTTTGCGTTCAGGACGACGTCTTCGGGTGTCTCGAAGAACTCCCAGATCAGATCGGTCGCGTTGACGCCCGTCACCGGGTCGCCCATCTCTGGTCCTTGCTGCCAGGCCAGTTGTGGCCCATGTCCGGGAGGCGGTACGTGTTGAAGCCGGTCAGTTTGGCGGCGTACGTGCCGTCGGCAGGGAAGGGGTGCATGACGACGACCAGGGGGATGGTTCTGAGCACACACGAGTTCGGGGTATGATCTATTCCGTTGCCGCGCGGGAGACCGCGAAAGCGCAACAGGCCCCTATAGCTCAGTCGGCAGAGCGTCTCCATGGTAAGGAGAAGGTCAACGGTTCGATTCCGTTTGGGGGCTCCGAACGGAAGAAGGCCCCCGCCTCACGGCGGGGGCCTTTTTCATGTCCGGATCCGGTTCAGCCCGTGTGGGGCTCCGGGACGCGCATGGCGAGGATGGCCATGTCGTCCGAGGCGGGCTCGGCGGCGAACCGCTCGACCGCGCGGAGGATGCGCGCGGCGACCGCGCCGGCTGTCAGGCCCGTACAAGTCGTCAGAACGTCGATGAGGCCGTCGTCGCCGAGCATGCGGGTGCCCTCGCGGCGTTCGGTGACGCCGTCGGTCACGCAGAGCAGGACGTCGCCCGGGTCGAGGGTGACGGTCTGCTCGTACAGCTCCAGGTCCTCCATCACGCCGAGCAGGGGTTGTGGCTCGGCCGCCGGTTCGACGGAGCCGTCCTGGCGCAGGCGCAGGGGGAGCGGATGGCCGGCACAGACGACCTTCAGGAGCGCGGAGCCGTCCTCCTGGGGCCACAACTCGCCGTACAGGAGGGTGAGGAAGCGACTGCGGGCGCCTTCGTCGAGGATCGCCGCGTTCAGCCGCTCCAGGACCGCGGGGCCGCCGAAGCCCTCGCGGGCCAGCAGACGCAGGGCGTGTCGGGCGAGGCCGGTGACGGCGGCCGCCTCCGGACCCGTACCGCATACGTCGCCGATGGCGAAGCCGTACGCCCCGTCGCGGATCGGGAAGAGGTCGTAGAAGTCGCCGCCGACCTCGTTGCCTTCGCCCGCGGCGCGGTAGATGACCTCGACCTCGACGCCCGGGACCTGGGGGAGGCCGGGCGGCAGGAGGCTGCGCTGGAGCGACTGACTGATGGCCGTGCGCTCGGAGTAGAGGCGGGCGTTGTCGAGGGCGAGGGCCGCCCGGCGGGAGAGGTCCTCCGCGAGTTCCAGGATCTCCTGGCGGAAGTGGTCGTCGGAGGGCTTGCCGAGGGTGAGCATGCCGATGACGCGGTTGCGGGCGACCAGCGGAAGAACCACTGTCTCGCCGCCGACCGCGGAGGCCGTGGCCAGGGTCGTACCGATGCCGGAGGCCAAGTGGGTGGCGCCGAGACCCAGTTCCCGCATGGAAGTGCGCAGGGCGGCCTGGTGGGCGGCGTCGGCCGGTGCGGTCCAGACGCGTGCGCCGGGGGTGGGGACCGGGTCCGGCGGCTGGATCCGGGAGAGCAGGGCCTTCAGGCCGTCGATGCGCTCCTCGTCCTCGTGCAGGACGTACGAGAGGTACGGCTCGGAGGCCTGGTCGGCGATCGTGTAGACCGCGCACCAGGTGGCGAGGGTGGGCACGGTCATCTGTGCCATTAGGGCCAGCGTCTGGTCGCGGTCCAGCGTGCCCGCCAGCAGGTCGGAGGCCTCGACGAGGAAGCTGAGTGAGCCGCGGCGGAGCCGTTCCAGCTCGCCGAGGCGGGCGGATTCGACGGCGAGCGCGATGCGGTCGGCGGCGAACTGCAGGCGCAGCGCTTCCTCGTTGGAATACCGGCCCGAGGCTTCCGCCGCGACGCCGAGGGAGCCGGTGAGGCGGCCCTCGACCTTGAGCGGGACGGTGACGACGGAGCGCATACCGGTGCCGCTGAGCAGCGGGACGGCGCCGGGAACGGCGGTGAGGTCCTCGTGGACGGCGGGCATACGGGCCGAGCCGTACCGGCCGGTGCCGGCCTCGACCGGGACGCGGGCGAACCGCTGCCGTGCGGAAGGCAGCCCGGTGGTGGCCCGTACCTCCAGCTCCGTCTCGTCGTCGGTGGCCAGGAGCAGGAAGGCGGAGTCGCCGTCGAGCATGTCGCGGGCGCGCTCGACCGTGCGCTGGAGCAGACCGTCGAGGTCGTCGGGGGCGGGAGAACCGATGAAGACCTCGAAGGGGTCCGCATTGCGGTTCTCCGGTCCCGAGCCGTCCGTGGCGGGGACGCGGACAGGGGTCTGCAGCACCGCGCGCTCGTAGTCGCGGACGAGGAGGCAGACGGTGGAGGCCTCGCCGTGGGTGTCTCGGACGCGCAGATGGGAGGCGTAGACGGGAACGACGCGGCCGTCGGTGCCGCGGATGCCGTAGCTGCCTTCCCAGCGGGACAGTTGGAGGGCCTCGGCGATACCGGTGCCGATGCCGGGGGTGTGCGGCCAGGCGGCGAAGTCGCCGAGGGGCTTGCCGAGAACCTGGTCCGCGGCGTAACCGAAGAGCTGTTCGGCGTCGTCGTTCCAGGAGGTGATTGCGCCGTTGCGGTCGATCTGGGCGACGGCGACGCGTACGCGCTCGTCGGCGACCGGGAGGAGGTCGGTGGGGAGGACCGGGCCGGCCGAGCGGGTGCCCACCATGCGCTGCGGCAGATCGAGCTGGAACCAGACCTGCTTGTGGGTCGGTGTGTACTCGACACCCCAGCGGGTGGCGAGTGCCGCGCAGAGCAGCAGCCCCCGGCCGTTCTCGCGGTCGGGGTGGGCGTGGGTTCTGCCGCCGCCCTGGATGGGGATCTCGCGCTCGGGATAGCGGTCGGCGACCTCGACCCGTACGCCTTCATCGGTCCGCAGGCAGAGCACGTCGGCGGCGGTGCCGGCGTGGATCACCGCGTTGGTGACGAGCTCGCTGGTGAGGACCACGGCGTCGTCGACGACGTCGGAGTATCCCCAGCCCTGGAGCGTGTCCCGGACGAAAGCCCGGGCGGTTGCCACCGACCGTCCGACGGGGTCGAAGCTGGCAGCCGCCCGCGCGGTGATCACAGAACTCCTCGTACGCGTCTCGACGCCCGGCTCTGCCATGGTCGGTGCCGCCCCTCCCGGTGCCCGGTGGTAGTCCTCGCGCCATACGCCCCCGCCGGGCGACCGGGGCGGTTGGACAGCCGGATGCCAGGTTACTTACCTTCGCTGTCCGAGCGGATGCCGGTCACCGCCGTTTCCGCCTTCCGAAGGCGGGGACGCTAAGCGAAGCTGCCGAACTGTTATGGCCTGGTTCGGCTGCGGTGAAACACTGGGCAAGCTTCCTGAGACAGCCCGAGCATGATGGTCAACCCCTGCGGGAGGGACACGGTGGAGTCTGGTGCAACAGCGCGGGGCACTGGCACGCGCGCACAAGGCGGTCAATCCCGGAGGAATCAGCCACGCGGGGGGACGACGGAGGTGGACACCGCGGCTCTGAACCGGCTGCTGGTGGCTCTCGTCTCGATGCGGGACGGAAACTTCCGCAAACGGCTGACCGTGTCGGGTGACGGCGTGATGACGGAGATTGCCGCCGTCTTCAACGAGGTCGCCGACCGCAATCTTCATCTCACCGGTGAGCTGGCGCGGGTGCGCCGTGTCGTCGGCCGTGAGGGAAAGCTCACGGAGCGGCTGGAGCCCGGGCCCTGTGAGGGTTCCTGGGCCGCCGCGATCGACGCGTCGAACGCGCTGGTGGACGATCTGGCCCGGCCGGTGTCCGAGGTCGGCAGGGTGCTGTCGGCGGTCGCGGAAGGTGATCTGGAGCAGCGTATGGAGCTCCGGTCGCACGCGGCCGAGGGTGATGACGCGGTGCGTCCGCTGCGCGGCGAGTTCCTGAAGGTCGCGCGTACGGTCAACAATCTGGTCGACCAGCTGTCGGCGTTCACCGACGAAGTGACGAGGGTCGCACTGGAGGTCGGCACCGAGGGCAAACTCGGCGGCCAGGCTCAGGTGCGAGGTATGTCCGGTTCGTGGAAGGATCTCACGGATTCGGTGAACACCATGGCGTACCGGCTGACGGCCCAGGTGCGTGACATTGCTCTCGTTACGACGGCGGTCGCCAAGGGTGACCTGTCCCGGAAGGTCACCGTCCATGTGGCCGGCGAGATGCTCCAGCTGAAGAACACCGTCAACACGATGGTGGACCAGCTGTCCTCGTTCTCCTCCGAGGTGACCCGGGTCGCGCGTGAGGTGGGTACGGAGGGCGAGCTCGGCGGGCAGGCGGCCGTGCCGGGTGTCGCCGGTGTGTGGAAGGACCTCACCGACTCCGTCAACACGATGGCGGGCAATCTGACCTCGCAGGTGCGGGGCATCGCGGAGGTCACGACGGCGGTCGCCAACGGTGATCTGTCGCAGAAGGTCACGGTCAGCGCGCGCGGTGAGGTGGCGCAGCTCGCCGAGACCATCAACCAGATGACGGAGACGCTGCGTACCTTCGCGGACGAAGTGACCCGGGTGGCGAGCGAGGTCGGCGCGGAGGGTCTGCTCGGCGGTCAGGCGCAGGTGCCGGGCGCGGCCGGGACGTGGAAGGACCTGACCGACTCGGTCAACACCGTCTTCCGCAACCTCACGACACAGGTGCGGGACATCGCGCAGGTGACGACGGCGGTCGCGAACGGTGATCTGTCGCAGAAGGTCACCGTCGATGTCGCGGGCGAGATGCTGGAGTTGAAGAACACCGTCAACACGATGGTGGACCAGCTGCAGTCGTTCGGTTCCGAAGTGACGCGGGTGGCCCGGGAGGTCGGCGTCGAAGGCCGGCTGGGCGGTCAGGCCGAGGTGCCGGGCGCGGCCGGGACGTGGAAGGACCTCACGGACTCGGTGAATACGGCGTTCCGTAACCTCACCGGCCAGGTGCGGGACATCGCGCAGGTGACGACGGCGGTCGCGAACGGTGATCTGTCGCAGAAGGTCACTGTCGACGTGGCGGGCGAGATGCTGGAGTTGAAGAACACCGTCAACACGATGGTGGCGCAGCTGTCGTCGTTCGCCGACCAGGTGACACGGATGGCGCGGGACGTGGGTACGGAGGGCCGGCTCGGCGGCCAGGCGCGGGTCGACGGCGTATCCGGTACCTGGAAGGAACTCACCGACTCCGTCAACTTCATGGCGGGGAACCTGACGTCACAGGTGCGGCAGATCGCTCAGGTCACCACGGCGGTGGCCCGTGGTGACCTGTCGCAGAAGATCGACGTGGACGCGCGCGGCGAGATCCTGGAGCTGAAGAACACCATCAACACGATGGTCGACCAGCTGTCGGCGTTCGCCGAGCAGGTGACCCGGGTGGCCCGTGAGGTGGGTACGGACGGGCGCCTCGGCGGCCAGGCACAGGTGCCGGGCGTCGCCGGTGTGTGGCGCGATCTGACGGACTCCGTGAACGGCATGGCCGGGAACCTGACCGCCCAGGTCCGCAACATCGCCCAGGTCGCCACGGCGGTGGCTCGTGGTGACCTGTCGCAGAAGATCGATGTGGACGCGCGCGGCGAGATCCTGGAGCTGAAGAACACCCTCAACACGATGGTCGACCAGCTCTCGAACTTCGCGGAGCAGGTGACCCGGGTGGCCCGTGAGGTGGGCACCGAGGGCATCCTCGGCGGCCAGGCCGAGGTGCAGGGCGTCTCCGGTACCTGGAAGGACCTCACCCAGTCCGTCAACTTCATGGCGAACAACCTGACCTCGCAGGTGCGCAACATCGCCGAGGTGACGACGGCGGTCGCCAAGGGCGATCTGTCGAAGAAGATCACCGTCGATGCCAAGGGCGAGATCCTGGAGCTGGTGACGACCGTCAACACGATGGTCGACCAGCTGTCCAACTTCGCGGACGAGGTGACGCGAGTCGCCCGTGAGGTGGGTACGGAAGGCATTCTCGGCGGCCAGGCGCGGGTGCGTGGCGCCACGGGTATCTGGAAGGACCTGAGCGACAACGTCAACACGATGGCCGCCAACCTGACCAGTCAGGTGCGGAACATCTCCCGGGTGTCGTCCGCGGTCGCCCACGGCGATCTGACGAAGAAGGTGACGGTCGAGGCGCGCGGCGAGGTCGCCGAGCTGGCCGACACCGTCAACACGATGGTGACGACGCTGTCTTCGTTCGCGGACGAGGTCACGCGTGTGGCCCGTGAGGTGGGTACGGAAGGCGAGCTGGGCGGCCAGGCCCGTGTCCCGGGCGTGTCCGGCACGTGGAAGGACCTCACCGAGTCCGTGAACTCGATGGCGTCCAATCTGACCGGTCAGGTGCGCCAGATCGCCACGGTGACCACCGCCATCGCCAAGGGCGATCTCACCAAGAAGATCGACATTGACGCCCGTGGTGAGATCCAGGAGCTGAAGAACACCATCAACACGATGGTGGACCAGCTGTCTTCGTTCGCCGAGGAGGTCACGCGTGTGGCCCGTGAGGTGGGCACGGACGGCATGCTCGGCGGCCAGGCGCGGGTACGGGACGTCGACGGTACGTGGCGGGACCTGACGGAGTCCGTGAACGAGATGGCCGGGAACCTGACCCGGCAGGTGCGGGCGATCGCCGCCGTCGCCACGGCGGTGACCCGCGGCGATCTCAACCTGAAGATCGACGTGGACGCCGCGGGCGAGATCCAGGTCCTCCAGGACAACATCAACACGATGATCGCGAACCTGCGCGACACGACGCTCGCCAACGAGGAGCAGGACTGGCTGAAGGGCAACCTGGCCCGTATCTCCGGTCTGATGCAAGGCAGGCGCGACCTGGACGACGTCGCCTCGCTGATCATGAGCGAGCTGACGCCGGTGGTCTCGGCCCAGCACGGCGCGTTCTTCCTGGCGATGCCGACGGGCGGGGGCGGAGAGCTCGGCTCGGGCGGCGAGGGCTCGTACGAGCTGGTGATGCGCGGCAGTTACGGCTACTCGGCCGGATCGATGCCGATGTCCTTCCGGCCGGGGGAGACCCTGATCGGGACGGCGGCCGAGGAGAAGCGGACGATCCAGGTCAATGTGCCGCCGGGGTATCTGAAGATCTCCTCGGGGCTCGGTGAGGCCTCGCCCGCGTACGTGATCGTGCTTCCGGTGCTGTTCGAGGGGAAGGTCCTCGGCGTGATCGAGCTGGCGTCGTTCCAGCCGTTTACCCAGATCCAGCGGGACTTCCTCAACCAGATCGCCGAGATGATCGCGACGAGCGTCAACACGATCAGCGTCAACACCAAGACCGAGGTGCTGCTCAAGCAGTCGCAGGAGCTGACCGAGCAGCTGCGTGAGCGCTCCGAGGAGCTGGAGAACCGGCAGAAGGCGCTGCAGTCCTCCAACGCCGAACTGGAGGAGAAGGCGGAGCTTCTGGCGCAGCAGAACCGCGACATCGAGGTGAAGAACACCGAGATCGAGGAGGCCCGGCAGGTGCTGGAGGAGCGGGCCGAACAGCTTGCGGTCTCCATGCGCTACAAGTCCGAGTTCCTGGCGAACATGTCGCACGAGCTGCGCACACCGCTCAACTCGCTGCTGATCCTCGCCAAGCTGCTCGCCGACAACGCCGACAGCAATCTGACGCCGAAGCAGGTGGAGTTCGCCGAGACGATCCACGGCGCCGGTTCCGATCTGCTGCAGCTCATCAATGACATCCTCGATCTGTCGAAGGTCGAGGCGGGCAAGATGGACGTCAGCCCGACCCGTATCGCGCTCGTCCAGCTCGTCGACTATGTGGAGGCGACGTTCCGGCCGCTCACGGCGGAGAAGGGGCTCGACTTCTCGGTGCGGGTGTCGCCGGAGCTGCCGGCCACCCTGCACACGGACGAGCAGCGGCTGCTCCAGGTGCTGCGCAATCTGCTGTCGAACGCCGTGAAGTTCACCGACACCGGTGCGGTGGAGCTGGTCATCAGGCCGGCGAACGCCGATGTGCCGCAGTCGATCCGCGAGCAACTGCTGGAGGCGGGCTCGCTGCGCGACGCGGACGGCGACCTGATCGCCTTCTCGGTCACCGACACCGGCATCGGGATCGCGGCGAGCAAGATGCGGGTCATCTTCGAGGCGTTCAAGCAGGCCGACGGCACGACCAGCCGCAAGTACGGCGGCACCGGCCTGGGCCTGTCCATCAGCCGGGAGATCGCGCGGCTGCTCGGTGGCGAGATCCATGCGGCGAGCGAGCCCGGCCGCGGTTCGACGTTCACGCTCTATCTGCCCCTTCACCCGAGCGAACTGCCGCCGCAGGGCTACCCGCAGCTCGTGCCGGGCTCCGAGGCGCCGATGGCCGTGCTCGACGACACGGCGGCGGCTGTCGAGGCGGGCCGGCAGTCCCCGCCGGAGCCGACGCCGAGTGCCAACGCGCACCCCGGTCCCGCGACGCTCTTCCGGCGCCGCCGCAAGGCCCTGGGAGCCACGGACCTGCGCCACGCGCTGCCCGGCCAGCCCGCCGCGGCACCGGAGCCCTGGGGGGCGCAGCACCCGCAGGAGGCCTCCCACGAGCCCCGCCGCACCTTCGAGTTCCACAGCGAGAAGGTGCTCATCGTCGACGACGACATCCGTAACGTCTTCGCGCTCACCAGTGTGCTGGAGCAGCACGGGCTGTCGGTGCTGTACGCGGAGAACGGGCGCGAGGGCATCGAAGTCCTCGAGCAGCACGACGATGTGACGGTCGTACTGATGGACATCATGATGCCCGAGATGGACGGCTATGCGACGACGACGGCGATTCGCAGGATGCCGCAGTTCGCCGGGCTGCCGATCATCGCGCTCACCGCGAAGGCTATGAAGGGCGACCGGGAGAAGGCGATCGAATCGGGCGCGTCCGACTATGTCACCAAGCCGGTCGACCCTGATCATCTCCTCTCCGTCATGGAGCAGTGGATGCGCGAAACGTGACGATGGTTGGTCGCGTGTGCATCACAGTCTGATTGCGGACTGTGCGGATTCTCGTAAGTTGCTGACTGGCTGTGGCCGAAGGCGTGTGAGGGGCCGATATCCGGGGAACCTTCTGGTCTCCCACTGCGTTTCTGCTACGTGCACAGTGACATCGCGGTGACAGGGTGTGGCGACGGGCGGGGTGCGGCTACCATGACCGGCACAAGGACGGGCGGCGCAAGGGAGTCGTCCCCTGGGGCGGCGCCCGGTGCTTCCCCCGGCTCTTCGAGCTGGGGAGACCCCAAGCCGGGGCGAGGAGGGCGAGGCATGGTGCAGAAGGCCAAGATCCTCCTGGTCGATGACCGGCCGGAGAATCTGCTGGCGCTGGAGGCCATCCTCTCTGCGCTCGATCAGACGCTGGTGCGGGCATCGTCAGGGGAGGAAGCGCTCAAAGCGCTGCTGACGGACGACTTTGCGGTCATTCTGCTGGACGTCCAGATGCCAGGAATGGACGGTTTCGAGACCGCTGCGCACATCAAGCGGCGCGAACGGACCAGGGACATTCCGATCATCTTCCTGACCGCGATCAACCACGGTCCGCACCACACCTTCCGCGGTTACGCCGCGGGCGCGGTGGACTACATCTCCAAACCGTTCGACCCGTGGGTCCTGCGCGCGAAGGTCTCCGTCTTCGTCGAGCTCTACATGAAGAACTGCCAGCTGCGCGAGCAGGCAGCCCTGCTCCGCCTGCAGCTGGAGGGCAGCGGGCACGACACGGGCGACACCAAGGAGCCGGCGGGCCTGCTCGCCGAACTCTCCGCTCGTCTCGCTGCAGTTGAGGAGCAGGCGGAAGCGCTCTCCAAGCAGCTCGACGACGATTCGGCGGATGCGGCAGCCGTCGCCACCGCCGCCCATCTCGAACGCAAACTCACGGGTCTGCGCAGGGCGCTGGACGCCCTGGAGCCCGGTGCGGGCACGGGTACGGCGACTCTCCCCTCGCAGAACTAGCGGCCCGGCGAGGGCTCCTCGGCTGAGTAAACGTCAGTTTCCGGGCGCGGTACGAACGACACGAACGGGTGAAGCGGTGGGCACACGTGTCCGCCGCCGTTCACACCGGTAACCTCACCACCATGGCCTCACGTACGTCCGGCAAGGGTTCCCAGGGCACGGCGGGCACCGCGAAGCCGCGCGCCGGCCGTACGACTGGCGCTGCGAAGAAAGCGGCGCCCGCCAAGAAGCCCGCAGCCAAGAAGACCACCACCAAGAAGACCGCGCCCGCCAAGAAGGCGCCGGCGAAGAAGACGGCTGCGAAGAAGGCCGCTCCGAAACCCGCCCCCAGTCCTACCGGGGGCGTGTACCGGCTTTCGCGCGCCCTCTGGCTGGGTGTCGCGCACGCAGTCGGAGCGATGTTCCGGGGCATAGGACGGGGTGCCAAGGGGCTCGACCCGGCGCACCGCAAGGACGGGCTCGCGCTGCTGCTGCTGGCCCTCGCGCTGATCGTCGCCGCCGGCACCTGGTCCAATCTGCGTGGCCCGGTCGGCGATCTCGTCGAGATGCTCGTCACCGGAGCGTTCGGCCGGCTCGATCTGCTCGTGCCGATACTGCTCGCCGCGATCGCCGTACGGCTGATCCTCTACCCCGAGAAGCCCGAGGCCAACGGCCGTATCGTCATCGGGCTCTCGGCGCTGGTCATCGGCGTGCTCGGTCAGGTCCACATCGCCTGTGGTTCACCGGGGCGTGACGAGGGCTCGGAGGCGATGCAGGACGCGGGCGGCCTGATCGGCTGGGCCGCGTCCAAGCCGCTGGTCTTCACCATGGGGGAGGTCCTCGCCGTACCGCTGCTGCTGTTGCTCACCGTCTTCGGCCTGCTCGTCGTCACCGCCACCCCGGTCAACGCGATCCCGCAGCGGCTGCGACAGCTCGGCGTCCGGCTGGGGCTCGCCGACGCTCCGTACGAAGCCGACGAGGACGAGGACGAGGGCCGGTACGACGACGAGTGGCGGGAGGCGCGGCCCGTCAGGCGCTCGCGCCGGCGCGGCCCGTCCTCGGACGAGGTTTACGACGCGGAGCAAGCAGAGGAGGAGGCGCTCTCCCGGCGCCGGCGGCCGCGGCCCTCGGCGCAGCCCGTCCCGGACCGGCCCATGGACGCGGTCGACGTGGCCGCGGCCGCCGCCGCTGCTCTGGACGGGGCCGTGCTCAACGGGATGCCGCCCTCGCCGATCGTCGCCGACCTCACCCGGGACGTCACCGCCGACCGGGAGCGCGCCGTCGGACCCGTACCGGGCGCCAGGAGCGAGCAGCCGGTGCCCGCCGCTTCCGGCGGCGCCGTACCGGACCTGACGAAACCCGCACCCGAGGAGTCCCAGCCCCTCCCGCCGCGCGCCGAGCAGCTCCAGCTGTCCGGCGACATCACGTACGCGCTCCCGTCGCTGGACCTGCTGGAGCGCGGCGGTCCGGGCAAGACCCGCAGCGCCGCGAACGATGCGATCGTCGCGTCGCTGACGAACGTCTTCGCGGAGTTCAAGGTCGACGCCGCGGTCACCGGCTTCACCCGTGGCCCGACGGTCACCCGCTACGAGGTGGAACTGGGACCGGCCGTGAAGGTCGAGCGGATCACCGCGCTGACCAAGAACATCGCGTACGCTGTCGCCAGCCCGGACGTCCGGATCATCTCTCCGATCCCCGGCAAGTCCGCCGTCGGCATCGAGATCCCCAATTCCGACCGCGAGATGGTCAACCTCGGCGATGTGCTGCGCCTGGCCGACGCGGCGGGGGACGACCACCCCATGCTGGTCGCGCTCGGCAAGGACGTCGAGGGCGGCTACGTGATGGCCAACCTCGCGAAAATGCCGCACGTCCTGGTCGCCGGTGCCACCGGATCGGGAAAGTCCTCGTGCATCAACTGCCTGATCACCTCGGTGATGATAAGAGCGACTCCGGAGGACGTCCGGATGGTCCTCGTCGACCCCAAGCGGGTCGAGCTGACCGCGTACGAGGGCATCCCGCACCTGATCACGCCCATCATCACCAACCCGAAGCGGGCCGCCGAGGCGCTGCAGTGGGTCGTCCGCGAGATGGATCTGCGCTACGACGACCTCGCGGCATTCGGGTACCGGCACATCGACGACTTCAACCAGGCCATCCGGAACGGCAAGGTCAAACTGCCCGAAGGCAGCGAGCGCGACCTCCAGCCGTATCCGTACCTGCTGGTCATAGTCGACGAGCTCGCGGACCTGATGATGGTCGCCCCGCGGGACGTCGAGGACGCCATCGTCCGCATCACCCAGCTGGCGCGCGCGGCCGGTATCCATCTGGTACTGGCCACCCAGCGGCCCTCCGTCGATGTCGTCACGGGTCTGATCAAGGCGAACGTGCCCTCGCGGCTCGCCTTCGCGACCTCGTCGCTCGCCGACAGCCGGGTCATCCTCGACCAGCCCGGTGCCGAAAAGTTGATCGGAAAGGGTGACGGTCTGTTCCTCCCAATGGGTGCGAACAAGCCTACCCGTATGCAAGGCGCCTTCGTCACCGAGGAGGAGGTCGCGGCCGTCGTCCAGCACTGCAAGGACCAGATGGCCCCCGTCTTCCGGGACGACGTGGTGGTCGGGACGAAGCAGAAGAAGGAGATCGACGAGGACATCGGCGACGATCTCGATCTGCTCTGCCAGGCCGCCGAGCTGGTGGTTTCCACCCAGTTCGGGTCGACGTCCATGCTCCAGCGGAAGCTGCGCGTCGGCTTCGCGAAGGCCGGCCGGCTGATGGACCTCATGGAGTCGCGGAACATCGTGGGACCCAGCGAGGGCTCAAAGGCGCGTGACGTCCTGGTGAAACCTGATGAGCTGGATGGAGTGCTCGCGGTGATCCGCGGGGAGTCTCACTCGTAGGGGAAAATGAGGCAACCGTTTCCCTTGGTCGTACGTCAAGTTGGAGGGAGGGACAGCACCATGTCCCATCCTCACGCTGTCCTTCCATTCTGATGGCGTACAAACGGCATCCGCCCGGTTGCCCCACCCTTTCGTACCACCCCTAGACTGAACCTCCAGCAGGTGGCTACACGCTCGAAAGGCGCCCCCGTGTCCATCGGCAACTCCCCCGAAGACGACCGGCCTTCGATCGAGGACGACCGGCCTTCGATCGGTCGCTCACTCCAGCAGGCTCGTACCGACGCAGGTCTGACCATCGACGAGGTCAGTACCTCCACCCGCGTGCGCGTCCCCATCGTGCAGGCGATCGAGCAGGACGACTTCTCCCGCTGCGGTGGTGATGTGTACGCGCGCGGGCACATCAGGACGCTCGCACGTGCCGTAGGACTGGATCCGGCTCCGTTCATCGCTCAGTACGACGCGGAGCACGGCGGCAGGCCCTCGCCCACGCCCGCAGCCCCCCTCTTCGAGGCGGAACGTATCCGCCCCGAGCCCAGGCGCCCGAACTGGACCGCCGCGATGGTCGCGGCGATCGTCGCCGTCATCGGATTCGCCGGCTTCACGCTCTTCAACGGCGGAGACGACGGCAACGGCACCAAGCAGGTCGCCGAGGGCCCGACGCCCGAGAAGCCCACCAAGAAGCCGGCCCCGGCCAAGCCGGCCGATCCCAAGCCGGACCCCTCCGAGAGCGCCATCGCCGCCGTACCGCAGGACAAGGTGACGGTGAAGCTGTCCGCCGTCGACGACAAGAGCTGGATCTCCGCCAAATCCGCCAACGGCAAGCTGCTCTTCGACGGGCTGCTGCTCGCGGGCGAGTCCAAGACCTTCCAGGACGACGAGCGGCTGGACCTGATCCTGGGCAATGCCGGCGCGATCGATCTGTTCGTGAACGGCAAGAAGGTGGCGGACCAGTTCGAGAACGGGCAGGTCGAACGGCTGTCCTACTCGAAGGGTGACCCCGAAGCCGGCTGACCCCCGGGGACCGGTGGTCCCCGACTGTTAACCTCGCGGATCGGGCGTGGGCCAGGACAAAGTAGTCTTGAGTCCATGCCCGAACGCCGTACCGTCGCCCTTGTCACTCTTGGCTGCGCCCGTAACGAGGTGGACTCGGAGGAGCTCGCAGGCCGCTTGGCAGCGGACGGCTGGGAGCTCGTCGAGGAAGCCGCCGACGCGGATGTCGCGGTCGTCAACACCTGCGGATTCGTCGAAGCCGCCAAGAAGGACTCCGTCGACGCGCTGCTCGAAGCCAACGATCTCAAGGATCACGGGAAGACCCAGGCCGTCGTCGCCGTGGGCTGCATGGCCGAGCGGTACGGCAAAGAACTCGCGGACGCCCTGCCCGAGGCGGACGGCGTGCTCGGCTTCGACGACTACGCCGACATCTCCGACCGGCTCCAGACCATCCTGAGCGGCGGAATCCACGCCTCGCACACTCCGCGCGACCGGCGCAAGCTGCTGCCCATCAGCCCTTCGCAGCGGCAGGACTCGCTCACGGACGTGGCTCTGCCCGGGCACGCCCAGGCGCCCGTCCCGGCCCCCGCTCAGGCCCCCGAGAACGTCCCGGCCGACCTCCCCGACGGTCTCGCGCCCGCCTCCGGGCCGCGCGCGCCGCTGCGCCGCAGACTGGACACCAGCCCGGTCGCCTCGGTGAAGCTCGCCTCGGGCTGCGACCGGCGCTGCTCGTTCTGCGCGATCCCGTCCTTCCGCGGCTCCTTCGTCTCCCGCCGCCCGAGCGATGTCCTGGGCGAGACGCGCTGGCTCGCCGAGCAGGGCGTCAAGGAGATCATGCTGGTCTCCGAGAACAACACCTCGTACGGCAAGGACCTCGGCGACATCCGGCTGCTGGAGACCCTGCTGCCGGAGCTCGCGTCGGTCGACGGAATCGAGCGGGTCCGGGTCAGCTATCTGCAGCCCGCCGAGATGCGTCCTGGCCTCATCGACGTGCTGACGTCGACGGAGAAGGTCGCGCCGTACTTCGACCTGTCGTTCCAGCACAGTGCGCCCGCCGTGCTGCGCGCGATGCGGCGCTTCGGGGACACCGAGCGGTTCCTGGAGCTGCTGGAGACGATCCGCTCCAAGGCTCCGCAGGCGGGCGTACGGTCCAACTTCATCGTCGGCTTCCCGGGGGAGACCGAGGCGGACTTCAACGAGCTGGAGCGCTTCCTCACAGAGGCGCGGCTGGATGCCATCGGCGTCTTCGGCTACTCCGACGAGGACGGCACCGAGGCCGCGGGCTACGACCTCAAGCTCGACCAGGACGTCATCGACGAGCGTCTCGCGCATCTGTCCCGGCTCGCCGAGGAGCTCACCGCGCAGCGCGCGGAGGAGCGGATCGGCGAGACCCTGCACGTGCTGGTCGAGAGCGTGGACGGCGAGGACGGAGCGGTGGGCCGCGCCGCCCACCAGGCGCCCGAGACCGACGGTCAGGTGATCTTCACCGCCCCCGAGGGCCTGGCGGCCGGACGTATCGTCGAGGCCAAGGTCGTGGGAACGGAAGGTGTCGACCTGCTGGCCGACGTCGTCTCCGAGCGCCGTGAGGAGGCAGGCAGATGACCGGAGTCCCGGCATCCGCTGCGGGCGGTACCGGCAAGCCGGCGCCCGGCGGCAAGCTGGGCGCTGCGGCCGTCAACCAGGCCAGCCTGTGGAACATCGCGAACATCCTCACCATGGTGCGCCTGGTGCTGGTCCCCGGGTTCGTGATCCTGCTCCTCCAGGACGGCGGCCACGACCCCGTCTGGCGTGCCTGGGCATGGGCGGCGTTCGCCGTCGCCATGATCACCGACATCTTCGACGGCCATCTGGCGCGCCAGTACAACCTGGTCACGGACTTCGGGAAGATCGCGGACCCGATCGCGGACAAGGCGATCATGGCGGCCGGTCTGATCTGTCTCTCGGCGCTCGGCGATCTGCCCTGGTGGGTGACCGGGGTGATTCTCTTCCGTGAGCTGGGGATCACGCTGATGCGCTTCTGGGTGATCCGGCACGGGGTGATCCCGGCCAGCCGCGGCGGCAAGATGAAGACCCTCGCCCAGGGCACGGCGGTCGGGATGTACGTCCTCGTGCTGACCGGTCCGCTGGCGACCCTGCGCTGGTGGGTGATGGCGGTCGCGGTCGTGCTGACCGTGGTCACCGGGCTGGATTACGTGCGACAGGCTGTGGTCCTGCGACGCAAGGGGCTCGCTGCCGAGCGCGCCGCTGCGCGGGACACCGCGGAGTCCGCACGATGAGCCTCGCGGCCGGGGTGCTCGCGCTGCTTGCGGAGCGTGGCGAGACCCTGGCCGTCGCGGAGTCGCTCACGGGCGGTCTGGTGGCCGCGGAGCTGACCTCCGTACCCGGGGCCTCGAAGTCCTTCCGCGGCTCCGTGACGGCGTACGCAACGGCCGTGAAGCAGGATCTTCTGGGGGTCGACGGGGCCCTTCTGGCCGAGCGCGGTGCGGTCGATTCCGAGGTGGCTGCGCAGATGGCGGCGGGTGTGCGGGCCCGGCTGGGCGCCGGCTGGGGGATCGCGACCACCGGAGTCGCGGGGCCCGAGGCGCAGGACGGGCAGCCCGTGGGAACGGTCTTCGTGGCGGTCGCGGGCCCGGACGGCGCACAGAAAGTGCACGCGCTGCGATTGAACGGCGACCGTGCGGAAATCCGTAGAGAGAGTGTACGGAGCGTGCTGGAACTGCTCGCCGGGGAACTTTCGGGGAATGGGCGGGCACAGGATACGGAACAGAACGGGGGGAATTGATGTTTGCAGCCCTGAGTGAACACGACATCGCTCCCCGCACGGCCGCAGCGCGAGGCGGTACGGTGGGGCGTGAAGGATGCGGCTACACGGTCCGAGGAGGGAGCCACCGATGATTCTGCTCCGTCGCCTGCTGGGTGACGTGCTGCGTCGGCAGCGCCAGCGTCAGGGCCGTACTCTGCGCGAAGTCTCCTCGTCCGCCCGAGTTTCTCTCGGCTATCTCTCCGAGGTGGAGCGGGGGCAGAAGGAGGCTTCCTCCGAGCTGCTCTCCGCGATCTGCGACGCGCTTGACGTACGGATGTCCGAGCTCATGCGTGAAGTGAGCGACGAGCTGTCGCTGGCCGAACTGGCCGAGTCGGCAGCGGCGAGCGAGCCGCTGTCCGCACCGGTGCGTCCGCTCAGTTCGGTGTCCGTGACGTCGGTGGCGGGCGTGCCGACGGAACGGGTGACGATCAAGGCGCCCGCAGAAGCGGTGGATGTCGTCGCCGCTTGATCTCCACGTGTGAGCCCCGGCCGGACAGCTACCCGGCCGGGGCTTCACTTTTCTCCCACCTGACCGTTTTGTGTCATATGTGCCATGGTGGAGAGCGGTGTCATCGCAGCGGTGCCATCGAAACGGCGTCATGGGAACGGAGGTCGCGATGTCTGTGGTGAAGAGCCCGCTCTCCGAGCAGGAACGCAAGATCACGGGTGAGGCCCTTCAGGGTGCACTGGTGGACCTGGTCGACCTGGCGCTGGTGGCCAAGCAGGTCCACTGGAACGTCGTCGGGCCACGCTTCCGTTCGGTGCACCTCCAGCTGGACGATGTCGTCGCCACGGCCAGGCTGCACTCGGACACCGTGGCCGAACGTGCTGCCGCGATCGGTGTCACGCCGGACGGCCGGGCCGCGACGGTCGCCTCGACAAGCGGCATCGGCAAGGTGCCGGACGGCTGGATCCAGGACTCCGACGTGGTGAGCACGTTGGTGAAGGCGCTGGGCTCGGTGATTGCGAGGATGCGCGAACGGATCGAGGCCACGGCGGAACCGGACCCGGTGAGCCAGGACATCCTGATCGGGCTCACGGCCGACCTGGAGAAGCACGCCTGGATGTTCCAGGCGGAGAGCGTGTAGCGCGGTGACCATGGCCGAAGGTGGGTCGGAGGCTCCGCTGACGGCTGGGCCGGCCGGCGTTGCCTGCGGCGTGCGCGGGCGCATGGCCCGGTGCATGAACCCCTGGGGCGCCAGGCACATACGCTGCGGGCGCGCCTGGTGTGCATCCGGTGCGCCCTCCCGCCGAGTGATCGGTCCGGTCTAGCGTCGACCGGAGGAGGCGGCCATGGTAAGGCGATGGGTCCTGCTGCCGGCGCTCGCACTGGGCGCGATGTGGTGGTGGGCCGTTCTGCGGCTGGTGCTGGTGCCGGAGCATGCGGGACTCGTCGAGGGGGCAGTGGCGGCAGGCGGGTGGGGGCTCAGCCTGTTGCCGGTGCATGTGGCGTCGCGAGCCGGGGATGCCGGTGCGGCCGGGGGAACGACCACGGCTACCACGGCATGGCGACGCCGCCGTTCGGGCGGAGGATCTGACCCGTCGTGAAAGACGACGCGTCGGAGGCGAGATGGAGGACCGCGTGTGCGATGTCCGCGGGCTCGCCGACCCGCCCGAGCGGTGACAGCCGGACCATGGCGGCCTCCGCCTTCTGCTGCAACGCCGCGTCATGACGGTCGGTCATGGGCGTACGGATCCAGCCCGGGGCGACCGCGTTGACCCGGACGGCATACGGACCGAGCTCGGCGGCCAGGGTCTTGGTGAGCTGGACGACGGCGGCCTTGGCCACGCTGTAGCAGAGCAGGCCCGGGTTCGCGGCGTCGACCGCGCCGGAGGCCATGGTGATGATCGAGCCCCGTACGCCCGCGTCGATCATGGAGCGGGCCGCGGCCTGGCAGGCGTACAGCACGCCCTTGAAGTTGACGGCGAGGACCCGGTCGAGGTCCTCGTCACGGGTCTCGAGGACGGAGCTGGAATGCATGATCCCGGCGACGGCGGCCATGATGCGCAGCGGGCCGGATGTGGCGGCGGCCGCCGCGACGGCCGCGTGGAGCCGGTCGCGGTCGCTCACGTCGACGAGATGGGTGTGGGCCGTGCCGCCGCCGTCGGCGATCAGGGTCCGGGTCTCGTGGAGGCCTTTCTCGACCACGTCCGCGCAGTGGACCGTGGCGCCTGCCTGGGCGAGGAGAACGGCGGTGGCGCGGCCGATGCCGCTCGCCGCGCCCGTGACGAACGCGGTGCGGCCGGTGAGGTCGTACGCGGTGAGGGGCATGCCGGTGACCGTACGACTGGATCTGACGGGTCGTCAACTGGACTCGAGCGGCGGGTTCGGAGCGGGGCGTGGGCGTTCAGTTTGCGAGGCCGGCCGCCGCGCCTTCAGCCGCCCGGGCCGGACTGACAGCCCGGGCACCAGTAGGTGACGCGGTCGTCCTGGCCCGCCCTGCGGATCAGAGTGCCGCAGCGCAGACAGGGGCGGTCCTCGCGGCCGTACACGAACAGGCGCTGTTCGGTACGGCCCGCGGTGGGTGTGGTCCGGCGGTCGAAGCGGTCCTTGTTCACCTCAAGGAGGCGATGGGCCGTCGAGACCAGCCGCTCGGGAACGCCCGAGGGAAGCTCGCCGATCGGGAGCCATGGCGTGACCCGGGCCATGAAGGCCAGCTCCGACTTGTAGACGTTGCCGATGCCGGCCAGATTGCGCTGGTCGAGCAGGGCTTCACCGAGTGCCCGGGCCGGGTCGGCGAGCAGATTGCTCAGCGCGGTGCCGGGGTCCCAGTCGGGACCCAGCAGATCGGGTCCGAGATGCCCGACCACCTTCTCCTCGTCCTGGGTACGGAGCAGCTCCAGCACCGGGAGGCGGTACCCGACGGCGACACGCTCCGTATTGCCGAGGATCGCCCGGATCTGGTGGCTGGGGCCGCCGCGCCAGCGCTCGCCCGGCTCGTACACCTGCCAGGAGCCGTCCATCCGCAGATGCGAGTGGAGGGTGAGGCCGCCCTCGACGCGGGTGAGCAGGTGCTTGCCGCGCGGAGTGACGTCAAGGACCTCCCGGCCCGTGAGATCGGCGGTGGCGAACCGCGGGACCCGGAGATCGGAGCGCGTGAGCGTCCGCCCGGCCAGGGCGTCATGCAGCTTCCGGGCGGTCAGCCAGACGGTGTCTCCTTCGGGCATGGCACCCATGATGCGACAGGGGCGCACCGGCGTCGCCCTTGCACGCACGCGAGGCGCCTTCGCGCGCACGCGCGGGACCCGTGTCCGGGGCGTGGGAACCAGGACCCGGGCCGGCATAGATCCAGAAGTCGGGCCATAGGGCCTGTCCGGCGGATCATGGGCCCAGCCAGGGCCGGACCGAGGCGAGGGCCGGCCAGTGCCCTGATCGTGTTGACCGCTCCCGGCAGGCAGTGCTGGAGTCGGCACGTGGACAGCATCCCCGCCAACCGGCGGTTCTGGAACCAGATCAGCAGCGCCTACCAGCACGAGCACGACCCGCAAATCGGCGCCACACCCCGGCTGTGGGGTATGTACTCCATCCCCGACGCGCACCTGCACGCCCTGGGCGACGTCACCGGCAAGCGCGTTCTCGAACTCGGCTGCGGCGCCGGCCAGTGGTCCAGGGCGCTCGCCGCCGAGGGCGCCACCGTGATCGGGCTCGACCTGTCCGAAGCCCAACTCGCCGCAGCGGCCCGCGCGATGGGAGAGACCCGCTACCCGCTAGTGCAAGGCGCCGCCGAACAACTCCCCTTCGCCGCAGACAGCTTCGACCTGGTGTTCTGCGACTTCGGTGGGCTCAGCTGGGCGCCCCCGCACCTGGCCGTCCCGCAGGCCGCACGCGTCTTGGGCCGAGGCGGGCGCCTGGTGTTCAACGTCGCCAGCCCATGGTTCGAAGCTTGCTACGACGAAGCCGCCAACCGCGTGACCACGACGCTGCAGCAGGACTACTTCGGGCTGAACACCATCGCCGAAGACTCCGGCGCGACCAGCTATCAGCTCACCTACGGCGACTGGGTCAAGGTCCTGCGCGGCGCGGGTCTCATCATCGACGACCTCATCGAGCCGCGGCCCGAACTCGGAACACCCAACGGCTACAACGAAACCGACCCACCCGACTGGGCACACCGCTGGCCGGCGGAACTGCTCTGGGTAACCCACAAACCGTAAGTTCCGCCGCGCCGAGACGCGAAGGCATCCCCTCGCCGGGCAGGCTTAGGGCCGCTCCGGCTGATCATGGGCGGAGCCAGAGCCGGATCGAGGCGAGGGGTCCCGTTGATGATCCTGCGATGACTGACCCAACGACCCCCACGCCGCCCGGACTCGGGCAGATGCGGCTTCAGCCGGGCCCACTCCTCATTCGTGAGATCTCCCCGACCCATGGCCATGCCAACGAGTCAACCCACGAACGGTCACAAGATCCGCCGGACAGGCCCTAGTGGTCAGGGGCGCAGGCGCAGGCCTCTCGGGGTGGCGTGGAAGCCGGATTCCTCCAGTGGGCGGGACAGGCGAGAGGTCAGGGCCGTGGCCCCGTTGATGCGCTCGACCGTGACCGTGCCGAGCGTGCCCGCGCGGGCCGCCGCGGCGAGGGCCTCGGCCGCGGCCCGGAGCGCCGGGGCGTCCGGCTCGGTCGGCCAGGACAGCAGGGTCTTGCCGCCGCGCTCCATGTAGAGGGTGAGCTCGCCGTCGACGAGGACGACCAAGGAGCCCGCCTTGCGGCCGGGCTTGTGGCCCGCGCCGGTCGGCGGCTCGGGCCAGGAGAGGGCCGCCCCGTACGCGTTCGCCGGATCGGCCGCTGCCAGGACCACGGCGCGGGGAGCTGTGTGCGCCTCGGCGCGGTCGCGTGCGGTCGCCGCCGCACGCAGCCGGTCCACCGCACCGTCCATCGCGAACTGGGCTGCCCCGAGGCCCTCGACGACGTAGCCGCGCCGGGCCTGCCCGCTGTCCTCGAACGCGGACAGGATCCGGTACGTCGCCGAGAAGCCGCCCTCGACCCCTTCGGCGGCGACCGCGCCCCGGGTCACCACGCCATGACGGTCCAGCAGGGTCCGGGCCAGGGCATGGGCGCGGTGTGTGGGGTCCGGCTCCAGGGCGGGGAGCAGGGACCAGCGCCCGGACACGGTCGGCGGTCCGGTGCGGGACGCCGGGCGCGCGGCGGCGGTCAGTGAACCGTAACGCCCGCGCGGGATCGTGCGCTTGGCGCGGTGCGCCGTGGAGCCGGCGGTACGGCCCGAGCCGAGGAGCGAGCGCAGCGGCGCCAGCGTGTCGTTGGTGAGCCGCCCGGACCAGGCCAGGTCCCAGAGGGCATCGGCCAGTTGGGGATCGGTGACGTCGGGGTGGGTGGTGGCGCGGATCTGGTCGGCGATCTGCCGGAAGAACAGGCCGTATCCGCCGGAGAGAGCGGTGAGCACCGATTCATGGAGGGCGGACAGCTCCAGTGGGTGCGGCTGCGGGAGCAGCAGCGGGGCCGCGTCCGCGAGATAGAGCGAGACCCAGCCGTCCTTGCCGGGCAGCGCGCCCGCCCCGGCCCACACCACCTCGCCGGTCGTGGTCAGTTCGTCGAGCAAAGTGGGTGAGTACCCCATGACGCGGGAGGGGAGGACCAGCTTCTCCAGCGCGGAGGCAGGCACGGGAGCGCCCTGCAACTGCTCGATGGCGCGGGCCAGTCCGTCGATACCGCGCAGGCTGTTGTTCCCCAGATGCTGCCACTGGGGTAGGAAGGTGGCGAGCGCGGCCGGCGGAACCGGCTCCAGCTCCTGGCGGAGCGCGGCGAGCGAGCGCCGTCGCAGTCGCCTCAGCACGGCCGCATCGCACCATTCCTGACCGATGCCCGAGGGGTGGAACTCGCCCTGAACCACCCGCCCGTTCGCCGCCAGGCGCTGCAGTGCGCCGTCCGTGACGGCGGCGCCCAGGCCGAACCGGGCGGCAGCCCGGGAGGAGGTGAACGGCCCGTGCGTGCGGGCGAAGCGGGCCAGCAGATCGCCCAGCGGGTCCTTGACGGGCTCCGTGAACGCCTCGGGGACGCCCACCGGAAGCGCCGTGCCCAGTGCGTCCCGCAGCCGCCCGGCGTCCTCGACCGCCGCCCAGTGGTCGGCTCCGGCGATACGGACCCGGATGGCGCGCCGGGACGCGACCAGCTCCTCGGGCCAGCGCGGATCGGCGCCCCGCTCGGCCAGCTCGGCGCCGGTGAGCGGCCCCAGCACCCTCAGCAGATCGGCGACACCCTCCGCGTCCTTGACCTTGCGGTCGTCCGTGAGCCACTGCAGCTCCTGCTCCAGCTCGGTCAGCACGTCCGCGTCGAGCAACTCGCGGAGCTCGGCCTGGCCGAGCAGCTCGGCGAGCAGCCGGGAGTCCAGGGAGAGAGCCGCGGCGCGCCGCTCGGCGAGCGGCGAGTCCCCCTCGTACAGGAACTGCGCCACATAGCCGAAGAGGAGGGAACGGGCGAACGGGGACGGTTCCGGGGTGGTGACCTCGACCAGGCGGACGCGGCGGGACTCGATGTCGCCCATCAGTTCCGTGAGCCCGGGGACGTCGAAGACGTCCTGGAGGCACTCCCGCACGGCCTCCAGCACGATCGGGAACGAGCCGAACTCGCTCGCCACCTGCAGCAGCTGCGCCGCGCGCTGACGCTGCTGCCACAGCGGGGTGCGCTTACCGGGGTTCCGGCGCGGCAGCAGCAGGGCACGCGCCGCGCACTCACGGAACCGGGACGCGAACAGCGCGGAACCACCCACCTGGTCGGTCACGATCTGGCCGATCTCACCCTTGTCGAAGAGGGTGTCCGCGGCGCCGACGGGAGCCTGCTCGCTGTCGTAGGTCGTGTCGAGGTGCACCGGGTCCTGGTCGAGCAGGTCCAGGCCCATCAGGTCGGCGTCGGGCAGCCGCAGCACGATGCCGTCGTCGGCGTGCATGACCTGCGCGTCCATGCCGTACCGCTCGGCGAGGCGGGCGCCGAGCGCGAGCGCCCACGGGGCATGCACCTGGGCACCGAACGGGGAGTGCACCACGACCCGCCAGTCACCCAGCTCGTCACGGAACCGCTCGACGAGGATCGTGCGGTCGTCGGGGACATGGCCGCAGGCACGGCGCTGCTCGTCCAGATACGCCAGCACATTGCCGGCGGCCCAGGCGTCGAGCCCGGCGGTCATCAGCCGCAGCCGCGCGTCCTCCTCGGAGAGCGAGCCGATCTCCCGGAGAAACGCGCCCACCGCGCGGCCCAGTTCGAGCGGCCGCCCCAGCTGGTCGCCCTTCCAGAACGGGAGCCGGCCGGGCACCCCGGGAGCGGGGGAGACCAGCACCCGGTCGCGCGTGATGTCCTCGATCCGCCAGGAGGTGGTGCCGAGCGTGAAGACGTCGCCGACGCGGGATTCGTACACCATCTCCTCGTCGAGCTCGCCGACCCGGCCGCCGCCCTTCTTCGGGTCCGCCCCCGCCAGGAAGACGCCGAACAGTCCGCGGTCCGGGATGGTGCCGCCCGAGGTGACCGCGAGTCGCTGGGCGCCGGGACGCCCCGTGACCGTCCCGGCGACCCGGTCCCACACCACGCGCGGGCGCAACTCCGCGAAGGCGTCGGACGGATAGCGCCCCGCGAGCATGTCGAGCACGGCCGTGAACGCCGACTCGGGGAGCGAGGCGAAGGGGGCGGCGCGGCGCACGATGGCGAGCAGATCGTCCACCCGCCACGTGTCGAGGGCGACCATGGCGACGAGCTGCTGGGCCAGCACGTCCAGAGGATTGGCGGGGATGCGCAGGGACTCGATGGAGCCGGAGCGCATCCGCTCGGTGACCACGGCGGCCTGCACCAGATCCCCCCGGTACTTGGGGAAGACCACGCCCGTGGAGACCGCGCCGACCTGGTGTCCCGCGCGGCCGACGCGCTGCAGTCCGGATGCGACGGACGGCGGCGACTCGACCTGCACCACCAGATCGACCGCGCCCATGTCGATGCCCAGCTCCAGACTGGAGGTGGCGACGACCGCCGGCAGTCGGCCCGCCTTCAGGTCCTCCTCGACGAGCGCGCGCTGCTCCTTGGAGACCGAGCCGTGGTGCGCGCGGGCGAGCAGCGCCGGGGCACCCTGTGCGGCGCCGGACTGGGCCATGATCTCGGCAGGGGGAGCGCCTTCCGGAAGGGCCGTGGCGGAGTCGCGCGCATCGAACGCGGTGCCCATGGCCCGTTCGTACGCGATCTCGTTCAGCCGGTTGCACAGACGCTCGGCGAGGCGGCGGGAGTTGGCGAAGACGATCGTCGAGCGGTGCGCCTGCACCAGGTCCGCGATCCGCTCCTCGACATGCGGCCAGATCGACGGCTTCTCGCCGGAGCCGCCGGCGTCGGCCTCGGCGGCGGGGGAGCCGCCCAGCTCGCCCAGATCCTCGACCGGGACGACGACGGAGAGGTCGAACTCCTTGCCGGACGGCGGCTGGACGATCTCCACCTTGCGCTGCGGTGACAGATAGCGCGCCACCTCGTCCACCGGCCGGACGGTCGCGGACAGACCGATCCGGCGGGCGGGGCGCGGCAGCAGCTCGTCCAGCCGCTCCAGGGACAGGGCGAGGTGCGCGCCCCTCTTGGTCCCCGCGACCGCGTGCACCTCGTCCAGGATCACTGTCTCGACACCGGTCAGCGCCTCGCGCGTGGAGGACGTCAGCATCAGGAACAGCGACTCGGGCGTGGTGATCAGAATGTCCGGCGGGCGGGTCGCCAGCGCCCGCCGCTCGGCGGCCGGAGTGTCACCGGAGCGGATCCCGACCCGCACCTCGGGCTCGGGCAGCCCCAGTCGCACGGACTCCTGGCGGATACCGGTCAGCGGGCTGCGCAGATTGCGTTCGACATCGACCGCGAGCGCCTTCAGCGGGGACACGTACAGCACTCGGCAGCGCTTCCTCGCATCCGCGGGCGGCGGGGCGGACGCGAGCCGGTCGAGGGCGGCCAGGAACGCGGCGAGGGTCTTGCCCGAGCCGGTCGGCGCCACGACCAGCACGTCCGCCCCCTGCCCGATGGCCTGCCAGGCCCCTTCCTGGGCAGCGGTGGGCGCGCTGAACGCCCCCGTGAACCAGCCGCGGGTCGCGGGGGAGAAGGAATCGAGCGCGGTCCTGGACATGCCCCCATCGTGCACCGCCCCACTGACAATCGCCCGGACCTGCGAGAATGCGCTCATGGCCGAGGGTGAGTGGGCACGTTACTGGCAGCACGAACGGCTGCCTGGCATCGATCTGCTCAGGGCCCGCTACATCCGCCACACCTTTCCCCGCCACAGCCACGAGGGGTACGTCTTCGGCACGATCACCGGCGGAATCGAGGACGTCGGGCTGCCCGGCGGGGTCGTGCACGCCGGACCCGGCACCGTCGTCATGATCAACCCGGAGGTTCCGCACACGGCCAGGGCCGGCGTGCCCGAGGGCTGGGTGTACTGGACGCTGTACCCATCGGCGCAGGTGGTCGCCGAGATCGCCGCGGAGACCACGACGATCCGCGGAACCGCGGGATTCGCCGAGACCGACGTGGAGGACCACCAGGCGGCCCGGCTCATCCGTGAGGTCCACCGCGCCGCCGAGGAGGGCGACGCACTGACCGCCGACAGCATGCTGCGGATCATGGTCGCTCGAATGCTGCGCAATTACGGCAGCGCCCTGCCCCCGCGCGAGCCGCGCACCGCAGGCGCGCGCAGCGCGGCACGCGCTCGTGCGCTGCTGGAGGAGCGGATGGACGATCCGCCCGCGCTCCAGGACCTGGCCGCCGAGCTCGGCACCAGCCCGTTCGCGCTGCTGCGGGCCTTCCGCGACAGCTACGGAATGCCTCCGCACACCTGGCTCACCGACGCACGGGTCCGCCGAGCCCGCCGGCTGCTCGACGTGGGCGTCGCACCGGCGCAGGCGGCCGTCGCGGTCGGTTTCACCGATCAGCCGCATCTCAACCGGCACTTCACGCGGATCGTGGGTGTGCCGCCGGGCGCGTACCAGAAGGGCCGCACGGGCGGCGGGACGCAGGGCCGACGCAGCCGCGTAGCCGGCGGAGGGCACGCGGTCGGCGGAGGGCGCTGAAGCACGCTCCTTCGCGCCCGTCCGACAGCCACCGGGGCTGACGCGAAACGGGTACGACGACTTCGCGTGAGCGCAATAACGTACAAGACCGGGAACGGGCCGACCACGTACCGTCCGCGTCGTGGCAGAACAGACAGCAGCAACAGCAGCAGACATACCTGGCGGAGATCCCGGCGGAGGTTCCGCCGGACGCGCGGCGTGCGCGACGGCAGGGGAACCCGCATCCGCCTCGGCGAGCATGTCCGAGAGCACATCCGCCGAGGACACGTCCGCCGAGCATGCGTCCTCACCCGCCCCCATGCCAGACCTCGCCCCCACGGCAGTCAAGGCCGATTCCGCCGTCGTACGGGACTCCCTCGGTGTCGGTTTCGCCGTCGGCCTGTCCGGCTTCGCGTTCGGGGTGACCGCCGCGGGCGCCGGGCTGAGCGTTCTGCAGGCCTGCGCTCTCAGCCTGCTGGTCTTCACCGGAGCGTCGCAGTTCGCGCTGGTCGGCGCGCTCGCAGCGGGCGGCAACCCGTTCACCGCCGCGGCCGGCGCGTTCTTCCTCGGCACCCGTAACGCGTTCTACGGCCTGCGGCTGTCCCAACTGCTGCGCCTGCCACGCGGCGTACGGCCCGTCGCGGCGCACTGGGTCATCGACGAGACCACAGCCGTCGCGCTGGCCCAGCCCACACGGCGCGCCGCACGCCTCGGCTTCACCCTCACCGGTCTCACGCTCTACGTGCTGTGGAACCTCACCACGCTGCTCGGGGCGCTCGGCGCCGAGGCCATCGGCGACACCGACGCCTGGGGGCTGGACGCGGCCGGGCCCGCGGTCTTCCTCGCACTGCTGGCGCCCATGCTGCGCACGACGACCGAACGGGTGGTCGCGGGCATCGCCGTCGTCCTGGGCCTCGGGCTGCTGCCAGTGCTTCCCGCCGGAGTGCCGGTGCTGGTCGCGGCGCTCGCCGCGCCCGCCGTCCTCTGGGGCCAAGGCCGCAGGATCAGCAACAACCGGAAGGGAACGGACCGTTGAACGTCTGGATCGCGATCGGAGTGACAGCGGTCGCCTGCTACCTGGTCAAACTGGCCGGTCTACTGGTGCCCGCAGGAGTGCTGGAGCGCCCGGTCGTCCAGCGGCTCGCCGCCCTGCTGCCGGTGGCCCTCCTCGCCGCGCTCACCGCTCAGCAGACCTTCAGCACCGGGGACGCGCTGATCCTCGACGCCCGGGCCGCGGGAGTCGGGGCGGCAGCGGTCGCCCTGATCCTGCGCGCCCCCTTTCTCGTCGTCGTCGCCGCCGCGGTGCTCGTCACGGCGGGCGTACGGGCCCTCGGCGGCTGACACCCTGCTGCGTACGGCGCGCGTGCTCGACCGGACCTTCGGTACGGAGGTACGGGCCCGGCTCGCTTCGTCGGCGTTCAACGCGGGCGCGGCGCGGCGTCAGCGCCCTCCTGCGGCGCCTCCTGCTGCTGCCGTCCCGTCTCGGCGCTCTCTTGTCAGCGCAGGAGGCGTCCGTGCGCCCGCAGGGTGCGCAGTGCCTCGATCGTGACGATCGGACGCCACTCCAGGGCCGTGCCCGGCGCCCACTGGCGCCACCGGATCGGCCAGCCGCCGTCCTCCCCCTGCTCGGCCGCGAGATGGTCCAGGGACCGCTCCATCTCCTCGTCCGTGAACCAGCGCCGGGCCAGGGAGTCGGGCACGCGCGCGTAGTCGTGCGGAAAGTGGTACTCGCCCGGTGCGTAGCCGTCCGCGACCCGGTACGCGTCGAGCCGGTCCGGGTCGAGCACCGCGAGCCGCTGCTCGCGCACGAGCCGCCCCAGGCGGTCCGCCGCCTCCTCCGCGCGGGCGCGGTCCGGGACGCCGTCGAGGAACGCGATGGCCGCCTCGAACTCGCACGGATGCGACTTCTCCAGCGCGTCGACCGCGGCCCAGCAGAAGTCGGTCGCGCGGAACAGCCACGCGTGCCACACCTGGTTGCGGTGGAGCAGACCGACCACCGGGCCGGTGGCCAGCAGCTCGCTCGGCGGATCGGACACGATCGGGATGAACGGCGCCGTCGGATAGCCGCGCTGCGACGGGTGGATCGCGGGCAGCGCCCCGTCCCGGGTGGCCACGTCCGTGAGGTAGCGGCACATCCGCTCCACCCGCAGCCCGCCGCAGCGCCCGATGGAGTCCAGGACCCGCAGCGCGTGCGCCGTGTGCAGCGGCTGGCTCACCGGGCCGCGCAGATCGGGTTCGAGGGCGTGGCCGTAACCGCCGTCCTCGTTGAGATACGCGGTCAGCGCGGCCTCGACCGGCTCGGCTCCGGCGCCCAGGAAGTGGTACGCGAACCGCCGCTGCTCGAGCACGCGAGCCGTCAGCCAGATGAAGTGCTCGGCCCGTGCCAGGGGTGTTCCAGCCATGCTCCGACGGTAGGGCGGAAAGGGCTTTCGGCAAGGCGGACGGACATGGCTGCACTCTCAGGGGCGGGATACTGGTGTCATGCGGTTGACGATTTTCTGGGAGCGGATGGCAGAGCACTTCGGCGCGGCGTACGCCGACTCCTTCGCGCGCGACCATGTGATGGCGGAGCTCGGGGGCCGTACGGTGCACGAGGCGCTGGCCGCCGGCTGGGAGACGAAGGACGTCTGGCGCGGGGTCTGCGCCGCCGTCGGCATTCCCGCGGACAAGCGATGAACCACGGGGTTGTCCACAGGTCCCGCCGGTTGTCGCGCCGGTAGGCGAGACTTGCTCCGTGGCATCGACTGACGAGACCGTCCAGGACGAGAACTTCCCCATGGCCCGGCCCCCGGCGGCCGGGCCGTCCGACGACGGCGCGCGCGGACCGGCGGGCGCCACCGGACGCGCGACGATCCCCGCACCCGCCGTCGCTGCCGAGTCCGGCGCCACCCCGCCCGCGACCGCGCCGGCCGGCGGCTCCGGGGCCGGCAGGTCCCTCCCCGCCGGCGCGCCCGGGCGGATGCCGCGCTGGCTCCCCCGTGCCATGGTGCTGGCGCTGGCCCTCTATGCCTGCTTCCAGCTCGGCAGCTGGGCCTTCCACCAGCTCATCGGGCTGTTGATCAACATTCTGATCGCGTTCTTCCTGGCACTGGCGATCGAGCCCGTCGTCGGCCGGATGGCGGCCCGAGGCATGCGCCGCGGCCTTGCCACCTTCCTCGTCTTCTTCGGCGTCATGATCGTCGGCATCGGCTTCGTCGTGCTGCTCGGCTCGATGCTGGCGGGCCAGATCGTCGAGATGGTCGAGGACTTCCCCAAGTACCTCGACCAAGTGATCAACTGGATCAACCACACCTTCCGCACGGAGCTGTCCCGCGTCGCGATCCAGGACAGTCTGCTGCGCTCCGACTGGCTGCAGAAGTACGTCCAGAACAGCGCGAGCGGTGTGCTCGACGTCTCCGCGACCGTGCTCGGCGGGCTCTTCAAGCTGCTCACGATCTTCCTGTTCTCGTTCTACTTCGCGGCCGACGGGCCCCGGCTGCGGCGCGCGCTGTGCTCCGTACTGCCGCCGGCGAAGCAGGCCGAGGTGCTGCGCGCCTGGGAGATCGCCGTCGACAAGACGGGCGGCTATCTCTACTCCCGCGGGCTGATGGCCCTGATCTCCGGCGTCGCGCACTACATCCTGCTGGCCATGCTCGGTGTGCCGTACGCCCCGGCGCTCGCGGTGTGGGTCGGGCTCGTCTCCCAGTTCATCCCCACGATCGGTACGTATCTGGCGGGCGCCCTGCCGATGCTGATCGCGTTCACGACCGAGCCCTGGTACGCGGTGTGGGTGCTCGGCTTCGTCCTGATCTACCAGCAGTTCGAGAACTATGTACTGCAGCCCAAGCTCACCTCCAAGACGGTGGACATCCACCCGGCGGTGGCGTTCGGCTCGGTCATCGCGGGCACCGCGCTGCTGGGCGCGGTCGGTGCGCTGATCGCGATTCCCGCGGTCGCGACGCTGCAGGCCTTCCTCGGCGCGTATGTGAAGCGGTACGCCGTGACGGAGGACCCGCGTATGCACGGGCATCGGCGCCAGGGTGAGGCGGTACTGGCACGGGTGCAGCGTGCGCTGCGCAGCAAGAGGGATGAGGCACCGCCCGCAGAGGAGAGCGGCGCCTGAGACTCCCTGCGCGTACGTGTGTCGACTCCGTGCGCGTACGCGCGTCAGCGGTGCTCCAGCTCCACCTTCGGCAGCATCCGGCGCAGCCAGGACGGCAGCCACCACGCGCTGCGCCCCAGGAGTTGCATGACCACGGGCCGTCCGCTGTTAGCGTTTCCGGGTCGGCCGGCTTCGGGAGGCGCGATGAGGCCCGGCGGAGGCGCGATGAGGCGACCGGCTTCGGGAGGCGCGATGAGCGGACACTCCGGTCCCTTCTGGGACAGCGTTGAGGGACGCGCTCCGCTGCCCCGCGCGGCAGCGACGCTCGGGCTGGAGTTTCTTGCCGCGGACGCAGACAAGGGCACGATCGAGCTGGCGTTCGCCGCAACCGAGGACTTCGTCAACCCTGCGGGCAATGTCCTGGGCGGCTTCATCGCCGCGATGCTCTACGACACGGTGGGACCCGCGCTGCTGGCCACCGTCGAGCCCGACCAGTTCCAGTCCACCCTTGAGTTCAAGGTGAATTTCCTGCGGCCGGTCCGTCCTGGCCGGCTCCTCGGGCACGGGCGCATCGTGCACCGCGACGGAGACCTGGCCCACCTCGAGGCCGGCCTCACCACCACCGACGGGGCCCTCGTCGCCACGGCCACCGCGACCGCCCGGGTGATCAGCCTCGCCGAGGCGCGCAGCGCCGTGTGAACCCGTCATCGCCAGGCCCCCCGGGGCCGGACGGGCCCCGGCACGACTGTCACGGAGGGCAGGGCGTGGTGCGTGTGGTGCCCTTGACACCAAAATCGAACATCCATTCTTATGGGATTCCGGCCCCTGGAATCCCGGGACTTTCGACAGGTTATCCACAGGCCGGAGGGACGTCGGGGCGCATTGTCAGTGGCAGGGGATAGCGTCTTTGGCGTGAAGCGATCGACTCAAGCAAACCGGGTGGAACCCATGGCAGGAACCGACCGCGAGAAGGCGCTCGACGCCGCGCTCGCACAGATTGAACGGCAATTCGGCAAGGGCGCCGTGATGCGCCTGGGCGAGCGGCCGAACGAGCCCATCGAGGTCATCCCCACCGGGTCGACCGCACTCGACGTCGCGCTCGGCGTCGGAGGCCTGCCGCGCGGCCGTGTGGTGGAGGTGTACGGGCCGGAGTCCTCCGGTAAGACGACCCTGACGCTGCACGCCGTGGCCAACGCGCAGAAGGCCGGCGGCCAGGTTGCCTTCGTGGACGCCGAGCACGCCCTCGACCCCGAGTACGCGAAGAAGCTCGGCGTCGACATCGACAATCTGATCCTGTCCCAGCCGGACAACGGCGAGCAGGCCCTCGAGATCGTCGACATGCTCGTCCGCTCCGGCGCCCTCGACCTGATCGTCATCGACTCCGTCGCCGCGCTCGTGCCGCGCGCGGAGATCGAGGGCGAGATGGGCGACTCGCACGTGGGCCTCCAGGCCCGCCTGATGAGCCAGGCACTGCGGAAGATCACCAGTGCGCTCAACCAGTCCAAGACCACGGCGATCTTCATCAACCAGCTCCGCGAGAAGATCGGTGTGATGTTCGGCTCGCCGGAGACCACGACCGGTGGCCGCGCGCTGAAGTTCTACGCCTCGGTGCGTATCGACATCCGCCGAATCGAGACCCTGAAGGACGGCACGGAGGCGGTCGGAAACCGCACCCGCTGCAAGGTCGTCAAGAACAAGGTGGCGCCGCCCTTCAAGCAGGCCGAGTTCGACATTCTCTACGGCCAGGGCATCAGCCGCGAGGGCGGCCTGATCGACATGGGCGTGGAGCACGGCTTCGTCCGGAAGGCCGGCGCCTGGTACACGTACGAGGGCGACCAGCTCGGCCAGGGCAAGGAGAACGCGCGGAACTTCCTCAAGGACAACCCCGACCTCGCCAACGAGATCGAGAAGAAGATCAAGGAGAAGCTGGGCGTCGGCGTCAGCCCGCAGGCCCCGACGGCCGAGCCGGGCGGGGACGCGGCGGCCTCGGCGGATGAGCCCGCGAAGTCGGTGTCCGCGCCTGCCACCAAGGCGACCAAGGCCACCAAGGCGGCTGCGGCGACCAAGAGCTGACCGGTACCGTGCCCGACCCGAGCACGCGGCATACCGCGCAATGGCCGGGCGGCAGCTCCGACTTGTCGAGGGCCGAGAAGGAGCTGCCACCCCAGGATCCGGCTGAGCGGGCGCGGGCGATCTGTCTGCGCCTGCTCACCGGGACCCCGCGCACCCGCAAGCAACTCGCCGACGCGCTGCGCAAGCGCGAGATCCCGGACGAAGTCGCCGAGGAGGTCCTGTCCCGTTTCGAGGACGTCGGCCTCATCGACGATGCGGCGTTCGCGGACGCCTGGGTGGAGTCCAGGCACCACGGGCGGGGCCTGGCCCGCCGCGCCCTCGCCCGCGAGCTGCGCACCAAAGGCGTCGACGCGGCGCTGATCGACGAGGCGGTCGGTCAGCTCGACTCGGACCAGGAGGAGTCGACGGCCCGGGAGCTGGTCGCCCGCAAGCTCCGGTCCACCCGCGGCCTCGACCGCGACCGCCGGCTGCGCCGACTCGCGGGCATGCTCGCCCGCAAGGGCTACCCGGAGGGCATGGCCCTGCGGGTGGTCCGCCAGGCCCTGGAGGAAGAGGGCGAGGACACCGAAGGGCTGGACGGCCTGGAGGACGGCTTGTCCTAGGCCCGGACAGGGCCTGGGGGTGTCGTGTGGATCACGCGCGCACGGCGAGATCCACAGCACACTCCGTGGGCCCGCGCCCGGCCGTCGGCACGCCTCGGTCTGCGCCGGCCCTCGGTCTGCGCCGGCCTTCGGTCTGCGTCGGCCTTCGGTCTGCGTCGGCCCTGGGGCCGTTCAGCCTGTCTCGTACGGGCCTTGGCGGCCGTACCTGACTTCGGCGGTGCCGCCCGTAAGACCACAGGAGCGGACCCGCGTCCCCGGAGGGGACGGGGTGGGGGGAGCCCCGCCCCGGGACACGGGTCCGCTCCTGTGAAACACAGCACTGGATACGCATGGCACAGGGCCCGTGCCACGGTGACCAGTGATCAGCGATCTTGCCGCCGAGACGGGCCTGCCCCCGAGACGGACCTGTCCGCCGGCACCGGCCTGAAGGTTTACAGGCCGGCCTGTTCCGCCGCCGGTACCCGGACCGGCAGGCCTTCCGCTCGCCAGGCCTGGAAGCCGCCCACCAGATCCGTCGCCCGGTGAAGACCGAGCTGGCGGAGCGACGCGGCCGCGAGCGACGACGCGTAGCCCTCGTTGCAGACCACCACGACCCGCAGATCATGGCTGGTGGCCTCGGGGGTGCGGTGGCTGCCCAGCGGGTCCAGCCGCCACTCCAGCTCGTTGCGTTCGACGACGAGCGCCCCGGGGATCAGCCCGTCCCGGTCGCGCAGCGCCGCGTAGCGGATGTCCACCAGCAGCGCCCCGTCCGCCGCCGCCTCGAACGCCGCGCGCGGACCGACGCGGTCCAGCCCTTCCCGTACCCGCTCCAGCAACTCGTCGATGCCCACCGGTCGTTCAATCACTGCCACTCCTCCGGACGCTCGACCTGCTCAAGACGGAGCACCGAGCCGGTCCTGCTGAAGCGCCGGATCAGCGGCAGCGGCGGATAGTACGCGTGAACCGAGACCGCGTGGTCGGCGGGGGACTCGTTGAGCACCTCGTGCACATGGTGGCGGCCGAAGGCCCGCCCCTGTCCCGGGCCCAGTCGCCGCCCGCGGTCCAGCCCTTCGGCCAGCTCCAGGGTCTTCCACCCGCTCGCGGGGAGCCGCACCGCGAGCGAGTTCTCCTTGAGCTCGCCGGAGGCCGTGGCGAAGGCGCCGACCGACTCGGCGTGGTCGTGCCAGCCGGTGCCGGTGCCCGGCGGCCAGCCGATCAGCCAGGCCTCGCTGCCGCCCGGTCCCTCGAGCCGCACCCAGGTGCGGCCCTCCGGATCGAGCGGAAGCGAGGCGATCAGCCCGGTGTCGGCGGCGGTGCGCCGGACGAAGTCGAAAAGCTCGGCAGCGGTGGGCGCGGAAGCTTCCGTACCTGCGGAACGGGAAGCGGAAGCGGGTGGGGGAAGTTGAGACAACGCAACCGTCCTGGAAGTTCGCTGAGATGCGCGCGGCCAGGCACACGAAGGAACGAACGCGGCCGCGCGAACGGGAAGGAAGGCGAATCAGCAGGACGGACGACACACGCAGCCCGCATAGCGGAGCAGGTCCATATGGACCCTCCGCCACAGGCGCACATCGGTGTCGGTCACGTTTCGGAGTACACCATGCACGCCTGCGTCGGTCAATTGATGTCCGCGGTGCGGTCGGAGGGGCGGTCAGCAGTGTGGTCGGAGGTGGTGCGGTCCGAGTGCGCGGAGGCGGGCGCGCCCCCGCGCACCGCGTCCGCCGCGGCGTACAACTCCGCCGGACGCACCCCGCCGAAGGACGTGACCAGATGCCCGTCCGGCCGCACCAGCAGCACCGTATGCGCCGAGGCCCCCGGATAGCCCTCCGTGACCAGGAGCTCCGCCCGTACCGGCAACGCCGAGACGGCGGCGGCCAGCCGTGGCATCACACCCGCGGTCATCCAGTGCCGCCGCTCCCACACACCGGTGCCGGGCGCGACCAGGACGACCAGCAGCCGGCCCTGCCCCAGCCGGTCCCGGAGCCGTACGGTCGTGCCGTCCGGCGCCGTGACGGGTACGTCGGTGACCGGTGCGCCGATCGGAGTACCCACGGCGGTGTGCGCCTCAGTGCGTTGAGGTGCGAGGGGGGAGTTCGGGTACGAAGGGGGCGCGCCCAGCGGCCCGAGCCCCAGATGCCCGTCGGTCAGCAGTGTGTCGTGCCCGCGCGCCGCACCTGGCAGATAGGTCCGCAGGCCCCCGCCGGAACGCAGTATCGGCAGGGATTGGTCGGCGGCGCGCAGTCGTGCGGCGACGGCGGCGCGCCGCTCCGCCTGATAGCTGTCGAGGAGTGTGTCCGACGCGCCGTGGTGCCAGGCCTGGGCCAGTTTCCAGGCGAGGTTCTCGACGTCACGCACCCCCTCGTCGAGCGCCTGGGTGCCGACGGCGCCGAGAAGATGGGCGGCGTCCCCGGCGAGGAAGGCCCGGTCCACCCGCCAGCGACGGGCCAGTCGATGGTGCAGCGTGTAGACGCTGGTGTCGATGAGGTCGTACTGCGGTGTCCCGTCGCACCAGCCGGACAGGGTGTCCCGTACCCGGGACACCAGCGCGTCGGGCGTGACCAGTTCGCCACGGGCCGGCAGCAGCCAGTCCAGCCGCCAGGCGCCGTCGGGCAGCGGCCTGGCCGTCACCTCCTCGCCGCTGGTGCGCCACGGCGGCATCCGGTGCATCACCGCCTCGTCCGGCCAGGGCAGCTCGGTGCGCAGGGCGGCGACGGCATGGCGCTCCACGGCGGTACGGCCGGGGAAGCGGATGCCGAGCAGCTTCCTGACCGTCGACCGGGCCCCGTCGCAGCCGACCAGGTAACTCCCGCGCCACCAGGTCGCCTCGGGCTCGCGGGTGTGCGCGGTGACACCGCTGCCGTCCTGTTCCAGTGCGTCGAGCCGGCTGTGCGTGGCGACCTGCACCAGGCCGGCGTCCGCAACGGCGTCCCGCAGCCCGCGCATCAGGGCGTGCTGCGGAATGTGCAGCGGCGCCGGGAAGCCGTCCCCGCCGAGTTCCAGCGTGCGCATCTCCTGCTTGCGCCGCAGGGACCGCCAGCCGACCCAGCGGGTGCCTTCGTCACGGATCGTGGCGCAGCCGAGCCGCTCCATCAGCGCCGCGGTGTCGGCGCGCAGCACGACCGTACGAGCCGGGCGCGGCTCGTCCTTGCCCGCGCCCTCGTCGAGGACGACGGACGGAACGCCCTGTGCGGCCAGGGCGAGCGACAGCGCGAGTCCGACGGGACCCGCGCCGACGACGATCACCGGGTCCACGGCGCTGCTCCTGAGACCCGCTGGGACAGAGAGAACAGTGGGAGTGGGCTGGTTGGAGCCCGGTGCGCGATCACAGAACGTATGCAACCCACTGCCGGTGTCCGCGTCAAGCGACGGGGGCGGCAGCGCATACGCGCCGCCGCCCCCGTGGAGCCTTCTGAGCCGTTCGGTCAGCTGCCGGCGCCTCCGGCGCCGGCATGGAAGTCGCCGGACGTCTGGATCTTGGCAGGGCCAATCGTCTCCAGACCGCCGCCGGGTGAGGCGTGCACCACCGCGCCCGTGCTCTTCTTCCCGCGCCGCAGCTTGCGCTCCAGCCAGCTCGCGAACGAGGTGAGCGTGAAGTTCAGCGCGACGAAGATGAGGGCGACGACGGTGAAGCTGGCGATGGTGTTCGCGCCGTAGTTCGCGCTCATCGGGCGGACCGAGGCCAGCAGTTCGGAGAAGGTGAGCAACGCGCCGCCGAGGGCGGTGTCCTTCACGATGACCACCATCTGGCTGACGATCGCCGGCAGCATCGCCGTCACCGACTGCGGCAGCAGCACGTACCGCATCGTCTGGCCCTTGCGCATGCCGATCGCCTTGGCCGCGTCCGTCTGGCCCTGGGGCAGGGACTGGATGCCCGCCCGGACGATCTCGGCGAGGACCGAGGCGTTGTAGAGCACCAGGCCGGTGACCACCGCGTACAGCGGGCGGACATCGCTGCTGATGTCGGTGAAGTCGGAGTACGCCTGGTTGGCGAACAGCATCAGGATCAGCACCGGGATCGCGCGGAAGAACTCCACGACCGTGCCGGCGATGCCCCGTACCCACCAGTGGTCGGAGAGCCTGGCGATGCCGAAGAACGCTCCGAGCGGGAGCGCGATGACCAGAGCGAGGGCTGCCGCGGTCAGGGTGTTCTGGAGCCCGGGCCAGATGTAGGTCACGTAGGGCTGGGTGCTGGTGAAGAACGGCTCCCACTTGACCCAGTCGAGCTGGCCCTTGGAGTTGAGGCTGTCGTAGACCCACCACAGGAGGCCCGCGAGAGCGACCAGGAACACTGCCGTGTAGAGGATGTTCCGGCGCTTGGCGCGCGGCCCCTGGGCGTCGTAGAGAACGGAGGTCATCGCTTCACCGCCACCTTCTTGCTCACCCAGCCGAGGACCAGTCCGGTCGGCAGCGTGAGGCAGATGAAGCCGAGCGCGAAGACGCCGGCGATCAGCAGGAGCGCGGCGTACGTCTCGATCCACTCCTTCATCAGGTACGCGGCCTCGGCAACGCCGATGGCCGCGGCCACGGTCGTGTTCTTGGTCAGCGCGATCAGCACGTTGGCCAGGGGGTTGACGACCGAGCGGAAGGCCTGCGGGAGGACGATGAGCCTCAGTACCTGGGTGAAGCTGAGACCGAGCGCACGCGCCGCCTCGGCCTGTCCGACGGGCACCGTGTTGATGCCGGACCGCAGCGCCTCGCACACGAACGCGGACGTGTAGGCGATCAGACCGAGTACCGCGAGCCTGAAGTTGATCACCTTGAAGTCGTCTGCCCCGAGCGTGACGCCGAGCGTCTGGAAGAGGCCCAGGGACGTGAAGACGATGACCACGGTGAGCGGGATGTTACGGACCACGTTCACATAGGCGGTGCCGAAACCCCGCATGAGCGGAATCGGGCTGACCCGCATGCCGGCCAGCAGTGTTCCCCATATCAGCGAGCCGAGGGCCGAGTAGACGGTGAGTTGCACCGTCACCCAGAAGGCCCCTAGCAGCTTGTCCATATCAAGAAAATCGAACACGATCTCCCGCGCTTCCGCGTATGCGTGTGGGAAAGGCCCGGGGGGGGGGGGGGGGGGGGGGGGGGGGGGGGGGGGGGGGGGTGTGGGGTGGGGGGGGGGGGGGGGGGGGGGGGGGGGGGGGGGGTTTGTGTGGGGAGGG
>NZ_JBWKDT010000053.1:0-27733 GCF_056435785.1 Streptomyces sp. NPDC043870
CCCAACAAGCTCCTGAAGGTCGTCGAGTAGTCAGCGACGCCCGACCGTGAACCGGCAGCCGCCGTGCCCTCCCCCACGGGGCACGGCGGCCGTCTTATGGTGTGCTCATGGCGAGTACGAATGCGTATGCCGCGCTGCTGCGCGGGATCAATGTCGGGGGACACCGGAAGGTCCCGATGGCTGACCTCCGCGCGCTGCTGACGGAACTGGGCCACGGCGACGTCCGTACGTATCTGCAGAGCGGCAACGCCGTCTTCACCAGCGCGACGGGGGACGACGAGGACAGGCTCGCCCAGGGGATCGAGCGGGCCATCGAGAAGCATTTCGGATTCACCGTCGACTGCCTCGTGCGTGGCGGTTCCTATCTCGGCGCCGTCGTCGAGAAATGCCCCTTCCCCGCCGCCGGGCTGGAGGGCAGGCAACTGCACGTCACCTACCTGTCGGAGCGTGTGGACCCCGAGCGGTTCGCGTCCGTCGACGCGGCGGCATTCCTCCCGGAGGAGTTCCGGTTCGGTGATCGCGCGCTCTATCTGTACGCCCCCGGCGGACTCGGCCGGTCCAAGCTCGCCGCAGCGCTCGGCAGGCCCAGCCTGTACAAGGGAATCGTCGCCACGACCCGCAACTGGAACACCGTCGTCAAGCTGGCCGAGATGACCGGAGGAGACGCGTGACGATCGAGTGGGCCCCTGCCGTCGACGCTGCCATCGAGGGCGAACTGCGCCTCCTCGACCCGGCCGTCCGCGCCACACCCGCGCTGCTCGCCGGGTTGCTGCATCCGGAGTTCCTCGAGTTCGGTGTGTCCGGGCGGCGCTGGGACCGCGACGCGATCATCGATTCACTCGTCGAGGAAGGGGCTCAGGGCGTCAAGCCCATCACCGCTTCCGAGATGAAGGGCACCCAGCTCGCCGACGACGTCGTGCATCTGACGTTCGTCACTCAGTCCAACGGCCGTCGCGCCCACCGCAGTTCGCTGTGGCGGCGGACCGGGGACGCCTGGCAGCTCTACTTCCATCAGGGCACGCCGTTCAGTGCCGAGGAAAGTTCCGGCGCCAGCTGAAGCCGCCGGGCAGACGCACCGAGGCGTTGCTGTGGCCCCCGCTGTCCCGGGTGAGGCGGGCGCGGCGGGTGCCGAGACTCACCGACCAGCCGTGCGTGCCGATGTTCAGGTGCATCAGCTTCGGGATGATCGTGATCCGCTTGTGGTAGTGAATCGACATGTCGGCCTCCTTGTCGTAAGGGTGTCCGAGGAAGGCGCCGTGGCTGTCACGGCACCGCCACGGTCGTGTCACCGCAGAGCCGACATGTCCTCCCGGCCCGGTGGGATCCCGGCCGGGGCCCGCTTTTCCTCCGGATGGCTTCCTCCGGATGGCTTCGTCCCGACGGGCTTCCTCCGGATGAGCCTCCTCCGGACGGCGAGCGAACGCGTTCCGGGAGTGTGCCGGCAGGACCGGCCCGGAGACCGGCCCGGAGACCGGCCCGGCCGATGTCAGTGCCGCGGCCTATCGTCCTTTCCATGTACGACGACGGGGACGGGCCGCCGCGGGCCGGCGGGCCACGGGCGGCCGAGACGCGCGCGGCCGAGGTGCGGGTCGCGTTCGAGGGGATGCTGCAGATCCGCCGGCTGACGAACACCGAAGCCGCCGACCCGGAGGCGATACCGGCCGCCTGGGAGCGCGGCCGGATGGTGCGGGCCGTCGCGCTCGCGCTCGAAGCCTCGGGGATCACCCCGTCCGCCGTGGACGGATCCGGGCAGCGAGTGGCGACGGGATACCGCGTACGGGAAGGGACGGCGGGGGAGGGGGAGCCTGGGGCGGTCACGGTCGAATGGCTCGGACCGCACGGCAGCGGGGCCGCCGGCCAGGAGGAGACCGCCCTCACCGCATGCGCGCGGGTGCTGGAGCGGCTCGGCTGGGACGCATTGCTCTACCGCGGGCGCGCCCGTCACCGGTTCCTGGAGGTCCGGCCACCGCATCCCGGACGCTGAACGGTCCGCGCCGCGGCTGCTGAACGGTCCGCGCCGCAGGTGGTGAATGGCCCAGAGGGGCGGGCGTCAATTGGCCCTGGGGGAAGGGACATTCCTCGCCTAGGGTCGTGACCATGACGACCGAACACAGCAGGACCGCCGTCGACTTCTACTTCGACCCCGCATGCCCCTTCGCCTGGATCACCTCTCGCTGGATCCTGGAGGTCGAGCAGCAGCGCGACATCGACGTGCGCTTCCGCCCCATGAGCCTCTACCTGCACAACATCGGCAACGACCTGCCCGACTGGTACCGGGACCTCGTCGACCGGTCCATCGGCCCGGTACGGGTCGCGGTCGCCGCGGCAGAACAGCACGGCGAGCAGGTCCTGCGCGAGCTGTACACGGCCATGGGCACCCGCATCCACCGGCAGAAGGCCGAGGACTTCGACACCGTGATCGCCGAGTCGCTGGCGGAGACCGGCCTGCCGGCCGGGCTCGCCGCGGCCGCACACGACACGGCGTACGACGACGCGGTGCGCCGCAGCCACGACGCGGGCAAGGACCCCGCGGCGGACGGCTACGTCGGCACTCCGACCATCCACGTCGACGGCGCCGTCTGGTTCGGCCCCGTCCTCAACTCCGTTCCGCGCGGCGAAGAGGCGGGCCGGCTGTTCGACAGCTTCCGGGTGCTCGCGAACCACCCCGACTTCTTCGAGCTCAAGCGCACCCGCACGGGCAAGCTGAACACCGACTGAGCCGCCGGGGGCCCGCGTCGCTTCGCCAGGCGGGCCGCCCGCAGCCGGCTCAGCCCGCCAAGGCGACGTGCCGGTCCGCGCGCGCCTCGTCGTACCGCTCCAGGAGCAGACGCGCCAGCTCGGGGGCCGGGCCCAGCACATCCGCGAGCACGTCCGCGCCCGCCTCGCCGGCGCCCACGGCGATACGGTCCGGGAGGCGGCCCGGGGCGATGACGTAAGGCGCCACCGCCACCCGGGCGACGCCTTCGGCGCGCAGCGCCCGTACCGCGTCCTCGGTACGGGAACGGCTCGCGGCGGATACAGCGGAGGCGAACGCAGGCCGCACGGCGCACCAACCGGTGTGCCGCAGCTCCCGCGCCATGTCAGCGATCACTGCGATCGCCTCCGGGTCGGATGAGCCCGCCGAAGCCAGGACGACCCCGGTCGAGCGTTTGTCCTCCGGCGTGAGCCCGGCCCCGGCCTCGTACAGCCGCCGCTCCACCGCCTCCAGCAGCAGCGGCGACGGGCCGAGCACCTCGGCCTGCGTGATCCGCAGCCGGGGATGCCTGGCTCGCGCCTCGTTCAGCACGGACGGGATGTCGGCCTTGGCGTGGAAGGCCCGGGTCAGCAGCAGCGGCAGCGCCACCACGTCCCGTACGCCGTCGTTCGCCATCCGCTCCAGCACCTGCGGGACCGACGGTGCGTTGAAGTCGAGGAACGCCGTGGACACCCGCAGCCCGGGCCTCCGCGACCGTATCCGCCGTACGAGCGCGTGCACGGTCTCGGCGTGCCGCGGGTCGCGGCTGCCGTGGGCGATGACGAGCAGAACAGGGCTGTGCGGGTTGTGCATGGGAGACGCTCAGTTCCTGACGAGCAGACCGCGGCTGCGCAGGACCCACCGCTCCAGCGGGCTGAAGATCAGCAGGTCGATGGCGATACCGACGATCAGGATGAGGAGGATCGCGAGGAACACCCCGGCCATGTCGATGTTGTTGCGGGCGTTCTCCAGCAGCTGGCCGAGGCCGAGCCCGAGGTCCGGCGAGGACGCGATGATCTCGGCGGCCATGAGGGAGCGCCACGAGAAGGCCCAGCCCTGCTTCAGGCCGGCCAGATAACCGGGCAGCGCGGCCGGCATGACGATGTGCCAGGTGCCCCTCAGCCCGGTGGCACCCATGGTGCGCCCGGCCCGCAGGAACAGCGGAGGGACCTGGTCGACACCGGAGACGAGTCCGTTGGCGATCGACGGGACCGCGCCGAGCAGGATGACCGCGTACATCATCGAGTCGTTCAGGCCGAGCCAGATGACGGCGGGCGGCACCCACGCCACCGACGGCAGCGACTGCAGACCCGACAGGATCGGGCCGATCGCGGCGCGGACGAACTTCACCCTCGCCACCAGCAGGCCCAGCGGCGTACCGATGGCCAGGGCCAGCAGGAAGCCGAACAGACCACGCGAAACGCTGGTCCAGACGACATCCAGCAGAGTGCCCTGAAGCCACATGTCGGTCACACCGGTCCACACTGCGGACGGGGCCGGCAGTTTGTCCCCGGACGTGACCTTCGCGGAGACGAGGAGCTGCCAGACGACCAGCACGAGGCCGATGGCCACGACCGGCGGCAGGACCTTCTTGACGAGGACCTCGCGGACGGGCGTACGGCGGATCTCGACCGCGTCGAGTGCGTCCAGACCGGCCTCGAGACCGGCGAGGTCGTCCTGCTTCGGGGCGGTGTCAGTGCTGGCCATGGCGGCGGATCTCCCCACGCAGTTGTTCAGTGATCTCGATCGACAGCTCCGCCACGGCGGAGTCCTCGATGCGTCGCGGCTGCGGGATGCCGACCGTCCACTCGCGGGCCACCCGGCCCGGACGCGAGGACAGCAGCACCACGCGCTGGGCGAGCCGCACGGCCTCACGGACGTTGTGCGTGACGAAGAGGACCGACAGGTTGGTCTCTTCCCAGATCCGCGTCAGCTCGCCGTGCAGGACGTCCCGGGTGATGGCGTCGAGCGCCGCGAACGGCTCGTCCATCAGCAGCAGGTCGCTGTCCTGGGCGAGCGCGCGGGCCAGTGCCACGCGCTGGCGCATACCGCCCGACAGCTCGTGGACACGCTTGCCGTACGCACCGGCGAGCCGGACCAGCTCCAGCAGCCGCTCGGCCTCGCCGCGGCGCTCGGACTTGGGGACCCCGCGCAGCCGCAGGGCCAGTTCGATGTTCTTGCCCGCGGTCAGCCACGGGAAGAGGGCGTGCTCCTGGAACATCAGGGCGGGCCGCCCGCCGGGCGTGTCGATGGACCCGGCGGTCGGCGCGTCGAGCCCCGCGACCAGGTTGAGCAGCGTGGACTTACCGCAGCCCGAGGCTCCCAGGATGGTGACGAACTCGCCGGGCGCGACATCGAGGCTGATGTCGTCCAGCACGAGCTGCGATCCGGCCGGGCCGGAGAAGGACTTCGAGACGTGCTCGATCCGGGCGGCGTGCGACACCGTCGTGGTGTCCTCGGCAGCCTTGGCAAGCGCGGTGGCCATGGTCGTCACCTCCTGGGAAAGGAATACGGGTTACTTGACGCCGAGACCGGCGTCGGCGACCTCGGGTTTGCCCGCGGCCTTCAGCACCTTGTTCAGGAGCGTCAGGTCGTAGATGCCGTTGAGGTCGGGCTCCTCGATCAGCCCGGCCTCGACCGCCCACTCGGACTGCGTCTTCAGCGTGGCGGCCAGCGGGTCGTCGGTGATCTGGATCCCCGGCCACGCCGGGTCGATGACCTTCGCGGCGAGCTCTTTGCCGGTCTCCGCCTTCAGGTGCGCGTTGGCCGACGCCTTGGCCTTGTCCGGATTGGCGTTGATCCACGCGTTCGTCTTCACCGTGCCGCGCAGTACGGCCTCGACGACGTCCGGGTGCTCCTCGAGGAACGTCTGCGACACGATGACGTTCGTGATCACGAACTTCTTGCCGGGCCACAGGGCGGCCTCGTCGAGGAGGACCTTCGCACCCTCGGAGACCAGCTTGGACGCGGTCGGCTCCGGCACCCAGGCGCCGTCGATCGAGCCGGACTTATAGGCGTCCGGGGTCACCTTGTTGTCCGTACGGACGACGGAGACGTCCCCCTTGCCGCTCTCGGAGTCGACCTTCCAGCCCTTCTCCGCGATCCAGTTGAGGAACGCCACGTCCTGCGTGTTCCCCTTCTGCGGAGTGGCGATCTTCTTGCCCTTGACGTCGTCCAGGGTCTTGATCTTGTCCGGGTCGACGACGAGCTTCACACCGCCGGATGCGGAGCCGGAGACGATCCGCAGGTTCTTGCCCTGGGACTTCACATAGGCGTTGATGGACGGCGAGGGGCCGATGAAGCCGATGTCGAGCGATCCGCCGTTGAGGGCCTCGATCTCGGACGGGCCGGCGTTGAAGGTCTGCGGCTTGATCTGGGTGCCGCCGAGCTCCTTCTGGATCAGGCCTTCCTGGATGCCGACGAGGGCCGTGGCGTGGGTGAGGTTCGGGAAGTAGCCGATACGGACGGTGTCCGCGGAGAGCTTCTCGCCCTTGGCCGCCACCTCGGTCTTGTCGTCCTTGGCCTGGGAGCCGTAGCCGCAGGCGGTGAGCGCCACGGCGAGCAGCGGGAGGGCGGCGGCAGCGGCGACGGTGCGGCGCAGGGTGGCGCGGGCCGTACGGCTGGAACGCGATGCAGGCACGGGAGGCTTTTCCTCTCGGAGGCCCGGCGGTCACGGTCTTTCAGGCCGTGGCCGGGAGGTCGGCAGGTCTTCGTCTACGGCGGTGGGGGGTGAGGGCGCGCAGGCAGTGCGCGTACGTCAGCGCACACATCGCGCCACTCCGCCCTGACCGCTGCCGAGAGCACCGCTGCCGACGCGGCCGCCCTCCTTCGCGAACGTGGAGTAGTAGTCGCCGGAGTTCATGTCAGAAGTCCCAACCGTCGTCTTCGGCCTCGTCCTTGACCGGCTCCGGTGAGGCGAACGACTCGCCGACCATGCCCGCGGTGAGCGTGGTGCCGTCGGCCGGGTCGATCAGGATGAACGAGCCGGTGCGCCGGGAGTCGGCGTAGGAGTCGACCGGCAGCGGCTCGGCGGTGCGGATCTTCACGCGGCCGATGTCATTGGCGACGAGCTGTCCCGGGTGCGGGTGCAGGGACAGGTCGTCGAGCGTGAGACGGGACGGAATGTCCTTGACGATCGCCTTGACCGTACGGGTGCCGTGCTTGAGCAGCACGCGGTGACCGACGGTCAGCGGCTGGTCGGCGACGTGGCAGACGGTCGCCTCGATGTCCTGCGTGATGGCCGGCGCGTCCTTGCTGGGCACGATCAGGTCGCCGCGCGAGATGTCGATGTCGTCCTCCAGCAGGAGGGTCACCGACTGGGTGGTCCAGGCGACGTCGACCGGCCCGCCGAGCAGGTCGATGCCGGAGATCCGCGACATGCGGCCCGACGGCAGCACGGTGACCTGCTCGCCGACGCGGAACGAACCGGCCGCGATCTGCCCCGCGTACCCCCGGTAGTCCGGGTGCTCGGCGGTCTGCGGCCGGATCACGTACTGCACGGGAAGCCGGGCGTGGCAGTGGCTCAGGTCGTGGCTGACCGGAACCGTCTCGAGGTGCTCCAGCACCGTCGGACCCCCGTACCAGTCCATGTTCGAGGACGGGTCCACGACGTTGTCGCCGGCGAGCGCCGAGATCGGGATCGCGGTGACCTCCGGGACGCCCAGCTCGGTCGCGTACGCCGTGAACTCCTCGGCGATGGCGGCGAAGACGGACTCCTGGTAGTCGACGAGGTCCATCTTGTTGACCGCCAGGACCACATGCGGGACACGCAGCAGCGCGGCGATCGCGGCGTGGCGGCGGGTCTGCTCGACGACGCCGTTGCGGGCGTCCACGAGGACGACCGTCAGCTCGGCGGTGGAGGCACCCGTCACCATGTTGCGCGTGTACTGCACATGCCCGGGGGTGTCGGCGAGGATGAACCGGCGCCGGGGCGTGGCGAAGTAGCGGTACGCGACGTCGATGGTGATGCCCTGCTCCCGCTCGGCGCGCAGGCCGTCGGTGAGCAGGGCCAGGTCGGGTGCGTCCTGACCGCGGCTGCGGGAGGCGTGCTCCACGGCCTCCAGCTGGTCGGCGAGGACCGACTTGGAGTCGTGCAGCAGCCGCCCGACGAGGGTGGACTTGCCGTCGTCGACCGACCCGGCGGTGGCGAACCGCAGCAGGGTCGTCGCCGACAGCTGCTCGACGGACAGTGTCTCGGTGGGTTCGGTGGGTTCGGTGGGTTCGGTGGTGCTGGTCATGGCTAGAAGTACCCCTCGCGCTTGCGGTCTTCCATCGCGGCCTCGGAGAGCTTGTCGTCGGCCCGCGTGGCGCCGCGCTCGGTGAGCCGGGAGGCGGCGATCTCGGCGATGACCTGCTCCAGGGTCACCGCGCCGGAGTCGACGGCGCCGGTGCAGGACATGTCGCCGACGGTGCGGTAGCGAACCAGCCGCTTCTGAGGCGTCTCGGTGTCCTTCGGGCCGCCCCACTCGCCCGCGGTCAGCCACATGCCGTTACGGGCGAAAACCTCACGCTCGTGCGCGAAGTAGATCTCGGGCAGCTCGATGCCCTCCCGGGCGATGTACTGCCACACGTCCAGCTCGGTCCAGTTGGACAGCGGGAACACGCGCACGTGCTCGCCGGGCGCGTGCCGGCCGTTGTACAGGTTCCACAGCTCGGGCCGCTGGCGGCGCGGGTCCCACTGGGAGAACTCGTCGCGCAGCGAGAAGACGCGCTCCTTGGCCCGGGCCTTCTCCTCGTCCCGCCGACCGCCGCCGAACACGGCGTCGAACCGCTCCGACTGGATCTTCTCCGTCAGCGGCAGGGTCTGCAGCGGGTTGCGGGTGCCGTCCGCACGCTCCTTGAGGACACCGCGGTCGATGTAGTCCTGCACCGAGGCGACGTGCAGCCGCAGGTTGTGCTTCTCCACCGTGCGGTCCCGGTACTCGATGACCTCGGGGAAGTTGTGCCCGGTGTCCACGTGCAGCAGCGAGAACGGGATCACGGCCGGGGCGAACGCCTTCAGCGCGAGATGCAGCATGACGATGGAGTCCTTGCCGCCGGAGAACAGGATCACCGGCCGCTCGAACTCGCCCGCCACCTCACGGAAGATGTGCACCGCCTCGGACTCCAGCGCGTCCAGGTGGCTCAGGGCGTACGGGCTGTCGTCCCCGGAACCGCTCGCGGTCCCGTTCACGTGGTTGACGCTGGTGGTCACGCCAGTCCCCTCTCGGTAAGAAGCGCGTACAGCGACGCCGCGGACTCCTGCACGGTCTGGGTGTGCGACTCGATCCGCAGATCCGGGGACTCCGGCTCCTCGTACGGGTCGTCGACCCCGGTCAGCCCGCTGATCTCGCCGGCCGCGTGCTTGGCGTACAGACCCTTCACATCGCGTACGGAGCACACCTCGACCGGAGTCGCGACATGCACCTCGACGTACGGCGTGCCCTCGGCGCCGTGGCGCCCCCGGACGGCCTCGCGGCTGTCGGCGTACGGAGCGATGACCGGGACCAGGACCTTCACCCCGTTCGAGGCCAGCAGCTCGGCGACGAAGCCGATCCGCTGCACGTTGGTGTGCCGGTCCTCGCGGCTGAAGCCGAGGCCCGCGGAGAGGAACTCGCGGATCTCGTCGCCGTCGAGGACCTCGACACGGTGGCCCTCGTCGCGCAGCCGGCCCGCGAGCTCGTACGCGATCGTGGTCTTGCCCGCGCTCGGCAGCCCGGTGAGCCAGATGGTGGCCCCAGTCACGTGCTTCTCCCGGTGGTTCTGGTCGGTCTTCGTCGTCGTGGTCGTCGTGGTCGTCGCGGTGGCGGTGGTCGTCGTCATCAGCCGTGCAGCCCGCACTCGGTCTTGCCGCGGCCCGCCCAGCGGCCGGCCCGGGAGTCCTCGCCCTCCAGCACCCTGCGGGTGCACGGCGCGCAGCCGACGGAGGTGTAACCGTCCATCAGCAGGGGGTTGGTGAGGACGCCGTGCTCGGCGACGTACGCGTCCACGTCGTCCTGCGTCCAGCGGGCGATCGGCGAGATCTTGACCTTCTGCCGCTTCTCGTCCCAGCCGACGACCGGGGTGTTCGCCCGGGTCGGGGACTCGTCGCGGCGCAGTCCCGTCGCCCAGGCGTCGTACCCGGTCAGGCCCTCCTCCAGCGGCTTGACCTTGCGCAGCGCGCAGCACAGGTCCGGGTCGCGGTCGTGCAGCTTCGGGCCGTACTCGGCGTCCTGCTCGGCCACGGTCTGCCGCGGGGTGAGCGTGATGACGTTGACGTCCATCACGGCAGCCACCGCGTCCCGGGTCCCGATGGTCTCCGGGAAGTGGTAGCCGGTGTCGAGGAAGACGACGTCCACGCCCGGGAGGGCCCGCGAGGCGAGGTGGGCGACGACCGCGTCCTCCATGGAGGAGGTGACGCAGAAGCGCGGGCCGAAGGTCTCGGCCGCCCACGTCAGGATGTCCTGGGCGGAGGCCTCTTCGAGGTCCCGGCCCGCCTGCTCGGCGAGCGACTTGAGCTCGTCCTTGGTCCGTTCCGTCCGATTCGCCGTCATATCTCGTCCCCTCCACCGTCATTGCGCTGAACCCCACGGGCGAGCAGCCCGAGGAACTTCAGCTGGAAGGCCCGATTGCACGCCGCGCATTCCCAGGCACCGTGGCCCTGCTCGCTCGGACGCAGGTCCTCGTCACCGCAGTACGGGCAGTAGAAGGGGGCAGCCCGTTCGCTCATGCCGCATCCCTCGTTCCGCTCGTCCCCACAGCTGCCCTACGGGCGTGGGAGGTGGCCCCGGCGCTCACGACAGTGCCTCCTCGGACGCACGCGCCGCCCACGTGGCGAAGCGCTCGCCGTCCTCGCGCTCCGCCTGGAAGCGCTTGAGGACGCGCTCGACGTAGTCGGGCAGCTCGGCGGAGGTGACCTTCAGGCCGCGGACCTTGCGGCCGAAGCCGGCCTCCAGACCGAGCGCGCCGCCCAGGTGCACCTGGAAGCCCTCGACCTGATTGCCGTCGTCGTCGAGGACCAGCTGACCCTTGAGACCGATGTCCGCCACCTGGATACGGGCGCAGGCGTTCGGGCAGCCGTTGATGTTGATCGTGATCGGCTGGTCGAACTCGGGGATGCGGCGCTCGAGTTCGTCGATCAGCGAGGCACCACGGGCCTTGGTGTCGACGATGGCCAGCTTGCAGAACTCGATACCGGTGCAGGCCATGGTGCCGCGCCGGAACGGGGACGGGCTGACCCGCAGGTCCAGCGACTCCAGAGCGGCGACCAGCGACTCGACCTGCGGCTCCTCGACGTCGAGGACGAGCATCTTCTGCTCGGCGGTGGTACGCAGCCGGCCGGAGCCGTGCGCCTCCGCCACCTCGGCGATCTTGGTGAGCGTGGCACCGTCGACACGGCCGACGCGCGGCGCGAAGCCGACGTAGAAGCGGCCGTCCTTCTGCCTGTGCACACCGACGTGATCGCGCCACTGCTGCACGGGCTGCTCGGGCGCCGGGCCGTCGACGAGCTTCCGCTGCAGGTACTCGTCCTCCAGCACCTGGCGGAACTTCTCGGCGCCCCAGTCCGCGACGAGGAACTTCAGCCGGGCACGGGTGCGCAGCCGGCGGTATCCGTAGTCACGGAAGACCGAGATGACGCCCTCGTAGACGTCCGGGACCTCGTCCAGCGGCACCCAGGCACCCAGCCGGACACCGATCTTGGGGTTGGTGGAGAGGCCGCCGCCGACCCAGAGGTCGAAGCCGGGACCGTGCTCGGGGTGGTTCACCCCGACGAAGGCGACGTCGTTGATCTCGTGCGCCACGTCCAGCAGCGGGGAACCGGAGATCGCCGACTTGAACTTGCGGGGGAGGTTGGAGAAGTCCTTGTTGCCCACGATGCGGCGGTGGATCTCGTCGATGGCGGGGGTGCCGTCGATGATCTCGTCCTCGGCGATGCCCGCGACGGGCGAGCCGAGGATGACACGTGGCGTGTCACCGCAGGCCTCGGTCGTCGACAGGCCGACGGCCTCCAGCCGGTTCCAGATCTCGGGAACGTCCTCGATGCGGATCCAGTGGTACTGGACGTTCTGCCGGTCGGTGATGTCGGCCGTGCCGCGCGCGAACTCCTGGGAGATCTCGCCGATGACCCGCAGCTGCTCGGTGGTCAGCCGCCCGCCGTCGATCCGGACGCGCAGCATGAAGTACTTGTCGTCCAGCTCCTCCGGCTCCAGGATGGCGGTCTTGCCGCCGTCGATCCCGGGCTTGCGCTGGGTGTACAGACCCCACCAGCGCATCCGGCCGCGCAGGTCCGCGCCGTCGATCGAGTCGAATCCGCGATGGGCGTAGATCGTCTCAATGCGTGTCCGCACATTGAGACCGTCGTCGTCCCTCTTGGTCTGCTCGTTGGCGTTCAGCGGTGTCATGTGGCCAACGGCCCACTGGCCCTCGCCGCGGTGGCGTCCGGCCTTGCGGCGGGGCGTGGCGGAGGCAGGCGTTTCGGGGGTAGCGGCCATGGCGGTATGTCCTTCGGAACTGCAGTGGGAAGGGGTCGGCGCGCAGCGCCGTCGATGAGGGGTGGCGGTCGGGTGGCGGGAGGGCGGCTCTGACCTGCACACGCGCACTCCTGTCAGGGGAGTGGCGCGGCGGTGCGCAGAAGACGGGGATATCTCGGGGATCGCGGTGGTGCTGTGCTCTCAGCGCACCGGACACATGGCGCTGGACATGCGGCCGAGGTCGACGTGCCGCCGACTCACCAAGGCAATTCCAGCTCGAGACATGACGGAAGCGTGTCACGGGACTTTGGACCCAGTCCACCGCTATCCAAAATGTGGACAACACTGTCCCGCAGTGCGAGACAGTGTGTCGTTGATCACGCAGATCGTGAAAGAGCGCCGGTAATCATGTGCAGGAGGGTCAGGAAGATCACGTGAAAGAGGGCCGGGAATCAGACGCCGGCGCCGGGCCAGGGGCCCGGGTTCCCGGCCTCCGGCTCCTCCTCGACTTTGGTGTCGAACAGCGTGAAGCCGCGTCGCAGATAGTTGTCCATCGCGTGCGGCCCGTCCTTGGAGCAGGTGTGCAGCCAGACCCGCTTCGTCGGGGCGCGGCCCGGCCAGCGGTCCGCCAGATCCCAGGCGCGGGCGGTGCCGTACGACAGCAGATGGCCACCGATCCGCCGCCCCCGGAACGCCGGGATCAGCCCGAAGTAGACGATCTCGACGACGCCCTCGTCCTGCGCCTCCAGCTCGACGTACCCGGCGGGCGTTCCCTTCTCGTACGCCACCCAGGTCTCCACGCCCTGCCTGCTCACGGCCTCCTGCCACTGCGCGTACGTCAGACCGAGCCGGTCGGTCCAGCTGATGTCGCCGCCGACCGCCGTATAGAGGAAGCGGCTGAACTCGGGCGACGGCACCTCCGCCCGTACGATCCGCACGTCTCCCGCGGGCTCGGCGGCCGGGCGCAGATCGGCGGACGAGGTCTGCTCCAGGGACCACGTGGTCACAGTGATGCTCATGGCCGCCAGGGAACCATGCCCGCGCCCCGGCTCCAAAAAGCCGGGGGCAGGACCTAGAAGCCGGGCCGCTCGTCAGTGATCGCCGGGGCCGACGAGTGGGGCAGGAGGTCCGCCGGGTGGTCGGGACGGACGACCTCCACCTCGACCTCCTCACTGAAGCGGTAGGGGCGGTGCGCCAGCACACCCGAGAGATAACGCCGTACGCGCGACATCTCGGCGCGCACCGTCACCGTACGGGTCCGGTCGCCGAACACGTCCGCCGCCAGCTCCGCCGCCGTACGCCCCTCGGGGTGCTTCGACAGCACGTACAGCAGCTCGGCGTGGCGCGGGCTGAGCTCCTGGGTCCAGCTGCCCGCGGGTCCCGAGACGGCGACCGTCCAGCGGCGGGCGCGGCTCAGGTCGAGCACGACGCGGCCCGCCGACTCCGCCGCTCTGGACTCGTCGGGGCGTACCAGCCAGCCGCCCGGCAGCGGCTCCACCGTGCACATGCCCAGCGATGGCAGCCAGACCCGCCCCGCCCGGAAGGACTTGGGCAGCGGCAGCCGGTCCACCGGCGTCATGCCCGTCACCGCCGCCGTCCAGCCGTGCACGTCCACCGCCAGCGCCCGGCCGTCCAGCCGGCACAGGATCGGCGCCGCCACCGAGCGCAGCCGCTCGACCATCCGCAGATGCCGCTCGCGCAGATCCGCCTCGGCGAGCCGCGCCACCGAGTTGACGAGGGCGAGCGTCGCCGGGTGGAAGCTCGACGCGGGGCCGCTGACATCGACGATGCCGAGCAGCTGCCCGTCGCGGGGGTCGTGCACCGGCGCCGCCGCACACGTCCAGTTGTGCAGGGTGTGCACGAAATGCTCGGCCGAGTGGACCTGCACCGGGCGGCGCGCCGCCAGAGCGGTGCCGATGGCGTTGGTGCCGGTGGTGTCCTCGCTCCAGGCCGCGCCCTCCTCCAGACAGATGGTGTTGGCCTTCCGGATCACCCCCGCGTTGCCCTCCCGCCACAGCACCCGGCCCTGAGCGTCCGTCACCACCATGATCTGCAGCGACGCGTCGGCGATCTCGGTCAGCCCGCCACTGAGGGTGCGCATCACCTCGCCGAGCACGGTCGCACGCCGCCGGTGCTCCAGCTCGTCACGCTCCAGCAGCACACTGCTCGTGGAACGGTCGGGATCGACGCCCAGCCGCAGCATCCGCTGCCATGACGCGTCGATGACCGGGCGGGGTGCGATCGGCGGGCGCCGGCCCGCCAGAGTCGCGGCGTGGACCTGATGAAGCAGGCGTGTCGCACGCGTGCCGTCCATGGTCGCGAGCCGTGCCATGTCGAGTGCGTCGTTCTTCATCCGGTACCCCCCGCCGTCGGCGGCGCTGAATGCGGTAAGCCGTGCCGTATCGGTTCTGCTCGGTGAGCGGCACACCGCGAACCGTCCGATTCCATCGTGCCGCGCACACATCCGCCCGGAAGCCGTGTTCGCACATCTCCTGCAACGGTCTGCAACTCTGGCCAACGACAGTCCCTTGCACGAAGGTGACATGAGTGGAGGGTGGTGCCGTGTCGGCGCAGCACCACCCTCCGCTGTCGTCGCAGGTCGCCGCCCCGGCGCGGGCATGGGGCGCATGGTTGCGGCGAGCGGCTCATGAGCCGCCCGCCCGCCCCCTGACCGGTCAACTCGCGCCGCTCACACCTCTACGCGCGCCCTCTCCACGACCGCCGCCAGATCGAGCCCGTACGGCAGCGTCCCGAACGCCGCGCCCCAGTCCCCGCCCAGCCGCGAGGCGCAGAACGCGTCCGCCACCTCCGGCGGCGCCCAGCGCACCAGCAGCGAGCCCTGGAGCACCAGCGCCATCCGCTCGACCAGCCGCCGCGCCCGTACCTCCACGGACTCCAGGTCGGCCAGCTCGGTCAGCAGCCCCTTGACCGCCCCGTCCAGCCGGTGGTCGGCGCCACGGGTCCGCCCGATCTCCTGCAGGAAGGCGTCCAGGGCGTGCGGCTCCCGCTGGAGCGCCCGCAGCACATCCAGCGCCTGCACATTGCCCGACCCCTCCCAGATCGAGTTCAGCGGCGACTCCCGCAGCAGCCGGGGCATCCCGGACTCCTCGACATAGCCGTTGCCGCCCAGACACTCCAGCGCCTCGGCCGCCACCGGCGTGCACCGCTTGGTCACCCAGTACTTGGCGGCCGGCACCGCGAGCCGCAGCAGTGCCCGGTCCGCCTCGGAGTCCGAGTCGTACGCCGCGGCCAGCCGCAGCCCCAGAGTCGTGGCCGCCTCCGACTCCAGCGCCAGATCGGCCAGGACGTTCCGCATCAGCGGCTTGTCGATGAGCAGACCGCCGAACGCGCTGCGGTACGCGGCATGGTGCACCGCCTGCGCCACCGCCTGCCGCATCAGCGCCGCCGAGCCGATCACACAGTCGAGCCGGGTCGCCGCCACCATCTCGATGATGGTGCGCACCCCGCGCCCCTCCTCGCCGACCCGGCGCGCCCACGTCCCGTCGAACTCGACCTCGCTCGACGCGTTCGACCTGTTGCCCAGCTTGTCCTTCAGCCGCTGGATCGCGAACACGTTGCGCGTGCCGTCCGGCAGCACCCGGGGCACGAGGAAGCACGTCAGACCACCCTGTCCCGTGGTGCCGGAGGCCTGCCCGAGCACCAGGAAGCCATCGCTCATCGGCGCCGAGCAGAACCACTTGTGCCCCGTCAGCAGGTACTCGCCGTCCGCGGCCAGCGGCTCCGCGCGGGTCGTGTTCGCCCGTACGTCACTGCCGCCCTGCTTCTCCGTCATGCCCATCCCGAACAGCGAACCGGCCTTGTCCGCCGCGGGCCGCAGGCCCTGCTCGTACACCTGGGACGTGAGCCGCGGCTCCCACTCAGCCGCGAGCCGCGGGTCCGTACGCAGCGCAGGCACCGCCGCGTGCGTCATCGACACCGGACAGCCGTGCCCGGCCTCGACCTGCGTCCACACCAGGAATCCCGCGGCGCGCCGCACATGCCCGCCGGGCCGGCCCCAGGCGTTCGTCAGCCCCGCGGAGACCGCCTTGCCCAGCAGCCGGTGCCAGGCCGGATGGAACTGCACCTCGTCGATCCGGTTGCCGTAACGGTCGTGCGTGCGGAGAACGGGTGGGTTCTCATTGGCCTGCACCCCCCACTCCAGGGCCTGGGCCGAGCCCGCGCTCCGGCCGAGCTCGGTGAGCTCCTCGCGTGCCGTCTCCAGGAGCCCGGGCTCGACGTGCCGCTCCACCGCCTCGGACAGCGCCCGGTCCGAGGCGAAAACGTCGTACCCCACCAGGGGCGGAGCCTGGTTGGTCACTGTGTGGGTGCTGGTTGCCATGCCGATACGGTAAGGAGGTGCAGGCAGCAAATGAAACACCCGAGCGGCCCCCCTCCGGCCGGCTCCACCGGGCCCGAGTCCTCTACCGCAACGTCTCGAAGCGGAAGCTGGCCTGGCTGCTGCTCAAGGACACCGTCAATTCGTGCATCGAGTACCGCATCCTCGGACTCGCCGCCGAGGCCGCGTTCTTCACCCTTCTGTCGCTGCCGCCGCTGATGCTGGGCGTGCTCGGACTGCTCGGATACGTCGACACGTGGACCAGCACCACCACCGTCGCCTCCATCCAGGAGAACATCCTCGGAGCGGCCAGGACCGTCCTGTCCGACCGCGGCGTCAACGAGATCGCCAAGCCCCTGCTGGAGGACGTCACCCGCGGCGGCCGGCCCGACGTCGTCTCGCTCGGCTTCGCGATCGCCCTGTGGTCCGGATCGCGGGCCGTGAACGTCTTCGTCGACACCATCACCGTGATGTACGGGCTCGACGGGCAGCGGGGCATCGTCGCCACCCGGCTGCTCGCGTTCCTGCTCTACCTCGTCGCGCTGCTGATCGGCGCGGTCGTCCTGCCGCTCGCAGTGGTCGGTCCGGACCGGGTCGTGGAACTCGTCCCCTTCGGCACGGAAGTCGTCAGCGTCCTGTACTGGCCGGTGGTGATCCTGCTGTCCATCGCCTTCCTCACCACGCTGTACCACGTGTCCGTGCCGGTCCGTTCGCCGTGGGCCGAGGACATCCCGGGCGCGCTCGTCGCCCTCGGCATGTGGGTGCTCGGCAGCTTCCTGCTCCGGATCTACCTGACCAGCACCGTCGAGGGCCCCACCATCTACGGCTCCCTCGCCGCGCCCATCGCCGTCCTCCTCTGGATCGGCATCTCCGCCTTCGCGGTCCTTGTCGGCGCCGCGGTCAACGCCGCCATCGACCGTGTCTGGCCGTCGGTCGCCACCGCCGCCGCCCGCGCCGCGAACCAGCGCGTCCGGGCCGCCCACGCCGCCGAGCTGGTGGCCCGGGCCCGGGCCGCGGAGGGGGAGAGCGAGGACGCGGAGGAGGGTGGCGGGGACATGCCGTCGGAGTTCCCGGAGCGCTGGTCGAAGTTCCTGCCGCCGGACGATGTGAAGTCCCGCTTCCAGAGCTCGCGGGACCATCGCGACAACGGTCAGCCGAAGGCCTGAAGCGTCTTCCCCCGGACCTGCGTGTGCCCTGTCCGCCGCCGGACCCCGCGTGCAGTGCCCTGTCCGGCCCCGGACCCCGCGTGTAGTGCCCTGCCCGGCCGATCGGGCGGGCCTGGCCCGAGCGCCCGGACACCCCCTAGCCTCGGCACCATGTACGAGGAACGGGCTTCGTTGCTCGACGGGGCCGTCGTCTGGCGCAGTGAGCCCGGCACCGGCCCGGTCCTTCCCGTGCTGCCCGACGGATGCATGGACCTGCTGTGGACCGAGGGACGGCTGCTCGTCGCCGGTCCCGACACGCACGCACAGCCACCCGGCGGCGCGGGCGCCCGCTACGCGGGAGTACGGTTCGCACCCGGCGCCGCACCCGCCTTCTTCGGCGTGCCCGCGCACGAACTGCTGGACCGCCGCGTGGAGCTCACGGACCTCTGGCCCGCGGAGCGGGTCCGCAGGCTCGCGGAGCGTATCGGGGACGCACCGGACCCGGTGACCGGGCTGGAGGCCGTGGCGCTGAGGCACGCGGCGGACAGACCGCCGCCCGACCCGCGCCTGCGGGCCGTCGCCGAGGGCCTGGGCGCCGGGCTGAGCGTCGCCCAGGCTGCCGGTGCCGTGGGGCTCGGTGCGCGCCAGCTGCACCGCAGATCCCTCGACGCGTTCGGGTACGGCCCGAAGACCCTCGCCCGCGTACTGCGGCTGCAGCGGGCCCTGAGACTGGTACGGGCCGGGGTGCCGTACGCCGAGACGGCGCTCGCCGTGGGCTGCGCCGACCAGGCGCACCTCGCGCGGGAGATGCGGGACCTCGCCGGGCTCACCCTCGGCCGCTACGCCGAGCTGGCCGCCGGCTCCGCGTCCGCGAACAGCGAGACCCCGCAGCCGTCCGGGTCGAGCACGATCGCATAGCGCTGCCCCCAGAACGCGTCCCAGGGCTTGAGGTGGCCGCGGTGTCCTGCGGCGACGAGGTCTTCGTACAGCCTGTCCACCTCGGCGGGGCTGTCGCAGAGGAAGGCGAGACCGACGCGGTCACCGCCCTCGGGCCGGGTCCAGCCGGGATCGAAGGACCTGATGGTCTCCTCGGTGTCCCAGAGCACGCGCGGCCCGCCGGGCAGCGCCGCTTCGACATGCGGCTCGGAGTCCGCCCCTTCCGGGACGTCCAGGCCGAGGCGGCGGTAGAAGGCGAGAGAAGCGGCCATGTCGGCGACGACCAGGCCGATGGCATCGAGTCGTGGAGTCATGGGCCCAACGTAGGAACGGGGCGTGGCCGGCGTCTTGTACGAATCGGACGTGTACGAAGCAGGCGTGTGCGAACCGGGCGTGTACGAAGCCGGCGTGCGGGAAGCGGGCGTGCAGGCATCGGGCACGTACCAAGCGGGCGCGTACGAAACCGGCGTGTACGCATCGGGCGTGTGTGAATCCGGCGTGTACGCATCCGGCGTGTACGCGTCGGGCGTCCCGGACGCCGTAGCATCGGGCGTCCCGTGCCCGACCGGGATTCATGAACCGTCACGGATCCGTAAGGGACCCGGTTGCGCACCCACGGCCCCTGACGGACGACACTGGGCCCATGCAGAACATCCTCGTCGTCGACGACGATCCGACCGTCGCCGAAGTGGTCACCGGCTATCTGGAGCGGGCGGGCTTCGCGGTGCAGCGCGCCGCCGACGGCCCGCAGGCCCTGCGGGCCGCCGGGGACCGGTGGCCCGACCTGGTGGTCCTGGACCTGATGCTGCCCGGCATGGACGGCCTGGAAGTGTGCCGCAGGCTCCGCGGCCAGGGCCCGGTGCCGGTGATCATGCTGACCGCACGCGGGGAAGAGGACGACCGGATCCTGGGCCTCGAAGTCGGCGCGGACGACTACGTCACCAAGCCGTTCAGCCCGCGCGAACTGGTGCTGCGCGTCGAGTCCGTGCTGCGCCGCAGCCGGGCCGCGGCCGCCGGCCGGCCCGGCGGTGGCCCGGTGCTCAGCTGCGCAGGGATCACCGTCGACCCGACGGCACGCCGCGCCACCAAGGACGGCGCCGAACTGTCGCTCACCCTCAGGGAATTCGACCTCCTCGCCCATCTGATGCGCCACCGGGGGCAGGCGATCGGGCGCGAACAGCTGATGCAGGAGGTGTGGGGCTGGGAGTTCGGCGATCTGTCGACCGTCACGGTCCATGTGCGCCGGCTGCGCGGCAAGATCGAGGACGATCCGGCCCGGCCGAGGCTGATCCAGACGGTCTGGGGTGTCGGCTACCGCTTCGATGTGCCGCTGCCCGCCGAACAGTCCGCCGGACAGCCCGCCGAGAGGGGATGACCGGCATGAGCGACTTCCTCCTCATCGCCCTGTTCGCGTTTCTGGGCGCGGCCGTGGCCGGGCTGCTCGGAGCGCTCGTCCTGCGGATGCTGCGGCACCGCTCGGTCGCCGTGTCGCTGACCGTCGTCGCCGCGGTCACGGTCGTCGCGATGCTCGCCGGAACCCTCGCGGTCGCCCAGGCGATGTTCCTGTCCCCGCACGACCTGACCGTCGTCACCACGGTCGCCGCCATGGCCGCTGTCGTTTCGCTCGCCACCGCGCTGCTGCTCGGCCGATGGGTTGTCGCCCGCAGCCGGGAACTCGCCCTCGCGGCCCGTACGTTCGGCGACGACGGCAGCTTCGCCGCCCCCGGACTCGCCGCCACCGCCGAGCTCGCCGAGCTGAGCAGGGAACTCGAAGCCACCAGTGCGAAACTCGCCGTGTCCCGGGAGCGGGAACGCGCGCTGGAGACCTCCCGCCGGGAGCTCGTCGCCTGGATCTCGCACGATCTGCGCACCCCCCTCGCCGGGCTGCGCGCGATGTCCGAAGCGCTGGAGGACGGCGTCGTCCAGGACCCCGAGCGGTACTTCAAGCAGATCCGCACCGAGGTCGAGCGGCTCAACAGCATGGTCGGCGACCTCTTCGAGCTCTCCCGTATCCACGCCGGCGCGCTCGCCCTCAGCCCCACCCGGATGTCCGTGTACGACCTGGTCGGCGAGGCCCTCGCGGGTGCCGACCCGCTCGCCCGCGAGCACGGGGTGCGGCTCGTGGGGGACCGGGTGGAGCCCGTGCCGGTCGAGGTGGACGGCAAGGAGATGACCCGCGTACTGGCCAATCTGCTGGTCAACGCGATCAGGCGGACACCGGCCGACGGCACGGTCGCGGTCGCGGCGGAGCGCCGCGACGACTCCGTCGTGCTCTCGGTCACCGACGGCTGCGGCGGTATCCCCGAGGAGGACCTGCCGCGGGTCTTCGACACCGGCTGGCGCGGCAGCCAGGCCCGGACGCCTCCGGCGGGCGCGGGCCTCGGGCTCGCGATCGTACGGGGCATCGTCGAGGCGCACGACGGCAGCGCCCACGTACACAATGTGACGGGCGGCTGCCGCTTCGAGGTGACCCTGCCCGCCGCCCCGTGAGCCGTGTGCGCCCCACGAGCCGTGTGCGCCACGAGAGCGGGCGCACCGCTGACGGCATCGACGCCGGGTGGCAACGCGGTTGCGACGCGTGTGTCGATGCCGTATCCGGACTACGTCACATCCAGTGGTCGGCGCCGGGGTCCCCGCCCGTCGCACGCACCGCGAGCCGGCGGGTGTAGTGGGCCCAGCCCTCCTCGTGGGCGGTGCAGGCCTCGGCGGTGGGCAGGCCACTGTGCACCAGTCGCAGCAGGGTGCCGTCCTCGACGGGTTCGAGGGTGATCTCCACGGTGGTGGAGCCCGGGGGCACGTCCGCCAGGCCGCCCTCGGCCCAGCCCCAGGTGAAGACGAGCCGCTTGGGCGGGTCGATCTCCACGAAGCGGCCCTCGGCGACGTTCTCGCCGGTGACGGTGGTCCGGTAGCCGCCGTTCGGGACGAAGGAGAACTCGCCGTCGCTCCCCATCCACGACAGCCACTTGTCGCGGTCGGTGAAGAAGCTGAAGACGGTCTCGGGGCGGGCGAGGATGTGCCGCTCCACGGTGACGCTGCCGGGCCGGGACGAGCGTTGTGGCTGCGCGGGTATCGGTACGGTCATGGCTGTCCGCTCCGTTCGGCCTCTTCCGCTTCCTGGGCGAGGCGGGCGAGGGTGTCGAGCTTCGTATTCCACATGGCCTGGAGGTAGTCGGCGAGCGGGCCGAGCGCCTCCCGGTCCGCCCGGTAGTACCGCTTCGTCCCGTCCTTGCGCAGCGTAACCAGCCCGGCATCGCGCAGCACCTTCAGATGCTGGGAGACCGCGCCGAAGGTGACCTCGAAGCCGGCCGCGATATCGCCGGCGGCCAGCTCGTCGTCCCAGATCAGCCGCAGAATCTCACGCCGTCTGGGCTCGGCGATGACCTGTACCGCGTCCATACGGGGAATTTTAGTCGAGGCTGCAGTTTGCGTCGTCGGCGAGCTTATTTTAGTCTCGGCTAAAGAAGGTGGATCCGGTCGCGGGTCCCACCCGTCCCCCCGACGTAGGAGCCCCCATGGCTGACATCGCCCTCATCTACTCCCTCAAGGCCGACGCCGAGACCGTCTACCGAGCCGTGTCCACCGCCGACGGCATCGCCGGCTGGTTCACCGACGGAGCCGAGGTGGAAGGCGACATCCAGCGCCTGACCTTCCCCGGGCAGCCCGCGCCCTGGGAGTGGCGCGTCACCGAGGCCGCAGAGGTCACCGAGGCCGCAGAGGTCGGCGAGGCGGGCGAGATTGGCGCGGCGGGCGAGGCCGCCGTGCGCCGGCGTCTCGCGCTGAAGGTCCTCGCCGGACCGGAGGACTGGGTCGGCACCGAGGTCGTCTACGACGTCGGGGCCACCGGCGACGGCAGCGTCCTGCGCTTCGACCACAAGGGCTTCCCCGCCGTCGACGACCACTTCCGCCACACCGCGGCCACCTGGGCCGCGCTCTTCCCCGTACTCAAGAAGTACGCCGAGACGGGCGAGCGCACCCCCTTCTTCACCGTCTGACCTCCGATAACCAGGACTTGGAGCACCCCATGCACGACCACATCGACGAACTCGCCACCGCCCTCGCCGGCACCGCCCGCGCCGTCCGCCCCGAGCAGCTCGACGCCCGAACCCCCTGCGAGCGGTTCACCGTCGCCGACCTCCTCGGCCATCTCGCCGGGACCCTCGCGGACTCCGGGCGCGCCGCCCGTAAGCAGCCGCGCCCCGCCGATCCCGCGCCCGTCCCCGGCGACCCGGAGAACGTCGCGGCTCTGGCGCTCGCCGCCGCCGCGGCGTGGGCCGATCCGGCCGCGTACGAGGGCACGACGGATTTCGGTCCCGGTGAGATGCCGGCCGAGTTCGCGGCCGCCGTCACCCTGGAGGAACTGGCCCTGCACGGCTGGGACCTGGCCCGCGCCATCGGCCGCTCCTTCCCCGTCGGTGCCGGCACGCAGAAGGCCGTGCTCGGTGTCGTCGAGCGGATCGCCGACCGGGCGCGCAGCACCGGCGGCTACGGCCCGGCACTCGAAGCGCCTGCCGGCGCCTCCCCGTTCGACCAGGCGCTGGCGGCGAGTGGCCGCGACCCGCGCTGGGCCTGACGCGGTCCCCGGGGCCGCCCCCTCGGTGGGGCGGCCCTTCCGTGCCGCGTGCACCAGCGGTGCTGTCCGTATGTGCGTCGTGGGACGGGGGTGCTGCGAGGCACGTGTGCCGAACCGGAGCCATATGTGCGAACTACGGGTGTTCCGTAATTACTCGAGGGAAGGCGTGAAGGCGCGTCCGTTCGCGTTCAGCCGCGTTCAATCTCATTCACGCTCACTCGTGCTTACCCGTCTCACTTGGAGTCATCGATGGTCGTGCGTCGTGTCGTCCCCAACATCCGGTCGGAGGCCGTGCAGGAGAGCCGGGAGTTCTACGGCCTGCTGGGTTTCGAGGAGGTCATGAACCACGGCTGGATCCTGACGCTCGCGGCCCCGGCCCGCCCGGAGGCCCAGATCAGCCTGATGACCAGCGACAGGACCGCACCCGTCACGCCCGACCTGAGCGTCGAGGTGGACGATGTCGACGCGGCCTACGCGGTCGTGCGGGACAGCGGCGCGGAGATCGTGCACCCCCTGCAGGACGAAGAGTGGGGAGTGCGCCGCTTCTTCGTCCGCGATCCCAACGGGCGTGTGGTCAACGTACTGAGCCACCGCTGACCGACCGGAGCGGACAGCCGTGCGCCGGGCGCGGGCGGTGATCATGGCGCTCGCGTGACGCGCCGGGCGGCCCCGGGGACAGAGATGGGTGCTGTCCCTAACGCAGCGCGCTGTAGACGGACTCGACCAGCGCCATCTTGCGCGGGTCGTCCGCGATGTGCGGCCCCATGCGGTTCATCACGTATCCCATCGACAGACCCGGCACGCCCGACAGGCCCGGCACGCCCGGCACGGCCGCCTCCGGGTCCGCGAGCCCGCAGGAGCCGCCGAAGCCGTCGTGGCCGAAGGCCCGCGGGTTGGGGCCGTATGAGCCGTTCGGGCCGCTCAGCCAGAGGCCGAGAGCCACCTCCGTCTCATGCCGGAAGCCCGCGCCGAGTACGAGGTCCCGGCATGGCCCCTGGCCCTCGCGGACCCGCTCCGCGGACTCGGGGGAGAGGACGCGGTGTTCGCCGAGCAGCCCGCCCGAGGCGAAGATCCCGTACAGCGCGGCGACCGCACGGGCGGTGCCGTGCCCGTTGGCCGCCGGGATCTCGGCGGCGCGCCACTGAGGGGTGTTCGCCTCGACGGCGCCCACACCGGGGTTGATCAGCGCGGCCAGGGCCGCGGGCTCCAACTGGGCGAAGACCGCGGCTTGTTCGCTGGTGACGGCGGCCGGGGGATGCACCAGCTCGGCGGCGCGGTCCGCCTCCTTCTCCGGGAGGCCGATCGTGAAGTCGATGCCGTACGGCCCGGTCACCTCCTGGTGCAGGAACGCGCCGGGCAGCAGGCCCGTGATGCGCCGTACCACCTCGCCGACGAGGAAGCCGTACGTCATGGCGTGGTAGCCGGACCGGGTGCCGGGCTCCCACCAGGGCTCCGTCGCGGCCAGCCGGGCGGTGGTCAGGTTCCAGTCGTACAGGTCGGCGAGTGAATGCGGCTCGCGCAGCCCGGAGAGGCCCGCGCGGTGCGAGAGGAGCTGGCGGACCGGGATGGTGTCCTTGCCGGCCGCGGCGAACTCCGGCCAGTACGAGGCGACCGGGGCATCCAGATCCAGCAGCCCGCGGTCGGCGAGGATGTGTGCGCAGAGCGCGGTCGGTCCCTTTGTCGTCGACCACACGTTGACCACCGTGTCCCGCTCCCACGGCCGGCTCCGCGCGGCGTCGGCCCAGCCGCCCCACAGGTCGACGACGGTCTCGCCGCCGGCCTGTACGGCGACGGCGGCACCCAGTTCGCCGCGTTCGCGGAAGTTCTCCTCGAACACGGTGCGCACCGCGGAGAATCGTTCGTCGCAGTAGCCCTCGATTTGCGCCCCGGTCTCGGTCATGGCCCCTCCGTACTCCGTCGTGCGCCACCTGAACTGCCTGGAATGACTGGACTGCCTGGACTGCCTGGACTGCCTGGACTGACTGAACCGCCTGAACCCCCTGGACCGTGTTGAACATACCGACTGGTCGGACCGGTGGGAAGGCGTCGTACGAGGGCAAGGTGCCGTACGAGGGCACCTGCCGCACGACGCCAAAGTCACTCGCACGCGGGAACCGGGCCGCCTCCACGTCCGACTACTGCCGAGCCGGGTCCGCGCGGGCCCGGGTCCGCCCGGCACATCGGTCGCGGTGGGAAGTGGAGGCCTGGAGGACGTGTTGGGCGGACTGGATGTCCGGATGCGAGCAGTGCGCTGCCGGCACGGCAGCGTGAACGCGGTGTGCGATGTCGACCTCGACGTCGCCGCGGGCGAGCGCGTGGCGCTGACCGGCACCAACGGATCGGGCAAGACCACACTCGTACGAGCCGTGCTCGGCCTGCACCACCCGCTGGCCGGCGAGATCCTGGTGGGCGGCAGGGACGCCGCGTCGGCCGCAGGCCGTGCCTGGCGGCGCCGGGCCTGCGCCTGGATCCCGCAGAAGCCGGCGGCGGGACGGTTCCCGCTGCTCGCGGGCGAGCTGCTGGACAGCAGCGGGGAAGGTCCGGAAGCGGTGCGTGCCGCGGATCGGCTCGGTGTCGGCCCGTTGACCGGACGCCCGCTGCACACTCTGTCCGGCGGCCAGTTGCAGCGCATGTACCTGGCCAGGGCGGTCGGCTGTGTCGCAGCCGGGGCGGGTGTGCTCCTCGCCGACGAGCCCACCGCGGCACTCGACTTCAACGGTCAGGAGCAGGCCGCCGATCTGCTCGCCGAACTGCCGGTCACCCTGCTGGTCGTCACCCATGACCGGGCGATGGCCGAACGCTGCGACCGCGTACTGGAGATGGCCGCGGGACGGCTCAGGGAGGCCACATGACTCCCCTGAGCCTCGCCACCGCCGACGTGGGCGCACTGCTGCAGCTCGTCCCGGTGCAGCGCGCGGGCCTCGCGCTGCTGCTCGCCGCCGTCGGACTGCCCGTCGTCGGCGTCGTGATCGTCGGACTGGACATCATGCCGGTCCGGTTCGCGATGATGCATGTGGCCCTGCTCGGTATCGCGGTCGGCATGCTCACCGGCCTCGATCCGATGCTGTGCGCCCTGCTGGCCTGCGCACTGGCCGGGGCGGGAGTGGCGCCACTGGCCCGCACCCCCGGCGGGCTCTCCGGAGCGATGGGCCTGCTCATGAGCCTCGCCATCGCCGCGGCGCTGCTGGTGCTCGCGGTCTCCGGCGTCAACGCCGCCGGCGCGTTCGCGCTGCTCTGGGGATCGATCCTGTCCGTCGGCACGGCCGACCTCGTGGTGCTCGGCACGCTCGCCGTCGTCGTACCCGCCCTGCTGTGGTGGCGCCGGCGCGAACTCGCTCTGCTGCTCTACGACCGCGAGCTCGCCGCTTGCTCGGGCGTCGCCGTGCGCGGCCTCACCCTCGTGCTGCTGGTCCTTGTCGCCGTGGCCGTCGCCGGGGCGATCAAGCTCACCGGCGCGCTGCTCGTCGACGCCCTGACCCTGCTGCCCGCGCTCGCCGCCCGGCGCCTGGGCGACTCCCTGAAGTCCATCACCGCATGGGCGGTCGGCATCGGGGTCGTCGTCAATCTCGCCGGCTTCCTGACCGCCCTCTGGCTGGACCTGCCGCCCGGCCCGGTCCTCGTCCTGACGGCGGGGGCCGCGGTCCTCGCCGTCCATCTCGTCCCTGAACGGAGAATCAGCTCATGGCGCGCACCCGCGTCCGCTTCCCTTCCCTCCTCGTCGCACTGACCGCACTGACGGCCTCTTTCGCCCTGGTCACGGGTTGCGGCGGCGACTCCGGCTCATCCTCGTCCGCGAAGGGGGAGAAGGACAAGCCCGTGGTGGTCGCCACGACCACCTGGGAAGGGGCCTTCGCCAAGGCCGCCGGTGCCGAGGACGTCAAGGTGATCGTCCCGAAGTCCGTGCACCACGCCCCCGACTACGACCCGAAGCCGTCCGACCTGGCCGCCGTCGCCGCGGCCGACTTCGTGCTGTACGCGCCGTTCGAGCCGTACGCCGAGAAGATCAAGGAGGCGGCCGGGTCCGACGCCGAACTCGTCGAGGTCGCCCTCGACAACGATGCCGAGAAGGCGAAGGCCGAAGTGACCCGGCTGGGGAAGCTGTTCGGCACCGAGCCCGCCGCGGCGAAGTGGAACACCGCCTTCGCGACGGAGTACGGCAAGCTCGCCGCGGAGGTGAAGAGCGCCTGGCCGGCGAGCAAGCAGCCCACCGTCGTCACCCAGGTGTTCACGGCCTGGTCGGCCCGGCTGGCCGGGGCGAACGTGGTGGGGACGTACGGACCCGACGCGGTCACCCCCAGGCAGCTGGCCGAACTGTCCGCGAAGAAGCCCGCGTACGTCCTGGAGAACGCCCACATGTCGACGGGCACGGTGCTGCCTGACTCGGGCGCCCGGCAGATCACGATCGTCAACTACCCCGGTGAGGACCTCGATCTGCTCGCGGTGTACCGCGGAGCGGCAACGGAGCTGAAGAAGGCGCTGGGCGCGAGCTGACCTGCGGGGGGGGGGGGGGGGGGGGGGGGGGGCCCCGCTTCGGTTTCGGGGGGGGGGGGGCACGCCGGAAACCGCACCCCCAAACGCTACAGA
>NZ_JBWKDT010000053.1:27743-37535 GCF_056435785.1 Streptomyces sp. NPDC043870
CTCCACCGGCGACGCACCCCCCCCCACCCCCCCCCCCCCCCCCCCCCCCCCCCCCCCCCCCCCCCCCCCCCCCCCCCCCCCCCCCCCCCCCCCGCAGTTCTGTCAGTGTGCGCGGACTCCGGCGACGACCCGCTCCCGCAGCGCCGTACGGTCCGGCTTGCCCGCGGGCGTCAACGGCAGCTCCGCCACCACCAGCAGATGCTCCGGGTGCTTGCGGCGCTCGAGCCCGCGTGCGGTCAGATGCGCACACAGCTCGTCAAGCGTGGGGATCCGACGCCCACGGGGTACGACGCAGGCGGCGAGCCGCTCGCCCATCAGCGCGTCGGCCGCGCCGACGCACACCACGTCCCGGACCGCCGGATGCGTCGCGAGCTCCCGCTCCACCTCGGCCGGGCTGATGTTGGCGCCACCGCGGATGACCACGTCCTTGAGGCGCCCTACGACATGGAGCATGCCCTCCTCGTCCAGCAGGCCGAGGTCGCCGGTGCGCACCCAGCCGTCGGGGGTGCGGTAGCGGGTGTTCAGTTCGGGCGCGCCGACGTAGCAGAGCGGGGTCATCGGGCCCCTCGCGATGATCTCGCCGGTACGGCCGGGAGGCATGTCCGCCATATCGGGCCCCACGATCCGGATGCTGGCGACGAGGGGGTCGGGGCGCCCGGCCAGCACGCCCTGCCCCGAAGCGCGTACGGGCTCACCGTCGAGGCCCGTATGGCAGTTCACGCCGTCCGCCGAACCGTACAGATTCACGACCGGGCAGCCGAAGGCGCGCTGGGCGTCCGCCGCGGTCACCGCGTCCAGCGGGGCGCCGCCGAGGACCAGCGCCGTCGGCGCGGGGAGCGCCTCGCCGGTGCCGTCGAGATGGTCGAGCATCATGCGGATCATCGTGGGCACGCCCAGGACGTGCGTCGGCCGGTGCTCCCTGATCGCCTCGATCGCCGCCTCCGGTGTGAAACGGTCGAGCAGGATCAGGGTGCCCCCGTGCCGGGCGAGGGTGACCGCGGTGCCGTTGGAGCCGAAGGCGGTGGCCAACGGCACGAGGAACAGACACCGCGGCGGGGTTCTCTCCGGCAGGAGCGAGGCGAGGAAGTTGCCCCGGCCGCCGGCCAGCGCGTTGTGCGAGTACGCGACCATCTTCGGTTCCGCCTCCGAGCCGGAGGAGACCAGGATGCGGGCCGCTCCGTCGGGGTCGGGCCGCGCGGCACCGAACCCGCTCGCGTCCGTACGCAGCAGCGCGGAGAACGACAGGGCGCCGTCGGGGATGTCGCCGGGTCCCGCCGCGATCACGGTGCGCAGGGCGGGCAGCCGGTGCGCGAGCGCGGCCAGTTCGGCGGCGTGCCCGCAGCCACGGTGCTCGACGGCGGCGATGACGGCCACCGCCTCCGAGCGCCGCAGCAGGCTCCCGGCCTCCCGGCCGCCGCGGCCGACGGGGAACGGCAGGGCGACGGCGCCGAGCGCGGCGAGTGCGAGATCGGCGATGACGGCGTTCCGCCCGCTGGGCAGCTGTACGCCGACGACCTCACCCGCGCGTATGCCGGCCTCGGCGAGACCGGCGGCCAGACATCGCACCTTGCGGTCGAGCGCGGTGTAACAGAGCGTCCCTCTGGCGTCGATCACGGCGGTGCGGTGGATCTCGGTGAACCGGTGGGCGCGGAAGAGGCTGTAGAGGTCGAGGTCGGGATAGCTGCCGTCGGCGGCCCAGGAACGGCGCAGCTCGGCGGGGAGCAGATCACGCAGTGCGGCGGTCATACGAAGCTCCAGGGGGAAGGGACGACGGGGGCGCCGTGCGTGTCGCGGGTGATGCCGGAGGCGAACCGGGGGTCGGAGAGAAGGCCGGGCCCGCAGGGCGAGGTGCCCGTGCCGGCGCTGGTGCCCGTGCCCGTGCCGGTGGTGCCGGTGGTGGTGCCGGTGGTGTCAGCGGCGGCGTCCGCCTGGGCCGCTGCGGATGGCGCGGTCGGCACGGTCGCTTCGGATGGTGCGGTTGCTTCGGATGGTGCGGTCGGCTCGGCCGGTGGGCTGGGCGGGTCGGCCGGGTCTGCCGGGAGCGGCGGCGTGTTCGGGTACGCCGGAGCCGTCACGTCCGCGACCGCCGTCGCCGCGAGGCCGTGCGCGCGCAGCAGCTCGACGCCCTGGGCGGTCGTCAGTGCGCCCACGTCGTACGCCGATGCCACGGCAGCGCACGCGTCGGACGGTGCGATCCAGCCGTCGGCGGCACGCAGAGGGCGGCGGAAACCGGCCTGGTGGCGTGCCGCGCGCCCGGCGGTGAGCCGTGCCAGGGCGGGCGCCGTGAGGAGTTCGGCCGCACCCAGCAGGGAGGAGTCCGCGCGCACGCCGTGCCCGGTGCGCTCACGCAGCAGGAGCGCGGCGAGCACCGCTTCCGCGCCGAGCAGCCCGCCCAGGACGTCGAGCAGGGTCATCAGCGAGGGGACCGGCGGCTCGTCGGCGGGGCGTACGGCCTCGCCGACGCCCGTGCGTGCCTGCACCATGAAGTCGGTGGCCATGGGCGCGTCCGGCAGCCGTCCGGCCCAGCCGCCCGTGTACGCGTAGACCAGCGCCGGGTTCACCGCCGCCAGGTCCTCGTGGTCGAGCCCGAGCTGAGCCGCCTTGCCCGGCGCCCAGTTGTGCAGGAACACATCGGCCTCCGCGGCCAGCGTCCGCAGAACGGCCCGGCCCGTCGCCGACTTGATGTCGGCCTCGACGGCCCGCTTCCCGCGATTGAGCGCGAGCCAGCGGGCGGACACTCCGGAACAGGCCGGCGGCATACCGCGCAACGGGTCGCCACCGGGCGGCTCGACACGCACCACGTCCGCCCCGAGCAGTCCGAGCAGATGCGCGGCGAGCGGCGCCTGGATACGGCGCCCGGCCTCCAGCACGGTGAGCCCGGCGAGAGGCAGCTCCCGCGTGCCGGGCGGGAGCGGGAGCGGGAGGGCGGACGGGACAGGGCCGGAGCCGTACGGCGTCAGCGTCCACGGCGGCCCGTCCGGGATGTCGTACGAGGACAGCGGCCGCAGCGCGCAGACCTGGGCGCCGGAGCCGGCCGCCGCCTGCCGTATCCGCTGCCACGGCTGCGTACGGGCCGTGCTGTGCAGGGCGTCCGGGAAGGGCGCGCAGGCGGTCGCGTACCGGAACTGGAAGGGACGCCAGCCCGCCCGTATCGCGTCCTCCGGGGCGTCCAGCGACCGCCAGAACATCGCCCAGGCACCGGGGTCCAACGTCTCCAGCTCGAAGACCGTGCCGTCGCAGGACGTGAACGGCGGCCCGCCGGGCGAGAGTGCGGCCGCCTCGGGCTCCTCCGCCCCGGCGGCGGCCAGATACTGGGACACCGTCAGCAGCCCCGCCCGGTCCACGGAAGTCGCCACCTCGGTGACGGTCCGGCCGCGCGCCTGGCCGACGAGCGCGGCGAGCACACCCTGCACGGTGAGGACGGCGGTGGCGGTGGACGCGTAGTCGGCCGCGAGTCCCCGCGGGGCGCTGTCCCTGCGGCCGTGCACCGCCATGATCCCGGTCGCGGCCTGGGCGGTGGCCTCGTCGGTGATGTCGGCGGTGCGGACCGGATCGGCCCAGGTCATGCGAGCCGTGACGGGCGCGAAACCAGGGCCTTCGACGGTGAGCGCGGAGCCGGAGGCCGCCACTTCGCCGCCGGCCCCCGCCCCCGCCGTCGGCTTCGGCTCCGCGCCGAGCAGCCGCAGATGTCCGGCGACGAGCTCCGCGCAGGCACGCGGCCCCGCCGGGTCTTCCGGTCCCTGCCGCGTACGAAGGCCCTCGAGCGGCTGAGCCCGCCGAGTGGTCGCTGGTGACGCCATGCGTCGCTTCTCCTCTCCTCGCGGGAACCCGGGAGCACACGCACCCGACCAGTTCCACGGGACAGGCAGTCGGACAGCTGTTCCCTTTGGTTCCCGGACGGTTGGAGTGATGTACGTGCGCAGGGTGACGGACGCGGAGCGCGGACTGCCGGAGTGCCCGCACGATGTGCGGGACGTACGGGACCGGGTCGCCGGGTACGTGAGCGGACGGGTCATGCCGCACGAGCCGGAACTGGACACGGGCGGCCCGGCGGCCGCAGCGACCCTGCGCGAACTCCAGGACGGCGCCCGCCGGGCCGGGCTCTGGGCGCTGCCACTGCCCGTCGAACTCGGCGGCCAGGGGCTCCCGTTGGCCTCGTACGCGCATGTCGCCGAGGCGGAAGGGGCCAGCGATCACGGGCCGTCGGTGCTGGGCTCCGCCCCCCTCCTGGACGTGCTCATGCTCACCCGGCACGGCACGTCCCACGTGCGCGACCGGTACCCGAAGCGGCTGACCGCCGGGGAGCTGCGCACCTGCTATGCGATGACCGAGCCCGAAACCCCTGGCACGGACCCGTTCCTGACCGCCACCACGGCCGTACGCCGGCCCGGCGGCGGCTGGATCGTGAGCGGGCGGAAATGGTTCGTCACGGGAGCGGGCAGCGCCGACCTGGTGACCGTACTGGCCCGGACGGACGGCTCGCCCGGTGACCGCTCAGGCCTCTCCCTCCTCCTCGTCCCCACCAGCTCGCCCGGCTTCCGCGTCGTCCGCGAACTGCCCGTGCTCGGGGCGGGCGGCCAATTCGAGATCGAGTTCGACGGGGTGGCCGTCCCCGACGACCATGTGCTGGGCTCACCGGGCCAGGCCCTCGACATCGCCGCCGAGCGTCTCCAGCTCGGCCGAACCCTGCGCTGTCTGCGCTGGCTCGGCCAGGCGCGGCGCGCGTACGCACTCATGCGCGACCGGGCCGTCGCGCGCACCCGGTCGAAGGGACAACTCGCCCAGCTCCAACTGGTCCAGCAGCACGTCTTCGACGCCCTGCTCGCGCTGCGCACGACACGCCCCCTTGTGTACGAGGCGGTCGCGCGGATCGCTGCCGGACGTGACGCGCATGTGGAGGTGGGCCTCGCAAAGGTCGCTGCCGCACGCATGCTGCACCAGGTCGCGGACGCGGCCGTCCAGGTCCACGGCGCGGCGGGCCTCGGACCGGACACGGCGCTGCCCGCTCTGCTGCGCACGGGCCGGACGGCACGGATCCTCGACGGTCCCGACGAACTCCACATCGTGTCCGTGGCGGGCAGGGTCCTGCGAGAGCCGTGACGGGACGGCAGACGTCGTCACGGGGTCAGGCGTCGTCACGGGGTCACACGGCGTGGACGTCCACGAGGCCGGTCAGCGCGGCGAGTCCGTAAGCGAAGAAGAAGGATCCCCAGATGAGCTCGTGGCGGATGGCGATGCCGTCCGCGGTGCCGTCCGCAGCGCCGCTGCCGGCGTCGTAGCAGCCGTCCAGCAGTCGGCCGTCCGTGGTCATGTGCACCATGGCGAGCCGCTGGAGGATGTCCGCCGCGCGGGACTTCAGCAGCTGCCGGGAGGCCGGCCCGTAGGACTTGTCGGCGGACCCGGCGGACCCGGCGGACCCGGCGGACCCGGCGGACCCGGCGGAATCGTCGGGCTCGTGGAGGCCGTGGATGTCGTGGAGCTCGTAGGGCTCGTAGGGCTCGTCGGCAAGCTTGAGCAGGGCGACCGCGGTGATGGCCGCGGCGGAGGTGTCCAGTGGTCCGTCGGGCCGTGCCGAATCCGCGGGCGGGACCGGCGCAGCGGACGGGTCCACCGCGGCCGCGACCAGCTCCGCGAGAGCGGGATGCCAGGCCGTTCCGCCGAGGTGCCGCAGCCCGTCGGCCGCCGCGAGCAACAGCCATGCCCGGCCCCGGCTCCACCCCGGGGCGGGCGCAGGCAGCGGGGACCAGGTCGCCTCCTGCGGGCCGAACTCCCAGGCGGAACACGGCGATTGCGCGCAGAGGTCCAGATGCTGCCGCAGATGCGATGCGGCGGCGGCCCGCCCTTCCGGTCCGGCGCAGGCCAGCAGCTGTACGACTCCGGGGACGGCGTCCGCCCGCGCCCGCAGCCGCGGCCCGCCGAACGCCTCGCCCCAGGGCACGAGGCCCAGTTCCTGATCGAAGTCCTGCAGGAGAGCCGCGGCCCCACGCTGCCGTAGATCATGGGTGTGGCCGCCGGGTGTTCCGCCCGGCCGGCACAGGTCGGCGCCGGCCGGGGGCTCCGCAGCGGAGTGCGAACCCGGGCCGTGCGCCCGACCGTTCGTCCGGCCGGTCGGAAGCGGGCCGTTCGGAGATGAAGCGCTCGGATACGGGTCGTTCGGAGACGGGCTGCTCGGAGACGGGCTGCTCGGAGACGAGCCGCTCGCGTCGGTCAGGGCTTCGCAACCGGCGGTTGCGGGCGGCAGGGCAAGTGCCGTGCCGTACCAGAGGATCAGACCGCGGGTCGCGGTGTCCGACGTCAGCCACGGTTCCAGGCGGAGCGTGCACTCCTGGGCCGCGGCGGCGTCCGCCGGGGCGCCGGTGCGCAGGGCTCGCAGCCACAGCAGCCCGGCCCAGAATCCTCCCGTCCAGGATCCGCGGGCCGTGGTGGTCCAGCGGGCGCTCGTCGGATCGGCGTGGAGGGGGAAGCGGTCGCCGGTCTCGGCGCGGGTGCGGGCGACCCTTGCCAGGACGGCGTTCAGGGCCGGGCCGGCCCAGTCATGCCCGCCGTTCAATCCTGGCCGTCTCATGCCTGGCTGTTTCGTTCCTGGCCGTTGCGGGTGCCGTCGCGTACCGCCCACACCACCGCCACGACCGCCGCACCCGCGAACTCCGCTGCGACCAGCAGCCAGCCCGTGGTCCATCGGCCGTCCGCGGCCAGCAGGCCGAACAGCGGCGGCGCCAGGGCGAAGCCGGCGAAGAACCCGGCCGAGACGAGCGCGGAGTCCTGTCCCGCCCGGCCGGGCGCGGAGCGCTGCATGACCAGCACCATGGAGACGGCGTTGGCGGACACCGCGAACACGCCGACGGCCACCGCCGCAGCCCAGACGAGGGCCGGCAACCGCGAGGAACCGGCCAGGACGAGTGCCGCCGCGACGGCGCCGAACGCCAGCAGCCCGGGCAGCCGGCGGGCGCGTCCCGGCGCGCCGGCGACCTTCGACCAGCCGATGCGGCCCGCAATGCCCGCGATGCCGAGCACGGCCACGAGCGCGGCGGCCGGCGTGGCGGAGAGCCGTAGGTGCTCCGTGCCGTAGAGCGCGAGATAGGTGTTCACGGAGGCGATGCCGCCGCCGAGCAGCAGCGAGAAGAACAGCAGCCAGGCCACGGTGTCACGGGGGACCAGGGAGGACCGCAGCCCGGGGGCCGGCGGAGCCGGATCGGGCGGCAGGGCCTGCGCCGACCACGCGGCCGCGGCCACCGCCGCGGCAGCCGCCGTCCAGACCGCCGCCCGCCATCCGGCCACCGCGGCGAGCCCCGCCAGCGGCAGCCCCGCGACGAACGCGCCCAGCTGCACACCCGACTGCTTCATCCCGGTGACCGGCCCGCGCCGCTCGGGTGGCACGGCGGCCAGGATCGCCTTGTTCGTCGCCGGGTTGGCGAGCGCCTGCGGCAGGCCACCGAGCGCCACCGCCCCGAGCAGCAGTCCGGCACCGGACGCCGAACCGATCAGTGCCAGTGCGATCGCCGTCACCAGCAGCAGGGCGACCAGGCTGCGCCTCGGGCCCGCGCGGTCCACCAGCCGCCCGCCCAGCGGGGAGAGGAGAGCCGCGGCGCCGAAGCCGACCGTCGTCGTCAGGCCCAGCACGGTGGGGGAGATGCCGAGGGCGTCCACCAGCCGGGGGCCCAGCGCACCGAGCAGGAACAGCTGCATCATCGAGAAGGCCATGGCGCAGGTCAGCAGCGCCGTCAGTGGCGCCCCGGCCGCACCGCCACCCGCGCCGGGCGGACCGTCGCTCTGTATGGTCCCCGGTTTGGTCCCCACATGCCCTCCGCTGCCGTGTCCCGTTGCCATGTCTCGCTGCCGTGTCCCGCTGTCGTGCCCGGGCAGGACGGGGCAGGACGGAGCCTGATGAGGCCCCGTCAGGAGTCGTGTGGACAGGCAGGCGAGTTCCCCGGGAGTGTTGTGTGCTGTGTCACAGCCGATCAGCTGAGCTGCGCGCGCGGCCTTTTCCGTAACCGGCGGGTGGAAATCCGTGGAGCGGATGCAAGGATGAGGCCGCCATGACGACAGGGCGATGTACGCGAGCGATTCGGGCCGTGATGTTCGCGGCCGTCTGCGCGCTGCTCACGGCCCTGGGGCATGCCGTCATGTCCGACACCGCGGTCCCGTTGGGGGCCGTGGCGGGAGGGCTCGTCCTGACGGCCGCCGGGGCCTGGGGACTCGCCCGGCGTGAACGCGGCCCGCTCCTGGTCACATCGGCCGCGGTGGCGGCGCAGGCACTGCTGCACGCCGGCTTCTCACTCGCTCAGGCAGCGGCCCGTCCGGCGCTGCCCGGCGGTCCGTCGCTGGCCCGGCAGTGGGCGCAATATGTCACATGTGGCACGGTGCAGACACCCGCCCGCACCGCCGTGGACGGCCACGGCATGGACGACCTCCCCATGCACGGCCACGGCATGGACGGCCTCGCCATGGACGGCCACGTGGCTGTCCATCACCACATGGCCGGTCCGGCCGATGTCACGGTCGCGCACGACATGGCCGGCATGACCCACGACATGGCCGGCATGGCCCACGACATCGCGGCCACCGGCCAGCACATGGCAGGCATGTCGCCCCTCGGCATGTTCGCCGCGCACGCGCTGGCCGCTCTCCTGTCCGGGATGTGGCTCGCCCAGGGAGAGCGGGCCGCGACCCGTGTCCGTGCCGCCACCCGCATGCGCGGTGCCTTCCGCGTGCTGGGCGGCCTCGCCGGCCGGCTCGCCGTATCTCTGCGGCTCCTGTTGCTCCGCCTGTCCGCGCTCCCGCGCCGCCCCCGCCGTCCGCGCCGCCGCCGGGACGCCGACGCACGCGCTCCGCGCCTGCAACTGCTCGTCTTCGCCATCACCTCACGAGGGCCTCCTGTCGTACCCGCTGTCCTCTGACAGCCGGCTTCCCCCGGCCCCGCCCGAAGGCGCGGCCGTACGACACGAGTACCGGCCGTGCGTCCCACCGCGCGCCGGAATCCCTGGACACCGAGAGGGACCTGAGGCGATGACGTCTGCCCTGCCCTGCCCGCCCCGTGGCACCGAGCACCACCCCCGAACACACGGCGAAGACGCCGTCACCAACTGGGCCCTGGACGCCCGCGGTGGCGACCCCGAAGCGGTGGAACGCTTCGTCCGGGCGCTGCACCGCGACGTATGGCGGTACGTGGCGTACCTGAGCGCCGATCCCCAGGCCGCCGACGACCTGACCCAGGACACCTTCCTGCGGGCGCTGCGCAGCCTGCACCGTTTCGAGGGGCGTTCGTCGGCACGCACCTGGCTGCTGACCATCGCGCGCAGGACCGTCGTCGACAGCCTGCGCCACGCGGCCGCCCGGCCCCGGCCGGCGGACACCGCCGACTGGCAGACGGCTGTCGAACACGCACAGCCGCGCGGCCTGCCCGGCTTCGAGGAAGGCGTGGCGCTGGCCGAACTGCTGGCGGCGCTCCCGGAGGAGCGGCGTGAAGCGTTCGTGCTGACGCAGCTGGTCGGGCTGCCGTACGCGGAGGCGGCGGCGCTCTGCCGCTGTCCCGTCGGTACGGTGCGCTCCCGGGTCGCCCGGGCACGCGCGGCGCTGGCCGACCTGCTGTACGAAGCCGACCGGCCCTGCGGTGCGCAGGAGACCGGGCCGCCTCCGCACGGTGAGGACGCGCTGACCGTGGCGGCGTGAACTGCCCGGGGGTGGGGGGGGGGGGGGGGGGGGGGGGGGGCGGGGGGGGGGGGGGGGGGGGCCGGGGCTTGGAAGTGTTTGTGAGCGTGGGTGGAAAAGCGAACCGGCTTCTCTTCCACCCCC
>NZ_JBWKDT010000054.1:0-36533 GCF_056435785.1 Streptomyces sp. NPDC043870
ACCACGGCCAGCACCGGGTGACCGTTGCGACGGGCATCGGACAGCCGCTCCACGAGCAGCATGCCGACACCCTCACCCCACCCAGTACCGTCGGCATCGGCCGAGAAGGCGCGGCAGCGGCCGTCGACCGACAGGCCGCGCTGCCGGCTGAAGCCGACGAACGTGCCCGGGGTGGCCATCACGGTGACACCGCCGGCCAGCGCCAGGTCGCACTCGCCGGTGCGCAGGGCCTGGACCGCCATGTGCAGGGCGATCAGCGAGGAGGAACAGGCGGTGTCGATGGTGACGGCCGGGCCTTCGAGGCCGAAGGTGTACGAGACGCGCCCCGAGGCGATGCTCCCCGTACTGCCGGAGCCCAGCGAGCCGTCGGCACCGTCAGCCGAGCCCTCCAGCAGGGCGGCGTAATCGTGGTACATCACACCGGCGAAGACGCCGGTCCGGCTGCCGCGCACGGAGGCGGGGTCGATGCCGGCCCGCTCGAAGGCCTCCCAGGTGGTCTCCAGCAGCAGGCGCTGCTGGGGGTCGGTGCCGACCGCCTCGCGCGGGCTGATCCCGAAGAACGTCGGGTCGAACCCGGCGGCGTCGTGCAGGAAGCCGCCGTGGCGGGTGTACGAGGTGCCGGGGTGGTCGGGGTCGGGGTGGTACAGGGCCTCGACGTCCCAACCCCGGTCGGTGGGGAAGCCGGTGATGGCGTCGCCGCCGCTGTCCAGCAGCCGCCACAGTTCCTCGGGAGTGGTGACCCCGCCGGGGTAACGGCAGCTCATCGCCACGATGGCGATCGGATCGTCGCCGCCGGGCCCGTGCGCGGCAGTGGCCGCGGAGGCGGGGACGGAGGTGGTGGCCTGGTCCGCGCCGAGTTCGGCGGCCAGGTGGCGGGCGAGGACGAGGGAGGTCGGGTAGTCGAAGACCAGCGTGGCGGGCAGTCGGCGGCCGACGGCCGCGCCCAGGCGGTTGCGGAGTTCGACGGCGGTGAGGGAGTCGAAGCCCAGCTCGCTGAAGGCGTGTTCGGGCTCGACGGCGTCCGGGCTGCCGTGGCCGAGCACATCGGCGACGTGCCCGCGGACGAGGTCGAGGAGCAGCTGCTCCCTCCCGGCGGCGTCGAGGCCGAGCAGGCGCTGTTCGAGCGCGGACAGCTCCGGCCCGGCAGCGCCGGCGGCCGCGGCGGAGCGCCGTACGGGGGTACGGACCAGCCCGCGCAGCAGCGGGGCCACGGGGGTGCCGGCGGCGGGCAGGGTCAGCCGCATCGGCACGAGCAGCGCGCCCGTGCCGGCGCCTGTGTCGGTGTCGGCGCCTGTGTCGGTGTCAGTGTCGGTGTCAGTGTCGGTCGCGGCGAGGGCGTCGGCCAGGTCGAGGAGGGCGAGGCCGTCGGCGGCGGTGAGTCCGTGCACGCCGCCGCGCTTCATCCGCTCCAGATCGGCCTGGTCCAGGGACCCGGCCATGCCCTCGGTGTCCTCCCACAGGCCCCAGGCCAGGGAGACGGCCGGGAGGCCCTGGGCTCGGCGGTGCTGGGCGAGGGCGTCCAGGAAGGAGTTGGCCGCGGCGTAGTTGCCCTGGCCGGGCGCGCCGAACACACCGGCGGCCGAGGAGAAGAGCACGAACGCCGACAGGTCGAGTTCGCGGGTCAACTCGTGGAGGTGGAGGGCCGCGCCGGCCTTGGGCCGCAGGACGGAGTCGAGGCGTTCGGGGGTGAGCGACTCGATCACGCCGTCGTCGAGGACACCGGCGGTGTGGACCACCGCGCGGAGCGGATGGGCGGTGGGAATGCCGGCCAGGGCGGCGGCGAGCGCCTCCCGGTCGGCGGCGTCGCACGCCGTCCAGGTGACCTCGGCGCCGAGTTCGGTCAGCTCGCGCGTGAGCTCGGCGGCCCCGGGCGCGGTGTCGCCGCGGCGGCTCAGCAGCAGCAGGTGCCGTACGCCGCGCACGGCCACGAGGTGGCGGGCGACGAGTCGGCCGAGGGTGCCGGCGGCCCCGGTGACCAGGACGGTGCCTTCGGGCTCGTACGCGGGTGCCTCGGCCGGGCTGCCGGTGCCGGAGGGGACCCTGGCCAGTCGGGGTGCGTGCGCGGTGCCCTCGCGCAGGGCGAGCTGCGGCTCCGGGCAGGCGAGGGCGGCGTGCAGGACGGTCGGGGACAGCTCGGCCGGGGGCACATCGCTGTCGACGAGGACGAAGCGGCCCGGGTGCTCGGACTGCGCGGAACGCACCAGGCCCCAGACGGCGGCGTGAACGGGGTCGGGTACGCGGTCGCCGGTGCGGACGGCGACCGAGCCCCGGGTCAGGAGGACGAGCCGGCTGTCGGTGAGCCGGTCGTCGGCGAGCCAGCGCCGCAGCAGCCGGAGCGTGCCGTGCGTGGCCGTGTGGACGGCCTCGGGGGTGAGCTCGGGTTCGACGGGGAGGCGTACGAGAACGGTGCCCGGCACGGGCCGGTCGGCATCGGCGCCCGCGTCGAGGGCAGCGTCGAGGGCGGCTTCGAGCGCGTCCACGGCGTCCGGGCCGTCCAGCACCAGGGGACCTGCGTCAGCCGCATCGGCCGTGTCGGACAAGGCCAGCGGGGTCCACGCGACGTGGAACAGGTGGTCGTGCGGGCCGCCCGTCGCGGCGTGCAACTGCTCCGCGGAGACGGTGCGCAGCGTGAGCGCGGCGATGTCGGCGACGGGCTGTCCGGTGCCGTCGGCGAGGGCCAGGGACACAGCGTCCGGTCCGGCCTGCGTGAGGCGTACGCGGAGCGTGGCGGCGCCGACGGCGTGCAGGGCCACGCCGGTCCAGGAGAAGGGCAGTCGGCCACTCCCGGTGTTCTCGACGAGCCCGGCCAGGCCGATGGTGTGCAGGGCGGCGTCGAGCAGTGCGGGGTGCAGGCCGAACAGGGCCGTGTCGGGGCGCTGTTCGTCGGCCCCCTCGATCTCCACGTAGGTCGCCTCGGCGGTCGACCAGGCCGCGCGGACGCCCTGGAAGGCGGGCCCGTAGTGGAGTCCGGCGGCCGCGAGCCCGGCGTACAGCTCGTCGACGGGCAGGGGTGTGGCGTCAGCCGGCGGCCAGGTCTCGGGGGCGAAGGACGGCTGCGGGGCGCCGACCGCGAGGACGCCTTCCGCGTGCCGGGTCCACGCCGGCTCCGCCTTGTCGGCGTCGGAGCCGTCGGCCGCGGGCTCGGGGCGGGAGTGCACGCCGAGGGGGCGGCGGCCGGTGGCGTCGGGGGCGCCCACCCAGAGCTGCACCTGGACGCCGCCATGCTCGGGGAGGACGAGCGGGGCGTGCAGGGTGAGTTCCTCGAGGAGGTCGCAGCCGACCTGATCGCCGGCCCGGATGGCGAGCTCGACGAAGGCACTGCCGGGCAGTACGGCCGAACCCATGACGGCGTGGTCCGCGAGCCACGGGTGGGTGTCCAGCGAGAGCCGGCCGGTGTACAGGAAGCCGTCGAGGTCGGCGAGTGCGACGGCGGCGCCGAGGAGCGGGTGACCGGCGGTGCCCAGGCCTGCCGCTGAGACGTCACCCGGGGGGCGTCCGGCGTCGAGCCAGTACGGCTCGCGCTGGAAGGCGTAGGTGGGCAGGTCGACGCGCTCGAAGCCGGTGCCGGCGTAGTAGGCGGCCCAGTCGACGGCCGCGCCGCGCACGTGCAGCCGGGCGAGGGCGCCGGTCAGCGTCTCGGTCTCGGGGCGGCCTGCCCGCAGCAGGGGCACGAAGGCGGCCGTGTCCTCGGCGTTCTCCGGCAGGCATGCCGGCGCGAGGGCCGAGAGGACGGCGTCCGGGCCGATCTCGACGAAGTGGACGACGTTGCGGTCGGCGAGGGCGCGTATGCCGTCGAGGAAGCGGACGGCCTCCCGGACGTGCCGGACCCAGAACTCGGCCGAGCCCATCTCGTCCGTGACCAGGGCGCCGGTCAGGTTCGACACGACCGGAACACGCGGGGCCTGGTACGTCAGCCCCCGCGCGACCTCGCGGAAGGCGTCCAGCATGCCGTCCATGTGCGGGGAGTGGAAGGCATGACTGACCGTAAGGCGCTTGGTCTTGCGGCCCTGCGTCTCGAACTCGGCCGCGATCGCGACCGCCGCGTCCTCGTCACCGGCCACGACCACGGCCTGCGGGCCGTTGACCGCCGCGATGCTCACGCGGTCGGTCAGCAGCGGCCGAACCTCGTCCTCCGAAGCCTGGACGGCAATCATCACACCACCGGCCGGCAGCGCCTGCATCAGCCGACCACGCGCCGAGACCAAGGCGCACGCGTCCTCCAGCGAGAACACACCCGCCACATGCGCGGCGGCGATCTCACCGATGGAGTGACCGGCGACGAAGTCCGGCCTCACACCCCACGATTCGAGGAGCCGGAACAGCGCCACCTCGACCGCGAACAGCGCCGGCTGGGCGCACTCGGTGCGGTCCAGCAGACTGGCGTCCGTCCCGAACACCACCTCACGCAGCGGCAGTTCGAAGTGGCGGCACACCTCGTCGAGTGCGGCGGCGAACACCGGGTATGTCTCGTTGAGTTCGCGTCCCATGCCCAGACGCTGGCTGCCCTGCCCGGTGAACAGGAACGCCGACTTGCCGGCGACCGGTCGGCCGCGGGTGACGCCCGGGGCCGTTTCCTCCGGGCCCAGTTCGGCCAGGGCCGCCAGCGCGCGGGCCAGGCCCGGCTCGTCGGCCGTGAGGACCGCCCGGTGCTCGAAGTCGGTGCGTCCGCTCGCGAGCGAGTAGGCGATGTCCCCGGCGCGGGGCCCGGGGTGGGCGGTGAGGTGCGCGCGCAGCTTCTCGGCCTGGGCGCGCAGGGCGGCCGGCGACTTCGCCGACAGGTTCCACAGCGGCGGCACGGGGGCGAGGGGCGCGGCGGCGTCCGGGGCCGAGGCGGGTTCCGGAGCCGTTTCCGGAGCCGATTCAGGAGCCGGGGCCTGCTCGATGATGGTGTGGGCGTTGGTGCCGCTGATGCCGAACGAGGAGACGCCCGCGCGGCGGGGCGCGCCGGTCTCGGGCCAGGGCGCGGCCTCGGTGAGCAGCCGGACGGCGCCCTCCGACCAGTCCACGTTCGGCGTGGGCTCGTCCACGTGCAGGGTCCGGGGCAGGGCGCCGTGGCGCATCGCCATGACCATCTTGATGATCCCGGCGACGCCGGCGGCGGCCTGGGTGTGCCCGATGTTGGACTTGATGGAGCCGAGCAGCAGCGGCCGGTCCTCCGGGCGGTCCTGCCCGTAGGTGGCGAGCAGCGCCTGCGCCTCGATCGGGTCGCCGAGCGTCGTACCCGTGCCGTGGGCCTCCACAACGTCGATCTGGGTGGGCGAGAGCCGGGCACCGGCGAGCGCCTCGCGGATGACGCGCTGCTGGGAGGGGCCGTTGGGCGCGGTCAGACCGCTGCTGGCGCCGTCCTGGTTGACGGCGGAGCCGCGGATGACGGCGAGGACGGGGTGGCCGTTGGCGCGGGCGACGGAGAGTCGTTCGAGGACGAGCATGCCGGCGCCCTCGCCCCAGCCGGTGCCGTCGGCGGCGGCGGCGAAGGACTTGCAGCGGCCGTCGCCGGCCAGCCCGCGGTGGCGGCTGAACTCGGTGAAGGTGCCCGGGGTCGACATGACCGTGACACCGCCGGCGAGGGCGAGGGTGCACTCGCCGCCGCGCAGCGCCTGGACGGCGAGGTGCACGGCGACGAGCGAGGAGGAGCACGCCGTGTCGACGGTGACCGCCGGGCCCTCCAGGCCGAGGGTGTAGGCGACCCGGCCGGAGGCGATGCTGCCGGAGCTGCCGTTGCCGAGGAAGCCCTCGACCTCCTCGGGGACGCTGAACAGCCGTGCGGCGTAGTCGTGGTACATCAGGCCGGCGAAGACGCCGGTGCGGCTGCCGCGCAGCGAGGCCGGGTCGATGCCGGCGCGCTCGAAGGCCTCCCAGGAGGTCTCCAGCAGGAGCCGCTGCTGCGGGTCCATGGCGAGGGCCTCGCGCGGGGAGATCCCGAAGAACGCCGGGTCGAAGTGGTGGGCCTCGTGCAGGAATCCGCCGACCTGCTCGTACGCCTCGATGCCGCTCTCCGGATCGGGGTCGAAGAGCACCTCCGCGGGCCAGCCCCGGTCGGCGGGGTACGGCGTGACGGCGTCCCCGCCGCGCGCGACGAGCTCCCACAGGGCCTCGGGGGTGTCGATGCCCCCGGGGTAGCGGCAACTCATCGCCACGACCGCGATCGGCTCCTGGTCCCGCTCCTCCACCTCGCGCAGCCGGCGCCGCGCCTCGCGGAGATCGGCCGTCGCCCGCTTGAGGTAATCGAGGTACTTCTCCTCGTTCACCATGTCTTACGCCATCCCCGTGCTCGAAGTGGTCAGAGTCGTCAAAGTGGTCATTCGAGGCGTCACAGTCGTCGCAGGTGCCGGAGGTGTCGTGACCGTCCCTGGTGGGCGGCGGTCAGGACAGGCCGAGTTCGTCGTCGAGGAGGTCGAAGAGCTCGTCAGCCGTGGCGGCCTGGATGTCCCGCTCTTCGGCGGCGCTGTCCGGTGCCTGTGCACTGTGCGTGTCATTCCACTTCGCCAGAAGGTCTCGCAGCCGGGCGGTGATGCCCGCGCGTTCGACGTCGTCGGGGGCGACGGCCGCCAGGATCGATTCGAGCTTGTCGAGTTCCGTGTGGACGGACCGGCGGCCGGTGTCGTCCTGGCCGAGCCGCTCCCCGATGTACGCGGCGAGCGCCGCCGGCGACGGGTAGTCGAAGACCAGCGTGACGGGCAGCCGCAGCCCGGAGGCGGCGGTGAGCCGGTTGCGCAGGTCGACGGCGGTCAGCGAGTCGAAGCCCAGGTCGAGGAAGCCTCGGCCGGCGTCGACGTCGTCGGCCGTGCCGTGGCCGAGGACCGCGGCCACCTGGCCGCGGACCAGGTCGTTCAGCGTCTGGTCGCGCTCGGCGGGGGTCAGGCCCGCCAGCCGCTCCTTGAGGGAGCCCGCCGGTTCAGCGGTCGGCCGGGAGCCGGAGCCGGCCCGGGTCGCGGCGGGGGCGGCCCGGCGCGCGGGGGTGCGTACGAGTCCGCGCAGCAGCGGTGGCAGGGTGCCGTCGGCGGCCTGGGCTCGCAGGATGGCCGGTTCGATCCGCATGGGGACGAGGACGGCGTCCGCCAGGGTGCGGGAGGTGTCGAAAAGGGCCAGGCCCTCCTCGGGGGCGAGGCCGGTGACTCCGGCGCGCGCCATCCGGGTGAGGTCGGCCTCGTCGAGGGCGCCCGCCATGCCGTCCGCGGTGGCCCACAGACCCCAGGCGAGGGAGCTCGCGGGCAGGCCGCGGGCCGCGCGATGCTGGGCGAGGGCGTCCAGGAAGGCGTTGGCGGCGGCGTAGTTGGCCTGGCCGGGGGCGCCGAAGCAGCCGGCGACCGAGGAGAACAGCACGAACGCGGAGAGCTGGTGACCCTCGGTCAGCTCGTGCAGGTTCCAGCCCGCGTCGACCTTGGGCCGCAGGACGGTGTCGAGGCGTTCGGGGGTGAGGGAGTCGATGATGCCGTCGTCGAGCACCCCGGCCGCGTGGATGACCGCGGTCAGCGGCCGGTCGGCCGGTACGGCGGCCAGTACGGCGGCCAGGGCCTCCCGGTCGGCGAGGTCGCACGCCGCCCAGGTGACGTCCGCGCCGGCGGCGCGCAGCGCTCGCGTCAGGTCGGCGGCACCGGGCGCCGCGTCGCCGCTGCGGCTGAGCAGCAGCAGGTTCCGTACCCCGTGGGCGTCGACCATGTGGCGGGCGAAGAGCCCGCCGAGGGTGCCGCCGGCGCCGGTGACGAGGACGGTCCCGGTGGTGTCGATCGGCGGGAGGGCCGAGCCCGTGCTCGTGCCCGTGTCCGGTGCGGAGGTGGTGGCGATGCGGCGCAGCCGGAAGGCGTACGCCTCGCCCGACCGCAGGGCCAGCTGCGGCTCGTCGCCGGCGAGGGCGGCGGGCAGCAGGCCGAGGGCGGCGTCGGAGCCGTCGGTGTCGGCGAGGACGAACCGGCCGGGGTTCTCCGACTGCGCCGAGCGCACCAGGCCCCAGACCGGGGCGTGGGCCAGGTCGGTGACGTGCTCCCCCGGTACGGCGGCGATCGTGCCCTGGGTCAGCAGGACCAGCCGGGCGGCGTCGAGGCGCTCCTCGGCCAGCCACTCCTGGACCAGGGCGAGCGCCTGGTGGGCGGCGGTGCGGGCGGCGGCGGCCCGGCCGCCGGCGCCGGCCGTGCCGGCCAGCGGCACGATGACCACGTCCGGGGCCGGGGCGCCCGCGGCGAGTGCCTCGCGCAGGGCGCCGAGGTGGGGATGGGCGTCGAGCGGCGCGCCGCCGATCCGGAAGCCGGCCTGGTCCTCGCCGCTCAGCACGGCCCACCGTTCACCGGCGGGCACCGGGCCGGCGGTGAGGGGCAGCCTCGCCCATTCCACGCCGAACAGGGACTCGTGGTGCGCGGTGCGGCCGTCGCCGAGTCGGTCGGCGGACACCGGGCGCAGGACCAGGGATTCCACCGAGGCCACCGGGGCGCCGGTGGAGTCGGCGACGTCCAGGGCCACGGCACCGGAGTCGGACGTGATCCGGACCCGCAGGGCGGTCGCGCCGGTCGCGTGCAGCCGTACGCCGGTCCAGGCGAAGGGCAGTCGCGCGCCCTCGGTGGTCCCGGTGGTCTCGGTGGCGTCGGGCGCGGCGAGGCCGATGGCATGGAGGGCGGCGTCGAGGAGCGCCGGGTGCACGCCGTAGCCGGCGGCGTCGCTCTCGTACGCCTCGTCGAGCGCGACCTCGGCGAAGAGTTCGCCCTCGCGGCGCCAGGCGGCGCGCAGTCCCTGGAACACCGGCCCGTAGCCGAGGCCGGCGGCGGCCGCGGCCGGGTAGAAGCCGTCGACGGGCACGGGTTCGGCTCCGGTCGGCGGCCACGGGGCCAGGTCGAAGGCGCGGGCCGGCCCGGCGGGGGCGAGGACGCCAGTGGCGTGCCGGGTCCACGGCTCGTGGGCCGGGGCGTCGGCCGGGCGGGAGTGCAGGGTCAGCGTGCGCCGGCCCGCCTCGTCGGGGGCGTCGACGGCCAGCTGGAGCTGTACGGCGCCCTGGTCGGCGAGGGTGAGCGGGGCCTCGATGGCCAGCTCCTCGACGGTGTCGCAACCGACCTCGGCGCCTGCCCGCAGGGCCAGTTCGACGAAAGCGGTGCCGGGCAGCAGCACGGTGTCCATGACCGTGTGGTCGGTGAGCCAGGGGTGGGTGGAGAGGGCGAGGCGGCCGGTGAGGACCAGCCCGCCGGAGGCGGGCAGCGGGAGCGTGGCGCCGAGCAGCGGGTGGCCGGCGATCTCCAGGCCGGCGGCCAGCACGTCCTCGACGGAGACGCCGACGTCGAGCCAGTAGCGCTTGCGCTGGAAGGCGTAGGTGGGCAGGTCCACGCGGCGGGCTCCGCTGCCGGCGAGGTACGCGGGCCAGTCGAGGGCGATGCCGTGGACGTGGGCCCGGGCGAGCGCGCCGGAGAGCACCTCGGCCTCGGGGCGGCCCTTGCGGAGCAGGGGCAGGCAGAGCGCCGACTCGGCGACCTCGGCGCCGCCGCCGTCGCCCTGGCCGTCACCGTCGCCGTCGCCGTCTGTGAGGCAGTCCTGGACCAGCGCGGACAGGGTTCCGTCGGGGCCGAGTTCGACGTACGCCGTCACGCCGGTCGCGTCCAGGGCGCGGACGCCGTCGAGGAAGCGGACCGCCTCGCGGACGTGCCGCACCCAGAAGTCCGCGGAGCCCATCTCGTCGGTGACCGGGGCACCGGTGAGCAGCGAGACGACGGGGATGCGCGGGGCCTCGTAGACCAGGCCCTCGGCGACCTTGCGGAAGTCGGCCAGCATGCCGTCCATGTGCGGGGAGTGGAAGGCGTGGCTGACGGCGAGGCGCTTGGTCTTGCGGCCCCGCTCCTCGAAGGCCTGGGCGACCGCGACCGTCGCGTCCTCGTCACCGGCGACGACCACCGAGCGCGGGCCGTTGACCGCGGCGATGCTCACCCGGTCGGTCAGCAGCGGCAGGACCTCGTCCTCCGCGGCCTGGACCGCGATCATCACCCCGCCGGCGGGCAGCTCCTGCATCAGCCGGCCACGAGCGGCGACCAGTTCGGCGGCGTCCTGGAGGGTGAGGACGCCGGCGACGTGCGCGGCGGTGATCTCGCCGATGGAGTGTCCGGCCAGCACGTCGGGGCGCAGGCCCCAGCCCGTCAGCAGCCGGAACAGCGCCACCTCGACGGCGAAGAGGGCGGGCTGCGTGTACTCGGTGCGGTCCAGCAGGCCGGTGTCGGTGCCGAACAGCACCTGCTTCAACGGGAGTTCGAGGTGACGGTCGAGTTCGGCGCAGATCTCGTCCAGGGCCTCCGCGAAGTCCGGGTAGGCGTCGTGGAGTTCGCGGCCCATGCCGAGACGCTGGCTGCCCTGCCCGGTGAACAGGAACGCCACCTGGTGCTCGCGGGCGGTGCCCCGCACCAGTCCGGCCGCGTCCTCGCCGCGGGCCAGCGCGTCCAGGCCGCGGAGCAGCTCCGCGCGGTCCGCGGCCACCAGCGCGGCGCGCTGCTCCAGGGCCGAGCGGGTGGTCGCCAGGGAGAAGGCGAGGTCGGCGGTGTGCAGCTCGGGGTCGTTGTGGACGTGGGTGTGCAGCCGGCGGGCCTGGGCGCGCAGCGCGACCTCACCCCGGCCCGACACGACCACCGGCAGGAACTCCGGCCGGCGCTCCGGCAGAAGCTCCGGCCGGGCGTCGGGCCCCTCCGGGCGCGGGACCGGGTCGGGCTCGGGAGCCTCGTCCGGCTGCGGGGCCTGCTCGATGACGGCGTGCGCGTTGGTCCCGCTGATGCCGAAGGAGGAGACGCCGGCGCGGCGCGGGCGGCCCGTCTCGGGCCACTCCACCTGCTCGGTGAGGAGGGAGACGGCTCCGGCCGACCAGTCGACGTGCGGGGTGGGCTCGTCCACGTGCAGTGTCTTGGGCACGATGCCGTGCCGCATGGCCATGACCATCTTGATCACGCCGGCGACACCGGCGGCGGCCTGGGTGTGCCCGATGTTGGACTTGACCGAGCCGAGCAGCAGCGGCTGGTCCTCGGGGTGCTCGCGGCCGTAGGTGGCCAGCAGGGCCTGCGCCTCGATGGGGTCGCCGAGGGTCGTGCCGGTGCCGTGCGCCTCGACCACGTCCACTTCGGCCGCGGTGAGTCGGGCGTCGGCCAGGGCCTGCCGGATGACCCGCTGCTGGGAGGGACCGTTGGGCGCGGTCAGGCCGTTGGAGGCACCGTCCTGGTTGACGGCGGAGCCGCGCACGAGGGCGAGGACCTGGTGGCCGTTGCGGCGGGCGTCGGAGAGCCGCTCCAGCAGGAGCATGCCCGCACCCTCGCCCCAGCCGGTGCCGTCGGCGGCGGCGGCGAAGGACTTGCAGCGGCCGTCGGCGGCCAGCCCGCGCTGCCGGCTGAACTCGATGAAGGTGCCCGGGGTGAACATCACGGTCACACCGCCCGCCAGGGCGAGGGAGCATTCGCCGTTGCGCAGCGCCTGCGCGGCGAGGTGCAGGGCGACCAGCGAGGAGGAGCAGGCGGTGTCGACGGTGACCGCCGGGCCCTCCAGGCCGAAGGTGTAGGCGACGCGGCCGGAGACGATGCTGCTGGAGCTGCCGGTGCCGAGGTAGCCCTCGACGCCGTCGGGCACGGCGTGCAGGCGGGCGCCGTAGTCGTGGTACATGACGCCGGCGAAGACGCCGGTACGCGTGCCGCGCACCGAGGACGGGGCGATGCCGGCCCGTTCGAAGACCTCCCAGGTGGTCTCCAGCAGCAGCCGCTGCTGCGGGTCCATGGCGAGGGCCTCGCGCGGCGAGATGCCGAAGAAGGAGGCGTCGAACTCGGCGGCGTCGTGCAGGAATCCGCCCTCGCGTGCGTACGAGGTGCCCGGGTGCTCGGGGTCGGGGTGGTAGAGGGCCTCGGTGTCCCAGCCGCGGTTCTCGGGGAGGCGGGTGATGCCGTCCTCGCCGGCCGTGAGGAGCTGCCAGAGGTCCTCAGGGGTGCGGACGTCACCGGGGTAGCGGCAGCTCATCGCGACGATGGCGATGGGCTCGTCGTCCTCGCCTGCCGTGGACGCGGGCAGGGCGGACCCGGCGGCGGTGCCGGTGGCCGGGACCCCGTCCGTGTCCCCGGAGCCGTCCCCGTCCCCGTCGCCGAACAGCTCGGTACGCAGGTGGCGGGCGAGTACGGTCGGGTCCGGGTAGTCGAAGATGAGAGTGGCGGGCAGGCGCAGGGCGGTGGCGGCGTTCAGCCGGTTGCGGAGCTCCACCGCGGTGAGCGAGTCGAAGCCCAGCTCCTTGAAGGCCCGCCCGGACTCGACGGCGGCGGGGCCGGCGTGTCCGAGTACGGCCGCGACCTGCGTACGGACCAGGTCCAGCAGCGCGCGGTCCTGCTCGGCCACGGACAATCCGGCCAGGCGGGCCCGCGGCCCGGACTCGGGCCCGGTGGCACCGGCCGCCGCGTCGACCGACCGGCGGGCGACACCGCGTACGAGGCCACGCAGCAGCGGGGCGATCGTGCCCGCGGCCGCCTGGGGGCGCAGGGCTTCGGTGTCCACGCGCATCAGGGCCACGGAGGCGTCGTCGAGGGAGACTGCGGTGTCGAACAGCTCCAGGCCTTCGGCGGCGGTCAGCGGGGGCAGGCCGGCCCGGCGCATGCGATTGACGTCAGCGGCGTCCAGGGTCCCGGCCATGCCCTCGGCGACGGACCACAGGCCCCAGGCGAGCGCGGAGGCCGGCAGGCCGTGGGCACGGCGGTGCTGGGCGAGGGCGTCCAGGCAGGAGTTGGCGGCGGCGTAGTTGCCCTGGCCGGGACCGCCGAACAGGCCGGAGGTGGAGGAGAAGAGCACGAACGCCGACAGGTCGAGCTCGCGGGTCAGCTCGTGCAGGTTCCAGGCCGCGTCCACCTTGGGCCGCAGGACGGCCGACAGCCGGTCGGGGGTCAGCGACGAGATGATGCCGTCGTCGAGGACACCGGCGGTGTGCACGACCGCCGTGAGCGGGTGCTCGGCGGGGATGCCCGCGAGCAGTGCGGCGAGGGCGTCCCGGTCGGCCACGTCACAGGCGGCCCAGGTGGCCTCGGCGCCCGACTCGGCGAGTTTGGCGGTGAGTTCGGCCGTACCGGGGGCGTCGGCGCCGCGGCGGCCGACGAGCAGCAGGCGGCGCACTCCGTGGGCGGTGGCCAGGTGACGGGCGATCAGCCCGCCCAGCGCGCCGGTGGCGCCGGTGATCAGCACCGTGCCGTCGGGGCCGAAGGCCGGGGCGTGGTCGTCCCGGAGGGCTCCCGTCTCGACGCGGGCGAGGCGCGGGACGAGGACGGCGGCGTCGCGCAGGGCGAACCGCTCCTCGTCGGAGCCGAGCGCGGCGCGCAGGGCAGCGGCGTCCGCATCGTCCGCACCGTCCGCGGCCATGTCGATGAGCGCGATCCGGCCGGGGTTCTCGGTCTGCGCGGACCCCAGCAGGCCCCACACGGTGGCGGCGGCGAGGTCGGTGACGTCCTCGTCCGGTGCCGCGGCCACCGCGCCGCGGGTGACGAACACCAGTCGGGCGGCGGCGAACCGCTCGTCGGCGAGCCACCCCTGGAGGAGGGCGAGCGCGTCGTGCGCGGCGTCGTGCACGGCCGCGGCGGCGACAGGTGCGGGCGTGGGTGCGAGCGGGACGAGGACCTCGTCCGGGACGGGCGCCCCGGCGTCGACCGCGGCGGCCAGCGCCGCCAGGTCCGCGTAGCGGTCGGCGTCCGCGGGGACCGGGGCCGCGTGCGGGTCGCCGAGGAGGGCGTACCGGGGGGTGGGGGCGGTGCCCGGGGTGTCGAGGCCGGTGAGTTCGGTCCACTGCCGGCGGAACACGGACTCGTGGTACGTGGCGCGTGCGGCGCGCAGTTGGTCGGCGGTCACTGGGCGCAGGCCGAGCGATTCGACGGCCGCGACCGGGGCGCCGGCGGCGTCGGCGATCTCCAGTCGGACGCTTTCGGCGCCGGCCGGAGTGAGGCGGACGCGCAGCGCGCCCGCCCCGCCCGCGTACAGCGAGACACCGGTCCAGGCGAACGGCAGCCGGCCCTGGCCGTCGTCGGCGCCGATGCCGCCGAGTCCGATGGCGTGCAGGGCGGCGTCGAGCAGCGCGGGGTGCAGGCCGAAGCGGCCGGCCTGGTCCTCGGTGCCCTCGGGCAGGCTGACCTCGGCGTAGACGGCGCCGTCGAGCTGCCATGCCGTGCGCAGGCCGCGGAAGGTGGGGCCGTAGGCGAAGCCGATGGCGTCGAGCGCCTCGTAGCGGCCGTCGAGCGGCACCTCGGTGGCGCCGGCCGGGGGCCAGGCGGTCAGCTCGAAGTCGGCGGCGGGGCGGCCGGCTTCGGCGAGTACACCGGCGGCGTGCCGGGTCCACGGCTCCTCGGCGGCCGGTCCCTCGAGGCGGGAGTGCAGGGCGAACGGCCGGCGACCGGCCTCGTCGGCGGCTCCGACCCAGACGCGCAGCTGGACTCCGCCGCCCTCGGTCAGCACCAGGGGCGCCTCGAGGGTGAGTTCTTCGAGGTGGTCGCAGCCGAGCTGGTCACCGGCGCGGGTCGCGAGCTCCACGAAGGCCGTGCCGGGCAGCAGGACGTTACCGAGGACGGCGTGGTCGGCCAGCCAGGGGTGGGTGGACAGGGCGAGGCGGCCGGCGAAGACCATGCCGTCGGACTCGGGCAGCGCGACACCGGCGCTGAGCAGCGGGTGGGCGGTGTCGTCCAGGCCGATCGCCTCGACGTCGCCCAGGTAGAAGGAGGAGACGGCGGGCCAGTAGCGCTGCCGCTGGAAGGGGTAGGTGGGCAGGTCGACACGCCGGGCGCCGGTGCCGGAGAAGTACGCCGTCCAGTCGACGCGGACGCCATGCACATGGGCCTGGGCGAGGGCGGTGGTGGCGGTCTCGGCCTCGGGCCGGCCCTTGCGGAGCACCGGAACGAAGGCGGCGTGCGGCTCGACGCACTCCTGGGCGAGGGCGGACAGCACACCGTCCGGGCCGATCTCGACGTACGTGGTCACACCGGCGGCCTCCAGGGCGCGCACGCCGTCGAGGAAGCGGACGGCCTCCCGGACATGGCGGACCCAGAACTCGGCCGAACCCATCTCGCCGTCGGTGACCAGGGCGCCGGTCAGGTTCGACACGATCGGAATCCGCGGGACCGCGAACGTCAGCCCGTCCACGACCCGCCGGAAGTCCTCCAACATCGGGTCCATGTGCGGCGAATGGAAGGCATGACTGACCGTCAGTCGCTTGCTCTTGCGACCGGAGAGGGCCGCCACGATCGCGACGGCGGCGTCCTCGTCACCGGCGATGACCACCGACTCCGGGCCGTTGATCGCGGCAATGCTCACGCGGTCCGTCTCGGTGAGCAGCGCCACGACCTCGTCCTCCGAGGCCTGGACGGCGATCATGACCCCGCCGGCCGGCAGCGCCTGCATCAGCCGGCCACGCGCCGCGACCAGGGCACACGCGTCCTCCAGCGAGAAGACCCCGGCCACATGTGCGGCGGCGATCTCACCGATGGAGTGACCGGACAGGAAGTCCGGCTTCAGGCCCCAGGACTCGACCAGCCGGAACAGCGCCACCTCGACCGCGAACAGCGCCGGCTGGGTGAAGCGCGTCTCATCCAGCAGACCCGCGTCCGCGCCGAACAGCACGTCCATCAGCGGGAGTTCGAACAGACCGTCCAGGTGGGCGCAGATCGCGTCCAGCGCGTCCGCGAACACCGGGTAGGCGTCGTACAGTTCGCGACCCATGCCCAGGCGCTGGCTGCCCTGGCCGGTGAACAGGAAGGCGACCTTCCCGGCGGTCGGCGAGCCCTCCACCAGCCCGGCGGCCGTGGCCGGCGCGCCGTCGGCGAGCGCGGCCAGTCCGGCGAGCAGCCCGGCGCGGTCCGCGGCCACCACGGCGGCGCGGTGTTCGAACGCGGAGCGGCCGAGGGCCAGGGAGCGGCCGAGGTCGGCCGGGTGCAGGTCGGGGCGGCGGGCGGCATGGACGTGCAGACCGCGGGCCTGGTCGCGCAGGGCGTCCGGGGTCTTGGCCGACAGGATCCACGGCACCGGCCGGTCCGCCGGCTCCTCCGGGCCGGCCGGCTCGACCGGCTCGACCGGCTCGGTTTCCGGGGCCTGCTCGATGATCGTGTGGGCGTTGGTGCCGCTGATGCCGAACGAGGAGATGCCGGCCCGGCGCGCGCGCCCGGTCTCGGGCCACTCCACCGCCTCGGTCAGCAGGGCGACATCGCCGGCCGTCCAGTCGACGTGCGGGGTGGGCTCGTCCACGTGCAGGGTGGGGGGCAGCACTCCGTGCCGCATGGCCAGCACCATCTTGATCACACCGGCGACGCCGGCGGCGGCCTGGGTGTGGCCGAGGTTCGACTTGATCGAGCCGAGCAGCAGGGGCTGTCCGTCCGCGCGATCCTGGCCGTATGTGGCCAGCAGGGCCTGCGCCTCGATCGGGTCACCGAGCCGGGTGCCCGTGCCGTGGGCCTCGACCGCGTCCACCTCCGCGGCGGACAGGCCGGCGCTGGCCAGGGCCTGGCGGATGACCCGCTGCTGGGAGGGGCCGTTCGGTGCGGTGAGACCGTTGCTCGCGCCGTCCTGGTTCACGGCCGAGCCGCGGACCAGGGCGAGGACCGGGTGGCCGTTCCGGCGGGCGTCCGACAGCCGCTCCACGAGCAGCATGCCGAGGCCCTCGCCCCAGCCGGTGCCGTCGGCGGCGGCGGCGAAGGCCTTGATCCGGCCGTCGGCCGCCAGGCCGCGCTGGCGGCTGAAGTCGATGAAGGAGGCGGGGGTGGACATCACGGTCACGCCGCCCGCGAGCGCCATGGTGCACTCGCCGGCCCGCAGCGCCTGGATCGCCCAGTGCAGGGCGACCAGCGAGGAGGAGCAGGCGGTGTCGACGGTGACGGCGGGGCCTTCCAGGCCCAGGACGTAGCTGACGCGTCCGGAGACCACGCTGGCCGCGTTGCCGGTGCCGAGGAAGCCCTCGGTGCCGTCGGGGGCGGCGAGGATGACGTCGAGGTAGTCCTGGCCGTTGGTGCCGGTGAACACGCCGATCCGCTCGCCCCGCACGGTGGCGGGGTCGATGCCGGCCCGCTCGAAGACCTCCCAGGAGGTTTCCAGGAGCAGCCGCTGCTGCGGGTCCATGGCGAGGGCCTCGCGCGGCGAGATACCGAAGAAGGCGGGGTCGAACTCGGTGGCGTCGGCGAGGAAGCCGCCCTCGCGGACGTAGGTGGTGTTCTCGGCGACGGACTCCGGGTCGTACAGCCCGTCGAGGTCCCAGCCGCGGTCGGCGGGGAAGCCGGAAATGGCGTCGCGGCCGTTGACGAGCAGCTCCCACAGCTGCTCCGGAGAGTCCACGCCGTCGGGGAAGCGGCAGCTCATGGCGACGATCGCGATCGCGTCGTCGTCGGCAGCCGGGGCGGCGGGCGTCGCGCCGGCACCGGCCGGCTCCGTGTTCGTCCCGGCGTCGCCCAGGAGTTCACCCAGGAGTTCACCCTGGAGGAAGGCGGCCAGGGAGAGGGAGTTGGGGTAGTCGAAGATCAGGGTCGCGGGCAGCCGCAGCCCGGTCCGGGAGGTGAGGAGGTTGCGGATCTCGACCGCGGTCAGCGAGTCGAAGCCGAGGTCCCGGAAGGCGATGGCCGGGTCCACGGAGGCGGGACCGGGGTAGCCGAGCACGGCGGCGATCTGCGTACGGACGAACTCCAGGGCGAGCGCGTCGCGTTCGGCCGCCGGTGCCTGCGCGAGCTCCCGGGCGAAGGTGTCCGCCGGGTCGGCGCCGGCGGTGTCGGCGGTGTCGGTTCCGGCGAGGGCGTGTCGGGCCTCGGGGAGGTCGGCGATCAGCGGGCAGGCGCGTACGGCGGTAAGGCCGGGCGCCAGGCGGTCCCAGTCGATGTCGGCGACGAGGGAGGCGGTCTCGTCCAGGCTGAGCGCCAGGTGCATGGCGGACAGAGCAAGTTCGGGAGCGAGGGCCGGGAGACCGGCGGAGCGCAGGCGCTCGGCGACGAGTTCGTCGGTGGCCATGCCGTCCTCGGCCCAGGCGCCCCAGGAGATCACGGTGGCGGGCAGGCCGTCCGCGCGGCGCTGCTCGGCGAGGGCGTCGAGGAAGGCGTTCGCGGCAGCGTAGTTGGCCTGCCCTGCGGCGCCGAAGACGGCGGCGAGGGAGGAGAAGAGCACGAACGCGTCGAGGGCCAGGTCGCGGGTCAGCTCGTGCAGGACCTCGGCCGCGTGCGCCTTGGGGCGCATCACGCCGACCAGGCGGCTCGGCGTCTGCGCGTCGAGGACGCCGTCGTCGAGTACACCCGCGGCGTGAACGACGGTGGTCAGCGGGAGCTCGGCCGGGATACCGGCGAGCAGCTCGGCCACGGCTTCGCGGTCGGCCACGTCGCAGGCCGCGAGGGTGACCCGGGCGCCCGATTCCCGGAGTTCGGCGGCGAGTTCCTCCGCGCCGTCGGCGGCGGGGCCGCGCCTGCTCACCAGCAGCAGGTGTTCGGCACCGGCGCGGGCGAGCCGGCGGGCCACGTGCCGGCCGAGGGCACCCGTGCCGCCGGTGACCAGGGCCGTGCCGGAGGTGGTCCACTCGCCGTCGGCGGCCTGCTCCTGCGTGGCGCGGGTCAGCCGGCGGACGAAGACGCCGGTGGAGCGCACGGCGAGGTGGTCCTCGCCACCGAGGCCGGCCAGGACGTCAGCGAGCCGGGCGGTGGACCGCTCGTCGGGGGTGGCCGGCAGGTCGACCAGGCCACCCCAGCGGCCGGGCAGTTCGAGGGCGGCGGTCCGGCCGAGCCCCCAGACCGATGCCTGGGCGAGGCTGTTGAGCCGGTCGGAGCGGCCGGTGGACACCGCGCTCCGGGTGGCGGCCCAGAGCGGGGCCTCCACGCCCGCGTCGCCCAGTGCCTGGACGAACGCGAGCGTGGCGGCGAGCCCGGCGGGCAGTGCCGGGCCTTCGGGGTGCTGGCGCTCGTCGAAGGCGAGGAGCGACAGCACGCCGGCGGGGGTGACCGTCCCCGCCGGCGATTCGGTGATCCGGTGGGCGAGTGCGGCCCGGTCGTCGGCGGTCGCGTCGACGGTCAGGCGGGTGACGGTGACGCCCCGCGCGGCCAGGGCCTGGCCGGCCGCGAGGACCCAGGGGTCGTCCTCGTGGCCGGCGGGCACGGCGAGCAGCCAGTGGCCGGCCAGGGGCGCGGGCTCGGTGTCGGCAAGCGGCTTCCAGACGACGCGGTAGCGCCAGTCGGCGACGGTGTCGCGGTCGCGGTGGCGGCGGTGCCAGGCGGAGAGCGCGGGCAGCACGCCGCTGAGCGGCTCCTCGCCGTCGACGCCGAGGGTCTCGGCGAACGCGGCCAGGTCCTCGCTGTCGACGACCTCCCAGAACTTGGCGTCGGTGGTGCCCAGTTCACGGCCGTCGACCGGCCCGGTCAGGTCGGTGAAGGGGTCGCGGGGCCAGTACAGCTCGCGCTGGAAGGCGTACGTCGGCAGGTCGACGCGGCGCGCACCGGTCCCGGCGAAACGCGCCGCCCAGTCCGGGGAGAGACCCCGTACGTGGGCGCCGGCGACGGCGGCGGTCAGGGACCGCGCCTCGGGGCGGCCGGTGCGCAGCGCGGGCAGGAACGCGGCGGCGCGCGGGCCGGTCGCGGTCTGACAGTCCTGGCCGAGGGCGGCGAGGACCCCGCCGGGGCCGATCTCCACGTAGGCGGTGACGCCACGGCTCTCCAGCCAGCGGATGCCGTCGAGGAAGCGGACGGCCTCGCGGACGTGCCGGACCCAGAAGTCGGCCGAGCCCATCTCGTCCGTTATCAGGGCGCCGGTCAGGTTCGACACGACCGGAATGAGCGGGGCCCGGTACGTCAGCCCCCGCGCGACCTCACGGAAGGCGTCCAGCATGCCGTCCATGTGCGGGGAGTGGAAGGCATGACTGACCGAAAGGCGCTTGGTCTTGCGGTCGCGCGCCTCGAACTCGGCCGCGATCGCGACCGCCGCGTCCTCGTCACCGGCGATGACCACGGACTGCGGGCCGTTGACCGCCGCGACGTCGACCCGGTCGGTCAGCAACGGCCTAACCTCGCCCTCCGAGGCCTGCACGGCGATCATCACACCACCGGCCGGCAGCGCCTGCATCAGCCGACCACGCGCCGCCACCAGCGCACACGCGTCCTCCAGCGAGAACACACCCGCAACATGCGCGGCGGCGATCTCACCGATCGAGTGACCGGCGACGAAGTCCGGCCTCAGACCCCAGGACTCGACCAGCCGGAACAGCGCCACCTCGACCGCGAACAGCGTCGGCTGGGTGAAACGCGTCTCGTCCAGCAGACCGGCGTCCGCCCCGAACAGGACGTCCTTCAGGGGCAGTTCGAGCAGCGGGTCGAGGTGTGCGCAGACCTCGTCCAGCGCGGCGGCGAACACCGGGTATGTCTCGTGGAGTTCGCGTCCCATGCCCAGACGCTGGCTGCCCTGTCCGGTGAACAGGAATGCCAGCTTGCCCTCGGTGGCGGACCCTTCGACGACCTCGGCCGACGGTCGGCCCTCGGCGAGCGCGGCGAGTCCCGCCAGCAGTTCGTCGCGGCTCTCGGCGACGACCGCGGCCCGGCGGTCCAGGGCGGCCCGGGTGAGTGCCTGGGAGTAGGCGACGTCCGCGACACGGAGACCGGGCTGGGCCGTCAGGTGGGCCTGCAGCGTGGCGGCCTGCGCCCGAAGCGCGGCCTCGGTCTTGCCGGACAGGACAACGGGCAGGACGGTCGACTCGACAGCGGCAGCGTCCTCGGCGCGTGTCTCGGCGGACTTCGGCTCCGCCGCCGGCTCCGACTCCTCGGCGCTCTCCAGGATCACGTGCGCGTTGGTGCCGCTCATGCCGAAGGAGGAGACACCGATCCGGCGGGGCCCCTCGTGCAGCGGCCACGGCCGCGCCTCGGTGAGCAGGGACACCTCGCCCGCTGACCAGTCCACGTGCGGGGTCGGCTCGTTCACGTGCAGGGTCCGCGGCAGCACCCCGTGCCGCATCGCCATGACGCTCTTGATGACGCCGGCGACACCGGCGGCGGCCTGCGCGTGGCCGATGTTGGTCTTGAGCGAGCCCAGCCACAGCGGCCGGCCGTCGGGGCGGTCCTGGCCATAGGTGGCGATGATGGCCTGCGCCTCGATGGGGTCGCCGAGCCCGGTGCCGGTGCCGTGCGCCTCGACGGCGTCCACCTGGTCGGGCGTGAGCCGGGCGTTGGACAGCGCCTGGAGGATGACGCGCTGCTGGGAGGGGCCGTTGGGCGCGGTCAGACCGTTGCTGGCGCCGTCCTGGTTGACGGCGGTACCGCGGATGACGGCGAGGACGCGGTGGCCCTTGCGGCGGGCGTCGGAGAGCCGCTCCACGAGCAGGACGCCGACGCCTTCGGCGAGGCTGAAGCCGTCGGCGTCCGGTGAGAACGCCTTGCAGCGGCCGTCGGTCGCCAGGCCACGCTGCTTGCTGTAGTCGATGAACGTGCCGGGGGCTGCCATCAGGGTCGCGCCGCCGGCCAGGGCCATCGAGCACTCGCCGTTGCGCAGGGCCTGGACGGCCAGGTGCAGGGCGACGAGGGAGGAGGAGCAGGCGGTGTCGACGGTGACGGCCGGGCCTTCGAGACCGAAGGTGTACGACAGCCGGCCCGAGGCCACGCTCGCCGCGTTTCCGGTGCCGAGGTAGCCCTCCACGTTCTCGGAGGAACTCAGCAGTGCGGTCAGGTAGTCGTGGTTGCTGGTGCCGACGAACACGCCGACCTGCTTGCCGCGCATCGAGGTCGGGTCGATGCCGGCCCGCTCGAAGGCCTCCCAGGAGGTCTCCAGCAGGAGCCGCTGCTGCGGGTCCATGGCGAGGGCCTCGCGCGGGGAGATCCCGAACAGCGAGGGGTCGAAGCGCGCGAAGTCCCGGACGAAGCCGCCCTGGTTGGCGTAGCTGGTGCCCGGGTGCTCGGGATCGGGGTGGTAGACGGTGTCCATGTCCCAGCCGCGCTCGGCCGGGAAACCGGTGATGGCGTCCACGCCCTCGGCGACCAACTGCCACAGCTCCTCGGGCGAGGCCGCCCCGCCGGGATAGCGGCAACCCATACCCACGATGGCGATGGGGTCCTGGTTCTTCGCCTCGACGTCCCGCAGCCGTTGACGCGTCTGGTGCAGATCCGCTGTCACCAGCTTCAGGTAGTCCCGCAGCGTCTCTTCATTCGCCATTTAACGCAACCACCCATTTGCAGCAGACGGCATCGGAAAACTTTACGCAGAGCCGAGAATTGACATCGGAAATGCGAGCGCTTCACTCGTCGGCGAAGCGACTGCTCGACCGCAGGCTATTTCCCGCTCAACGTGCCCTACAACCCCTAATGCCCCCTACCTATCCCCGGGTAGGGGGAATACGTAGGGGGCACTGGATCCGGGGGAATTACTCGGAGGGTTGGCCATCTTCACCCAATAATCGGCAGGCCGTCAATAACGCCCGAGGCCCTTGTTGATAAAGGCGAACAGCTCCTCGTCGCTCGCGTCCTGGAGCTGTTCCACCTCGTCGAGGACGGAGTGCGCGTCACCTGCCGCGCCGCCGAGCCCGACGCCGGCCGCGGATCCGTATCCGCCACCCGTGTCGGCGGCGCTCCCGGCCGGGTCCTCGCCGGCGTTCCACTTCGCCAGCAGCGACTGCAGCCGCATGGTCACCCGGGCCCGTACGACGTTGTCGCCGGTGCCTTGCTCCAGTACGGCCTCCAGCCGGTCGAGTTCTTCCAGCAGCGGGGCCCCGACCGCCACCGCGTCCGGCACGATCCCGGCCCGCAGGTAGGCGGCGACCGCGGCGGGGGTGGGGTGGTCGAAGACCAGGCTGGCCGGCAGCTTCAGTCCGCTCACCGCGCCGAGGCGGTTGCGCAGCTCGACGGAGGTGAGGGAGTCGAAGCCCAGCTCCTTGAACGCCCGCCCGGCCTCGACGGCAGTGAGGTCGGCGTGGCCGAGGACGGCGGCGACGGCCGTACGGACCACGTCCAGCAGCAGGCGTTCCTGCTCGGCCTCGGGCACCCCGGCGAGCTGCTGCGTCAGCGGCACTCCCCCGGCCAGGTCCTCGGCGGACTCCCGCTCCGCGCTCTCGATGACCCGTCGGGCCTCCGGGAGTTCCAGCAGCAGCGGCCGGGCCCGGTCGGCGGTGAAGGCGAGGGTGAACCGCTTCCAGTCCATGTCGACCACGGTCAGGGTGGTCTCGTCCCGGTCCAGGGCGTGCCGCAGCGCGGCCAGGGTCCGCTCGGGGGCCATCGCGAGGATGCCGTGGCGGCGCATCCGGTCACCGACGGCGCCTTCGGCCATGCCGCCGTCGCCCCAGGGGCCCCAGGCGAGGGAGGTGGCGGGCAGGCCGGCGGCGCGCCGGTACTCGGCGAAGGCGTCGAGGAAGGCGTTGCCGGGGGCGTAGTTGCCGTGGCCGGGGCCACCGAAGGTGGCGGCTGAGGAGGAGAAGAGGACGAACGCGGACAGGTCGAGGTCTCGGGTCAGCTCGTGCAGGTGCCGGGTCGCGTCGACCTTGACCCGCAGGACCCGTTCGACCTGCTCGGGGGTGAGCGCCTCGATGACCCCGTCGTCGAGGACGGCCGCCGTGTGCACGACGGCGGTGAGCGGCTGCTCGGCGGGGACAGCGGCGAGGAGTGCGGCGAGGGCGTCGCGGTCGCCGACATCGCAGGCTGCGATCGTCACCTGGGCGCCGAGCGCGACGAGTTCCGCGCGAAGCTCGGCGGCGCCGGGCGCGTCGGGACCGCGCCGACTGGTCAGGATCAGGTGCTCGGCACCGTTCGAGGCAAGCCAACGGGCCACGTGGGCGCCGAGCGCGCCCGTACCGCCGGTGACCAGCGTCGTACCGCTCGGCCGCCATTCGCGTACCGCCGGGGTCTCGGCCAGACGGGCCCGGACGAGCCGACGTACGAACAGCCCGGTGGAACGGACGGCGACCTGGTCCTCGGCGGCGTCCCCGGCCAGGACACCCACCAGCCGGTCCAGGCTCCGGTCGTCGGCCTGCGCGGGCAGGTCGATCAGGCCGCCCCAGCGCTCCCCCTGCTCCATGGAGGCGACGCGGCCGAGACCCCAGATCAGCGCCTGCGCCGGGTCCTCGACCCGGTCGGACCGCCCGGCGGCGACCGCGTCGCGGGTGACGCACCACAGGGGCGCGGCCACGTCGACGTCACCGAGGGCCTGGACCAGCGCGACGGTCGACAGCAGTCCGGCGTACTCGCGCAGCCGCCCGGGGCCTTCGGTACCGCTGTCACCGATGGCGAGGAGGGAGAGCACACCGGCGAAGTCGGTGCCGTCGCCGGTGGTGGCCTTCAGGGTGGTGGTGAGCGCGTCCCGGTCGGCGGCGTCGGCCGGCACGGTCACCGTGCGGACGTCCGCTCCGCGGTCGGCCAGCGTACGCAGCACGGCGGCGGCCGTGTCACCGGCCGGACCGGCCAGGGCCTCGGGCACGACGACCAGCCAGGCACCCGACAACCGCGGCTTCGCCGGACCATCGGCCTGCGCCTTCCACGTGACGCGGTAGCGCCAGCCGTCGACGGTGGACTGCTCGCGGCTCTGCCGCCGCCAGGAGGACAGGCCGGGCAGGACAGTGCCCAGCGACTGGATCGCGTCGGGGGTGTCGAAGGCCAGGGCCTCGGCCAGCGCCGTCACGTCCTCGCGTTCGACGGCGTCCCAGAAGCGGGCGTCGAGCGCGCTTTCGGCGGGGAGCGCCTCCGGCTCGACCGGGGCCGCCTCCGGCCACAACCGCTGGGACTGGAAGGCGTAGGTGGGCAGGTCCACACGGCGGGCACCTGTCCCGGCGAAGACGGCGTCCCAGTCCACGGCCACACCGCGTACGTATGCCTCGCCGAGGGAGAGCCAGAAACGCTCCAGCCCGCCTTCGTTGCGGCGCAGGGATCCCAGGACGGCGGCCTCACGGCCGGCGTCCTCGATGGTCTCCTGCATACCGACGGTCAGCACCGGGTGCGGGCTGGACTCCACGAACACACCGAAGCCCTGCTCCAACAGCGTCCGGGTCGCCTCCTCCAGCTCCACCGTCTGCCGCAGATTACGGAACCAGTAACCCGCATCCAGCTCAGGCCCCTTGACCCACTCACCGGTCACGGTGGACAAGAACGGCACCCCGGCCGCCCGCGGGGCGATCGGCGCCAGCAACTCAGCCAACTCCTCACGCAGGAGGTCGACCTGCGCGGAGTGCGAGGCGTAGTCCACCGCGATCCTCTTCGCCCGCACGCCATCGGTCTCACAGGCGGCCAGGAACTCATCCAACGCCTGAACCTCACCGGAAACGACCACGGAGGACGGCCCGTTGGCCGCCGCGACGGAGATCCGCTCCTCACCCCACGGCGCGATCCGCACCCGAACCTCAGCAGCCGGCAACGGCACCGACACCATGCCACCCAACCCCGCCAGCACCCGGCCGATGGCCTGGCTCCGCAACGCCACCACCCGGGCCGCGTCCTCCAGCGACAGAATCCCCGCCACACACGCGGCCGCGATCTCACCCTGCGAGTGACCGATCACCGCACCCGGACGCACACCCGCCGCCCGCCACACCTCCGCCAACGACACCATCACCGAGAACAAAGCCGGCTGGACCACATCCACCCGGTCGAGGGTGGGCGCGCCGTCAGCGGCGCGGAGCACGTCCACCAACGACCAGTCGGTGAAGGGCTCCAGCGCCTTCGCACACTCATCCACCTGGGCTGCAAACACGGGTGAAGCGTCCAACAGCGCTTCCGCCATGCCCACCCATTGCGACCCCTGTCCCGGGAACACGAACGCGGTCTTACCGCCGACCACGGACCCCGTCACCACACCGGCAGCCAGGCCACCCGCGGCCACCGCGCCCACACCCGCGGCCTGATCACCCAGCACCACCGCCCGATGCTCCAGCCCCGCACGCGTCGACGCCAGCGACCACCCCACATCCACCGGATCCACATCCGGCACGCCAGCCAGCCAACCGCCAAGCCGCTCGGCCTGCGCCCGCAGCGCCGCGGCGCTCTTGCCGGACAGCACCCACGGCACCACCGGCATGCCCGAGCGCCCATCAGCCTCCGCGTCCTCGGCGGCCTCAACCTCAGCCTCAGACTCCGGTGCCTGCTCCACGATCACGTGCGCGTTCGTCCCACTGAACCCGAAAGACGACACACCCGCACGACGCGGATGCGTCGTCTTCGGCCAGGTCGTCTGCTCCCTGAGCAGCGCGACCGCGCCGGACTCCCAGTCCACGTGGGGCGAAGGCTCGTCGATGTGGAGGCTCTGCGGCAGCACGCCGTGCCGCATGGCCAGCACCATCTTGATCACGCCCGCGACACCGGCCGCCGCCTGCGTGTGCCCGATGTTGGACTTGACCGACCCCAGGAGCAGCGGCCGGTCCGCCGGCCGGCCCTGGCCGTACGTGGCCAGCAGGGCCTGCGCCTCGATCGGGTCACCCAGCGAGGTGCCCGTGCCGTGCGCCTCCACCACGTCGACCTGGTCGGTGGAGAGTCGGGCGTTGGCCAGGGCCTGCCGGATGACCCGTTGCTGCGAGGGGCCGTTGGGGGCGGTGAGGCCGTTGGAGGCACCGTCCTGGTTGATCGCCGAGCCCCGAACGACGGCCAGCACGGGACGCCCGTTCTTGCGCGCGTCGGAGAGCCGCTCCAGCAGCAGCACGCCCACGCCTTCCGCCGGGCCGAAGCCGTCGGCGCCCGCCGCGAACGCCTTGCACCGACCGTCCGTGGAGAGTCCGCGCTGCTTGCTGAACTCCACGAACAGCCCAGGGGTGGACATGATGTGTACGCCGCCCGCGACGGCCAGCGAGCACTCGCCGGCCCGCAGCGCCTGCACCGCCAGGTGGAGGGCGACCAGCGAGGCCGAGCAGGCGGTGTCGACGGTGACGGCCGGGCCCTCCAGGCCGAAGGTGTAGGAGAGCCGGCCGGAGAGCACGCTGGAGGCGTTGCCGGTGCCGAGGTGGCCCGCGTAGTCCTCGGCCGCTTCCAGCAGCGGAGTGAGGTAGTCGGAGCCGTTCATGCCCACGAACACGCCGGTGCGGCTGCCGCGCAAGCCGGTCGGGTCGATGCCGGCCCGCTCGAACGACTCCCAGGAGGTCTCCAGCAGCAGCCGCTGCTGCGGGTCCATCGCCATGGCCTCGCGCGGGGAGATCCCGAAGAGCTGGGCATCGAACGCGGAGGCCTCGCTGAGGAAGCCGCCCTCGCGGGTGGTCGAGGTGCCCTGGTCGTCGGGATCGTCCGAGAACAGGTGGTCCAGGTCCCAGCCACGGTCGGTGGGGAATTCGGTGAGGGCGTCGCCACCGGCGGCCAGCAGGTCCCAGAGTTCTTCGGGAGAGCGCACGCCGCCGGGGAATCGGCAACTCATGGCCGTAATGGCGATGGGCTCGTGGGCCTGGCTCTCGATGTCCCGCAGACGTCCGTACGCCTCATCGAGATCCGTCGTCACCTTCTTGAGGTATTCGCGGAGCTTTGCTTCGTTCGCCACTGGCGCTTCACCTATTCGCGTGATCGAGACCGTGGATGGGCTTGAAAAGTTCAAGGAGGTCGGGGGAACCCGAGGGTATTGAGGAAATTCGGCAAGCCGGTGGCCGTACCGCCGGAACAGGGGTTCCGGCGGTACGGCCTGGGGGTGGCTGGGGTTCAGCCCTGGCCGAACTTCTTGTCGATGAGGGCGAAGAGCTCGTCGTCGCTCGCGTCCTCGATCTCGCCGACCGCACTCCCTCCGTCCGGCCTACGGGCGTCGTTCCACTGGGCCAGCAGGGCCTGGAGACGCACCGCGATCCGCGCGTGGGCCGCGTCGTCGCCGGCCGCGGCCGCCAGCTCCGTCGGGTCCAGCGAGGAGAAGGTGGATTCCAGGCGGTCCAGTTCCTCCAGCACCGAGAGGGTGCGCCCACTCGTGCCCTCGGGGGCCAGCTCGCTCAGCAGCTGCCGGGCGAGTTCGGTCGGGTTCGGGTAGTCGTAGATCAAGGTGGCGGGCAGCCGGAGCCCGGCGGCCGCGCCGAGCCGGTTGCGCAGCTCGACAGCGGTCAGCGAGTCGAACCCCAGATCCTTGAACGCCTGCTCCTCGCCGACGAGTTCGGCCGACCTGTACCCGAGCACACCGGCCACCTGGCCGCGCACCAGGTCCAGTACGGTCCGCTCCCGCTCGGCGGCGGGGAGTCCGGCCAGCCGCTGGGCCGTCGTCTGCTCCCCGGCCCCGTCTGACCCGGCCGCCCCGGCCGTCGCGGCCGTTCCGTTCGCGGTGTGCGACCCCGTACCGGGCGCCGCGGCCGCCGTCCGCCGCCGCTGCCGGACCGGAGTCCGCACGAGGCCGCGGAACATGGGCAGGATCCCACCGTCCGCCGCCCGGGCCCGCAGGGTCGGAAGGTCGATCGCGACCGGCAGCAGCACCGGCTCGTCCTCCGCCGCGAGCGCGGCGTCGAAGAGCGCCAGGCCGTCCTCGGCCGAGAGCGGTACGACCCCGCCGCGTGCGGCACGTTCCCGCTCGGCCTCGGTGAGCCGGCCCGCCATGCCGCGCTCCTCGGCCCACATGCCCCACACCAGGGACAGCGCGGTGAGCCCGCGGGCCCGCCGGTGCCGGGCGAGGGCGTCGAGGAAAACGTTCGCCGCGGCGTAGTTGGCCTGGCCGGCGCCACCGAGGGTACCGGCGGCGGCGGAGAACAGGACGAACGCCGAGAGGTCGAGGTGGCGGGTCAACTCGTGCAGGTGGAGCGCCCCTTCGACCTTGGGGCGCAGGACCCGGTCCACGCGCTCGGGCGTGAGCAGGTCCACGACGCCGTCGTCCAGGACGGCCGCGGTGTGCACGACCGCGGCCAGCGGGCGCTCGGCCGGTACGGACGCCAGCAGCGCGGCCAGCGCGTCCCGGTCGGCGACATCGCACGCCGCCCAGGTGACGTTCTCGGCGCCCAACGCGGTGAGTTGCTCGATGAGTTCGGCGGAGCCTTCGGTATCGGCACCCCGGCGGCCGGTGAGCAGCAGGTGCCGCACACCGTGCTCGGCGACCAGGTGCCGGGTGAGGAGCCCGGCGAGACCGCCGCCGGCCCCGGTGACCAGGACCGTACCGCGCGTGTCGATACGGCGGCCTTCCGTGTCCTCGTCGGCCGTGGCCGCCGGGACGCGCACCCGGGCGAGCCGGGGCACGTACAACGCGCCGCCACGTACCGCCAGTTCGGGCTCGTCGGACGCGAGGGCGGCGGGCAGGACCCGGGCGACGGTATCGGTGGCGTGGTCGGCGTCGTCGAGGTCGACGAGGACGAACCGGTCCGGGTGTTCCGTCTGCGCGGCCCGGACCAGTCCCCACACCGGGGTGTGGGCGAGGTCGCCGGCCTCGGCATCCGTGTGGGCGGCCACCGCGCCACGGGTGACGACGGCGAGCCGAGCGCCGGCGAAACGCCCGTTGCCCAGCCAGCCCTGCACGGTCGCGAGGGCCCGGTGCGTCGCCTCACGCACCTCGGGCACGGCCTGCGCGGTGGTATCGACGTCCCGTCGGCCGGAGTCCGCCAGGAAAGGCACGACCACAGTGTCGGGCATCGTCTGCCGACCGGAGCTGACGGCCTCGTCCAGCGCGGCGAGATCGCCGTACGTGGCGACGCCGGACGCTCCCGCGCGGCCCAGGGCGGCGGCGAGGATCTCGCGGCCCTCCCCGATCACCGCGAGCGTGGCGGCGGCCGGTCGAGCCAGGGCCGTGGTACGGACCCAGTCGAGCCGGAACAGCGAGTCGTGCACCCCGACCGGGGCCACCGCGAACCGCTCGACGTCAAGCTCCCGGGTCACCAGGGCCTCGACGGACGCGACGGGCGCGCCCTGCTCGTCGGCCAGCTCGACGGCAACGGTGTCCGGACCGCCGGGGGTGATCCGCAGGCGCACCGCGTCCGCCGCGACCGCGTGCAGCCGTACCCCGCGCCAGGAGAGCGCTTCCCGGCCGGTGGCTCCCGTCGCCGACGCAGCCGCAGCCTGAACGGCGATGTCGAGCAGGGCCGGGTGGAGCGCGAACCCGCCTGCGGCGGCTCGCAGTTCATCGGTCAGACGGGCCTCCGCGAAGACTTCCTCGCCCCGAACCCAGACCTGGGTCAGGGTCCGCAGCGCCGGACCGTGATAGAGCCCGGCGGCCATGAGCCGGTCGCGGACCTCCTCGACGGAGCCTTCCACGACGTCGGCGGGCGGCCAAGCCCCGCTGTCCGCAATGTCGCCGGCTTCGCTCTCCTCGGTGAGGAATCCGGTGGCGTGACGGTCCCAGGCCCCTTCGCCGCCGCCCTCGACCGCCTCCGGGCGGCTGTGGACCTGCACGGAGCGTCGGCCGGTGTCGTCCGCCCCGCCCACAGTGAGCCGGAGCTGTACGGCCCCGTCCTCCGGGAGCACGAGCGGCACCTCGCTGACCAGCTCCTCCAGCCGGCCGCAACAGACCTCGCCCCCGGCCCGCAGCGCGAGTTCGACGAAGACCGATCCGGGCACGACCACGGAGTCGGCCACGACGTGGTCCGCCAGCCATGGATGCGTACGGCGGGACAGCCGACCGGTGAACAGGAACCCACCCGAGTCCGGTAGCTCGACCGCCGCACCGAGCAGGGGGTGCCCGGCCGCTTCGACGCCGAGCGAGGCAGCGTCCTCCAGCGGGGCGAAGGCATCGACCCAGTAGCGCTCGCGCTGGAAGGGGTAGGTGGGCAGGTCGACGCGGCGGGCGCCGGTGCCGGCGTAGAAGGCCGCCCAGTCGACGGTGACGCCGTGGACGTGGGCCTGGGCGAGCGCGGTGACCGCGGTCTCGGCCTCGGGCCGGCCCTTGCGGAGCACGGGCACGAAGCCGGCGTCCCCCGTCACACAGTCCTGCGCGAGCGCGGACAGCACACCATCAGGGCCGAGCTCGACGTACGCCGTCACACCCGCGGCCTCCAAGGCGCGGACACCGTCGAGGAACCGGACCGCCTCACGGACGTGCCGCACCCAGAACTCGGCCGAGCCCATCTCGCCCTCGGACACAAGGGCGCCGGTGAGGTTGGAGACGATCGGAATCCGCGGAGCGGCGAAGGACAGTTGCTCCACGACCTGGCGGAAGTCGGCCAGCATCCCGTCCATGTGCGGGGAGTGGAAGGCGTGGCTGACGGTGAGCCGTTTGGTCTTGCGGCCCTGCGATTCGAAGGACTCGGCGATCGCCGCCGCCGCATCATCGTCACCGGCGATGACGACCGACTGCGGACCGTTGATCGCCGCAATGCTCACGCGATCGGTCAGCAGCGGCAGGACCTCGTCCTCCGAAGCCTGCACCGCGATCATCACGCCACCCGTCGGCAGCGCCTGCATCAGCCGGCCACGAGCCACCACCAGCGCACACGCGTCCTCCAGCGAGAACACACCCGCGACATGCGCGGCGGCGATCTCACCGATGGAGTGCCCGGACAGGAAGTCCGGACGGATGCCCCAGCCCTCCACCAGCCGGAACAGCGCCACCTCGACCGCGAACAGCGCCGGCTGCGTGTACTCCGTCCGGTCCAGGACCGCATCGTCCGACCCGAACAGCACCTCCCTCAGGGGCAGTTCCAGGTGCGCATCCATGCGGGCGCACACCTCGTCCAGCGCGTCGGCGAACACCGGGTAGGCGTCGTACAGCTCACGCCCCATCCCGAGCCGCTGACTGCCCTGCCCCGTGAACAGGAAGGCCACCTGCTGCTCCGTGCCGGCCACACCCCGGGTGAGCTCGGCGACGGAGTCGCCCGCCGCCAGCGCGGTCAGCGCCTCGCGGTACCCCTCCCGCGTTCCCGCGGTGATCACGGCGCGGTGGTCGAACACCGCTCGGCCCGCCGCGAGCGAGTGACCGACGTCCACCGGGCGCAGCTCGCCGTGTTCGTCGAGGTGGGCGAGGAACCGGACGGCCTGCTCGCGCAGGGCGGCCTGCGTCCTGCCCGACAGGATCCACGGCCAGGTGCCGGGGGTCTCGGCGTTCTCCGTCTCGGGGACCTCCGGTGCCTGCTCCAGGATGGTGTGTGCGTTGGTGCCGCTCACGCCGAACGAGGACACCGCGGCGCGTCGCGGACGATGCGTCTCGGGCCATGCCCGCTGCGCGGTCAGCAGCTCGATGTCGCCGGCGGTCCAGTCGACGTGCGGCGTGGGCTCATCCACATGCAGGGTCTGCGGAAGCACCCCATGCCGCATCGCCATGACCATCTTGATCACGCCGGCCACACCGGCCGCCGCCTGCGTGTGCCCGATGTTCGACTTGACCGAACCCAGCAACAACGGCCGACCGTCAGGCCGCTCCTGACCGTACGTCGCCAGCAGCGCCTGCGCCTCGATCGGATCACCCAGCCGCGTACCCGTGCCATGGGCCTCGACCGCATCCACCTCCGTGGCCGACAGCCCGGCACTCGCCAACGCGGCACGAATCACCCGCTGCTGCGAAGGCCCGTTCGGCGCCGTCAGACCATTACTCGCACCATCCTGATTGACCGCCGAACCCCGCACCACAGCCAACACCGGGTGACCATTACGCCGAGCATCCGACAACCGCTCAACCAACAGCATGCCGACACCCTCACCCCACCCAGTACCGTCCGCACCCGCCGCGAACGCCTTGCAGCGGCCGTCCGCCGCGAGCCCGCCCTGCCGGGCGAACTCCACGAACGCACCCGGTGTCGACATCACGGTCACACCACCGGCCAGAGCGATCGAGCACTCGCCGTTGCGGAGCGCCTGCACCGCCAGGTGCAGCGCCACGAGCGACGCCGAGCACGCGGTGTCGACAGTGACGGCCGGGCCTTCGAGCCCGAACACGTACGACAGCCGGCCGGAGACGACACTCGCGGAGTTTCCGGTGCTCATGAAGCCGTCGCCGCCGTCGGCGGAGTTCAGCACCAGCGACAGGTAGTCCTGACCATTGGTGCCCACGAACACACCGGCCTGGCTGCCGCGCATCGACGAGGGGTCGATTCCGGCCCGCTCGAAGGCTTCCCAGGAGGTCTCCAGCAGCAGCCGCTGCTGCGGGTCCATGGCCAGGGCCTCGCGCGGCGAGATGCCGAAGAAGCCGGGGTCGAACTGCGCTACGTCGTAAAGGAATCCACCTTCTCGGGCGTACGAGGCTTCCTGTTCGGACCGCGGCCCGAACAGTTCCTCGGCGTCCCAGCCGCGGTCGGCCGGGAACTCGCCGATGCCGTCGCCGCCGGCCGCGAGCAACTGCCACAGATCCTCGGGGGTGCGCACCCCGCCGGGGAAGCGGCAGCTCATGGCGACGATCGCGACCGGGTCGTCGTCAACGGCCTTGGCCGTCGGGACGATGGCGGTCACCGCCGCTTCGCTGCCGAGCAGTTCACCGCGCAGGTAGTCGGCCAGGTCGGCGGAGGTGGGGTAGTCGTAGATCAGTGTGGCCGGCAGCCGCGACTCGGTGGCGGCACCGAGTCGGTTGCGCAGCTCGACCGCCGTCAGCGAGTCGAAGCCGAGCTCCTTGAACGCCCGTCCCGCACCGACGCTTTCCGCGCCGGCGTGACCGAGGACCGCGGCGACCTCCTTGCGTACGAGGTCGAGCAGGAACCGGTCCCGCTCGGTGGCGGACAGGCCCGCCAGCCGCTGCACGAGGGAGTGACGGCCGTCGGCCGTCCGATCCGTCCGGCCGCCCTCGTCGTCGCCGCGTGCGGCGAAGGCGCGGCGGGCCTCGGGGAGTTCGGCGAGGAGCCGGCTGGGGCGCACTGCGGTGAAGCCGGGGGCGAACCGGTCCCAGTCCACGTGCACGACGGTGACCACGGTGTCGTTGGCGTCGAGGGCGCGGTGCAGGGCGTCGATGGCCGATTCGGCGGCCATCGGCGGTACGCCGCCCTTGCGCATCCGGGCGTCCAGCGCGCCGTCGGTCGCCATGCCTCCCTCGGCCCACGGACCCCACGCGATCGAGGTCGCGGCCAGGCCGGCAGCGCGCCGCTGCTCGGCGAGAGCGTCCAAGTAGGCGTTCGCGGCCGCGTAGTTGCCCTGACCGGCCGTGCCCCACGTGCCCGTGACGGACGAGAACAGCACGAAGGCGGAGAGCTCGATGCCCAGCTCTACGGTCAGCTCGTGCAGGTTCAGCGCGGAGACCGCCTTGGCCCGCAGCACACTCTCGAACCGGTCGGGCGTCAGGGCGTCCAGGACGCCGTCGTCGAGGATGCCGGCGGTGTGGACGACCGCCGTGAGGGTCGCCGCCTCGGCGGCGAGCAGCTCGCGGAGGGCATCACGGTCGGCGGCGTCACACGCCACCACCGAGACCTCCACGCCCAGCTCCGACAGCTCGGCCGCGAGCTCAGCCGCGCCCGGCGCCTCCGCCCCCCGCCGACTGGTCAGCACCAGACGCCCCGCACCCGCAGCGGCCAGCCACCGCGCGACCCTGCCCCCCAGAGCACCCGTACCACCGGTCACGAGAACCGTGCCGGACGGCGCCCACGAGTGGTCACCTTGCGCGCCAACGGCACGGACCAGCCGCCGACCGAAGGCTCCGGAGGACCGCACCGCGACCTGGTCCTCACCGCTACCACCGGCCAGTACACCGACCAGACGGGCCATCGCCCGCTCGTCCCACACCTCAGGCAGGTCCACCAGACCGCCCCAACGCTCAGGAACCTCCAGCGCGGCCACCCGACCCAGACCCCACACCTGCGCCTGCACCGCCGAAACCAGACGGTCCGAACGCCCCACACTCACAGCACCACGGGTCAGGCACCACAGCGGCGCCTCCACCCCGGCATCGCCCAACGCCTGCACCAGGCCGACCGTGGACAACACCCCGTGGGCCTCATCCAGCGCCAGCAGCGACACCACACCGGCGGCGGAGTCGACGTCGGACAGCAGCCCGGCGAGAGCAGCCCGATCCAAGCCCCCCTCGACAACAACCCGCCGGACCTCAGCCCCACGGCCGGTCAGCGCATCCACCAAGGCCGTGTCATCCACGCCCTCGGCAGGCACAACGACCAGCCAGGACCCCGACAGCCGCACGCCGGCCGCACCATCGGTCAGAGGCTTCCACGACACCCGGTAACGCCAGCCGTCCGCCTCGGACCGAGTGCCCGGCTCGCTGCGGCGCGCGAGAACTGCCTCAGGCCAGTACCGCCGGCGTTGGAAGGCGTAGGTCGGCAGGTCGACGCGCACGGCTCCGGGTCCGTAGACCGCCTGCCAGTCGACGGAGATGCCACGGACATGGCTCCGGGCCAGGGCGCCCATCACCGTTTCCGGCTCCGGACGGCCCTTCCGGACGAGCGGCACGAACGCCGCCGCCCCGTCTTCGCTCAGACACGACTGGCCGAGGGCGGACAGCACACCGTCCGGGCCGAGTTCGACGTACGTGGCCACGCCGGCGGCCTCCAGGGCACGGACGCCATCCAGGAAGCGGACGGCCTCCCGGACGTGCCGGACCCAGAACTCCGCCGAGGACATCTCGCCCTCGGTGACCAGGGCCCCGGTCAGGTTCGACACAACCGGAATGCGCGGCGCGGCGAACGACAGCCCCGTCACCACCTGGCGGAACTCCTCCAGCATGCCGTCCATGTGCGGCGAGTGGAAGGCGTGACTGACCGTCAGGCGCTTGATCTTGCGGCCCTGCGCCTCGAACTCGGCCGCGATCGCGACCGCCGCGTCCTTGTCACCGGCCACGACCACCGACTCCGGGCCGTTCACCGCCGCGATGCCCACGCGGTCGGTCAGCAGCGGCAGGACCTCGTCCTCCGAAGCCTGCACCGCGATCATCACCCCGCCGGCCGGCAGCGCCTGCATCAGCCGACCACGGGCCGCCACCAGGGCACACGCGTCCGCCAGCGAGAAGACGCCCGCGACGTGCGCGGCGGCGATCTCACCGATGGAGTGACCGGACAGGAAGTCCGGCTTCAGACCCCACGACTCGACCAGCCGGAACAGCGCCACCTCGACCGCGAACAGCGCCGGCTGCGTGTACTCCGTCCGGTCCAGAACCGCGTCATCGGACCCGAACAGCACCTCACGCAGCGGCACAACGAGATCGAACCAGGCACACACCTCATCCAGCGCGTCGGCGAACACCGGGTAGGCGTCGTACAGTTCACGCCCCATGCCGAGGCGCTGACTGCCCTGCCCGGTGAACAGGAAGGCGACCTTCCCGCCGACCGGCGAGCCCGTCACCACTCCCGCCGCCGTGTCCCCGTCCGCCAGCGCCCCGAGGCCAGCCAGCAGACCATCACGATCCGTGGCGACCACCGCCGCACGCTCGTCGAACGTCGAGCGGACGGTCGCCAGGGTCCTGCCGACCTCGGGCAGCGGAAGCTCCGGCTGCGCGAGCAGCCGCGCCCGCAGGCTGTCGGCCTGGGCCCGGAGGCCCGCGTCGCTCTTCGCCGAGATCATCAGCGGCAGGGCCTGGAGGCTCGGACCGGCAGGCTCGACCTCGTCGCCGGCTGCCTCCGCCTCCGGGACCTGCTCGATGATCGTGTGCGCGTTGGTGCCGCTGAAGCCGAACGAGGAGATACCGGCCCGGCGCGGACGCCCGGTCTCCGGCCACTCCCTCGACGCGGTCAGCAACTCGATGTCGCCCGCCTCCCAGTCCACCTGCGGGGAAGGCTCGTCGATGTGGAGGCTCTCCGGCAGCACGCCGTGCTGCATGGCCAGCACCATCTTGATCACGCCGGCGACACCGGCGGCGGCCTGGGTGTGGCCGATGTTCGACTTGATCGAGCC
>NZ_JBWKDT010000055.1:0-18784 GCF_056435785.1 Streptomyces sp. NPDC043870
TCCCGGAGGACCGGGCGGCCATTCTCCTTGAGCCATCAGCGGCAACCTCGCATCAGCCACACCCGGTCCTCCCGGACCGCCAACATTCTTAAGGAACTTCGCATGGCTGCAGGACCGAACAACCGGTTTCTCGGCAAGTTCCGGGGCCAGGTGGTGAACAACCAGGATCCGCTGAGGATCGGCCGCGTCACGGTCAAGGTGCCGGATGTGCTGGGCGACGAGCCGTCCACGTGGGCCCTGCCCTGCCTCCCGTTCACCGGGCGCGACTCCGGGCACTACGCGGTCCCGGCGGAAGGGGCCGGCGTATGGGTGGAGTTCGAGCAGGGGGATCCGAGCTACCCCATCTGGACGGGGTGTTGGTACGGACACGAGTCCGAGGTGCCGCAGGACGCGCTGGCGGGTCCGCCGACGCACCAGAACGTCGTGATCCAGACCTCCGACAAGCACAAGCTGGTGATGGGAGACGTGCCCGGCGGCAATGGAATCCGGCTCCAGGCCGCAACAGGAGCGTACGTCCAGATCGACGAGAAGGGCGTGACCATCGCCAACGGCCAGGGCGCGTCGATCGCGCTGATCGGCAATGAGGTCAACATCAACGAGGGCCGGTTGATCGTGCCCAAGAAGCCATAGCCAGGAAACGGGGAGAATCGTGTTGTCCGGGAATCTCGTGAACGGCGGTACCTCGATCCGCTGTCCGCACGGCGGCAGTGTCGTGCCCGCCTCCGCCTCGTCGTCCGGCGTGCGGATCGACGGCCATCTCGTGCCGACCGCCGCCGATGTCTTCACTGTCAGCGGCTGCGGGCACACGGTCGACGGAGTGCCGCATCCATGCGCGACCGTGCGCTGGACGCCTGACCGCGGTGGTGTGCTGGTCGACGGCTCGCCGGTGCTGCTCGACACCTCGTCCGCGCTCTGCTTCAGCGCGGCGCTGGTGCCGCAGGGCCCGCCCGTCGTCACGACCGTGGCACGGGGGGTGGCCTCCCGATGAGGATCGTACGCACCGATATCGCCTTTCCGTACCGGACGGACCGGCGCGGGCGCACCGCGCACGCCGCGTACGACGACCATGTGCGGGATCTGGTCGAGCAGTTGCTGTTCACCAGCCCGGGCGAGCGCGTGATGCGCCCCGACTTCGGCTGCGGTCTGCTCGATCTGGTCTTCACGCCCAACAGCCCGGAGCTGGCGTCCGCACTCGAGTTGTCGGTGCAGGCCTCGCTGCAGCGCTGGCTGGGCGAACTGATCGAGGTGGAGGACCTGGACGTGGTGAGCGAGGAGAACGTGGTCCGGGTGTATCTGCGCTATGTGGTGCGCTCCACCGGGAGCCGGCGCGACGAGGTGTTCGAGGGGAGTGGACCGGCGTGAGGGAACCCACCACGGAGTTGGTCTGCCGTACGGACGGCAGGCGGGCGAAGGTACGCGCCGCGCGGCTCGGAGGGGTGGACGCCGTCGAGGTCGGTGACGACGGGCTGACGCTCACGGTCACCTTTCTCGGCAAGGCGCCCGACGGGCTCTGCCCGGAGAACGTGCGTATCGACGGCGGCCGCCGGATCACCGGTATCGAGGCCGTCGAGGTGTCCGTCGAACGCGAGGAGGACCCGGAGCTCGACGACAGGCTCTTCGTCACGCTCGACCGCACCGGGGACACGTCCCGCTACCGGCTCTCCGTCGTCGACACCGATCCGTACGGAAGGCCGGGGACGGAACCCTTCCCCGGCTTCGACCAGCGGTACTTCTCGACCGAGTTCGCCTTCCGTCCCGACTGCCCGACGCCCTTCGACTGCAAGGACGAGCAGCCGGACTGCCCGCCGGCGCAGACCGCCCCCGCGCCCGTCATCGACTACACGGCTCGCGACTACGACACGATCCGCACCCTGATCCTGGACCGGCTGGCGCTGACCACGCCGGGCTGGGTCGAGCGCAATGCCGCCGATCTCGGCACGACGCTCGTCGAGTTGCTCGCCCACACCGCCGACCGGATCAGCTATCAGCAGGACGCGGTCGCCACGGAGGCCTACCTCGACACGGCCCGCCGCCGGGTGTCCGTACGCCGGCATGTGCGGCTCATCGACTATCCGATGCACGACGGGGTCAACGCCCGCGCGTTCGTCACGGTCGAGACCGCGCGGGAACTGACCCTCCTCCCCGGCACGTTCCGCTTCGCGGCGGTGGATGTGCGCAGGCTGGGCCCGCGCGACCGGCCCGAGATCGGCACCGTCGTCGACGAACGCGATCTGGCCGTGCTGGACGAGCGCGGTTCGGTGGAGGTCTTCGAGCCGGTCGTGGCCGAGGAGCCGCTGGTGCTGCGCCCCGCGCACAACAGCATCCGTTTCTGGACCTGGGGCGACGAGGTGTGCTCGCTGCCCAAGGGGGCCACCGCGGCGACGCTGCGGGACGAGTGGGCGGACGAGCAGTGCTCGGTGCGGGCGCTGGAGCTGTCGCCGGGCGATCTGCTGCTGATCGAGGAGGTGCGCGGGGCACGCTCCGGGACGCCCGGCGACGCGGATCCGGCGCATCGGCAGGCCGTACGTCTCGCGTCCGTCACGCCGGTCGTGGACGGGCTGGCCGATCAGCCGGTGCTCGAGGTCACCTGGGCGCAGGAGGACGCGCTCGCCTTCCCCGTGTGTCTCTCCACGCGTGCCGGACGGGGCTGCGAGCCCGTCGAGGACGTCAGCGTGGCGCGCGGCAATGTCGTACTCGTCGACCACGGCCGGTCGCTGACCTTCTGCGGTGCCTCCGCGGACACGGTGACCGTGCCACCAGCGCCGGCTGTCCTCGGGTCCTGCGATCCGTCGGGTTTCGGCTGCTGGGACGGCGACCAGGGCAATGCCGTGGCCGATCTGATCAACGCCCGGCTGGATCAGACGCGGCACGGCCGGCTGCTGACCGCCGATCACGTACGGGAGCTGTTCACCGTCGTCGGCGAGGACGAGACGGCCCGTGCGGGTCTCGGTCTGGAACTCGCGGGCCGGCGGCGCGAGAAGGTCGTCCCAGGCACCGCGTACGAACAGGCCGAGGCGCTCGAGACGCTGCTGGCGCAGGTCGTCTACCCGGGCATCGTCCCGCGCTTCCGGCCGGTGCTGGAGCGCTCTCCCGTCGTCCAGTCCGTGCCCTTCCCCGAGCCACGCCATGTCTCGGCAGGCCAGTCCGGGCGGCTGGCGGCGATCCCGGGCCGGGTCAGGGGGCGTCTGGTGGAGCTGTGGCGCAGCGCGCGCGACTGCGACGGGCTCACCGAGCCGGAGATCACCGAGCTGACGGTGCTGTTCGGGCTTCGGGTGCTGGAGCGCCTGGAGCTGCGCCGTCACCCGGTGCGTGCGCTGCGCGAACTGCTGCACCGCAGTGAGCGGCTGCTGGCCGCGAAGCTGCGCCGGCTCGACGTGCTGACGGCCCGGGCGCGTGCCGGTGCGGTGCTCGACGGGTCCATCGCCTGGGAGATCGCCCACAGTTGGGGTCCCGAGTACGCGGCCGGGCTGCATCCGGGCGAGCCGGTGCTGCGGGGTCCGGCCGCGGCGCTCGTCCAGGATCCGCGGTCCGCGCTGCCGGCGGTCACGGTCGTGGACGGTGGCGGCGACGGCGACGGCGACGGCGACGGGATATGGACGCCGAAGCGCGATCTGCTGGACAGCGGCCCGCGGGACCGTCACTTCGTCGGCGAGCTGGAGGACGACGGGCGGATCGCCCTGCGCTTCGGCGACGGGCGGCACGGCGCGCGCCCGCGGCCGGGCGCACGCCTGGAGCTGCACTACCGGCTCGGCGGCGGTGTCGCGGGCAACGTCGGCGCGGAGGCCATCAACCACCTGGTGCTCTGCCGCGATCCCGAGGCCTCCGACGCCGGGGACCCGATGCCGGTGGCCGGCGTACGCAACCCGCTGCCCGCCGTCGGTGGCACCGAACCCGAACCCCTTGAGCAGGTACGCCAGTTGGCGCCGCTCGACCTGAAGCGCTCCCGGCTGCGTGCCGTCACCGCCGAGGACTACGCGGCGCTCGCGGCACAGCTCCCCGGGGTGCAGCGGGCCGCCGCGGAGATCCGCTGGACCGGCAGTGTGCAGGAGGCGCATGTCGCGGTCGACGCGCTGGGGACCGGTGATCCTTCCCCGGAGCTGCTCGACTCGGTGTCGTACGCCCTGGAGAGCTACCGCCGCATCGGCCACGATCTGGTGGTCGGCCCGGCGCGGCAGGTCCCGCTGGACATCGCGCTCGCGGTGTGCGCCGCGCCCGGCCATCAGCACGGGCAGATCCTCGCCGAGCTGTACCGGCTCCTCGGCAGCCGCCGGCTGCCCGGCGGGCGACTCGGGTTCTTCCACCCTGATGCGCTGACCTTCGGCGAACCGGTGCGGCTGAGCCGACTGGTGGCGGTCGCCGCGTCCGTGCAGGGCGTGCGGAGCGTACGGGTGACCCGGCTGAGCCCGCTGTTCCACAACAGGTCCGCCGACATCACCGGCAGCGAAACAGCCGGAACAGCCGGAACGGGCGACCCGTTCGACACCGATGACACCGCACTGGCGGCAGGCGTGCTGCCGCTCGGCCCGCTGGAGATCGCGCGTTGCGACAACGACCCCGACCGGCCCGAGCTGGGCCGGCTGTCGATCGAGCTCGGTGGAGGTGGCCGATGAGCGGCCCGCGCGACTGCGGTTGCGGCTGTGGCGGCCACGACGAGCGCCATGCGCCCAAGGCCCTGTACAACCCGCCGGGCCGCACGGCCCTGGAGTACCGGGTGGGCGAGTACGGCTCGTTCCTGGCGGCCATGCTGGACCGGCTCGCGTCGCCGGCCTATCCGGCGCTGCGCGGTCTCACCGTCCGCACTCCCGACGACCCGGCGATCGGGCTGCTGGATGCCTGGGCGGTCGTCGGTGACCTGCTGACCTTCCATTCCGAGCGGATCGCGGACGAGGGGTATCTGCGCACCGCCGACGAGCACCGTTCGCTGGCGCTCCTAGGGCGGCTGGTCGGGCACCGGCCGCGGCCCGGTATCGCGGCCGACACCCACCTCGCGTACACCCTGGACCGCGATCCGCGGGCCGAGGACATTCCGGTGCTGATTCCGCGCGGTGCGCGCAGCAACAGCGTGCCCGCCTCCGCCGACGAGGCGTCGCAGACCTTCGAGACCAGCGAGGATCTGACGGCGCGCTGGGCCTGGAACGAACTGGCCGTGCGCCGGCGCCGCCCCGGCCTGCTGACCGCGGACGATCTGCGGCAGCGTTCCGAGATCTACGTCTCCGGCACGGGCACGTCCCTGCAGACCGGGGACAAGCTGCTGTTCGTCTTCGGCGGCGGCCGGGGGACAGGCGACCGGGCGGCGAGCGGACAGGGGACCGGCGCGCAGCGGCTGTTGCTGCCGGTGGCCCGCATCCGGATCGACCGGGACGACGACGTGACGGCGATCGGGCTGCCGCAGTCCGCCCCGAAGTCGCTGACCGAGCTGGTGGCCGAGCTGCGCCAGTGGATCACGGAGGACGCTCCGGACGTGGAGGACGGAGACCCCACTCCGGACAACCCCAATCCGCGTCCGGTCAGCATGCTCATCGAGACGTTCGACGCCCAGGTGCTGGCGCCGCTGCGGGCCGATCTGGACGGGATCACCAGCCCGGCGCAGTTCGCCCGCCGGCTCGCGGACCCGCACGAGCGGCTCGCCGAGGCACAGGCGATCGCCGCTCCGTACGAGGAGGTCGCCGACTGGTTCGAGCAGTTGGAGGCGGTGGTCGGCGAACTGCGGGAACGGGCGGCGGATCTGGAGCCCTCCCAGCCGGCACCGCCGGCTTCCGGCGCCGCAGCGGGCTCAGCGGGCTCAGCGGGCTCGGTGCCGGACTCCGCGGCCATGCGGGCTCTCGGCGCCGTCCTGCCCGCGCTGCGCACCCGTGTCGTGAAGCCCCCGTCGGGGACCGTCCCGCACACCGCGAGCAGTCTCTTCGCACCCGGCTCCGACCTGGGCGCGCAGCTGCTGTCCGCGATCGATCCGCGGGTCGCGGACGGGATGTACGCGGCGTGGCGCGGTGCCGCCGCCGCCGTGCCCGCGCTGCTGCGGGAGCTCCAGGCGATGCGGGTGACGGCCGCGCCGTTCGGGGCGACGGCTCCGCTCAAGCCCGTGCAGGACGAGCGCGGACGGGTGATCCGGCAGACGGACTGGCCGCTCGGCGGCTCCGCGCTGACCACGATGCGGGTCGTGTACGACACGGCGGGCCGGGTGCCGGTGCGTGCCGAGTTCCAGCACATCGAGACCGGCTCCTCGGTGCAGACGTCGGAGAATCTGCCGGCCGAGAAGACCTTCCGGCTGGGCCCCGGTCAGGTGTCGCTGCAGACCCGCGTGGGCCAGGACCACGACCTGAGCTGGCTGACCCGGCGGCCCGCGGACTCGCAGGAGCCCGGGGTGACCGCGCAGTTCACGGACGGGCTGCCCGAGCGGACCCTGTTCGTGTCCCGGCCCGCCGAGGACGGACGGGTCCATGTCGTCGTGCACAACGGCGAGCCGCTCAACTGGCTGCTGGCTCCGGGCGAGCACCGTCAGCAGACCCACGGCGGACTCGAAGTGACGGTGCGGTACACGGCGGCCGGTGAGCCGCCGAATGTCGAGATCGGCATCGCGACCGTACCGGAGCAGGCCAACCGCCATGTCCTGCCGCTCGACTCCGTGCAGGACGGCATCACCGTCGGCAGCTGGGTCGCGATCGAGCGCCCGCGCAAGGGCGCCGAGGGCGGAATCCCCGGCGACGGGAAGCTCGCGTTCGTGACCACGCGCGTGACCGCCGTTCGCCCCGCCGCGTACACCGACTTCGGCATCACGGGGCGCGGCACCGAGCTCACCCTCGCCGACGCCTGGCTGGACGAGCACGATGTGCTGCTGTCCACGATCCGGGACACCACCGTGCACGCGGGCGGCGAGGCGCTGCGCCTGGCCGACGAGCCGCTGGGCGAGGACGTCCACGGCAATGAGATCGAACTGGCCCACCTGTACGACGGGCTGCGGCCGGGCCGCCGTCTGATCGTGTCGGGCGAGCGCACCGACATCCCGAACACGACGGGCGTGCGCGGCACCGAACCGGCGGTGATCGCCGCGGTGGAGCAGCATCTCGATCCGCTGCTGCCCGGTGACCACGTCCACACGCGGCTGACGCTGACCGCGGATCTGGCCTACCGCTACCGCCGTGACACCGTGCGCGTCCAGGGCAACGTGGTCCCGGCGACGCACGGCGAGAGCCGCGACGAGCCGATCGGCAGCGGAGACGCGGGCCGGACCAACCAGACGTTCACGCTCTGGCAGTCACCGCTGACCTGGCTGCCCGCCGACAATCCTCTGGGTGCGACGCCCACGCTGGAGATACGGGTCGACGGGCTGCTGTGGCACGAGGTCGACAGCCTGGCCGGGCGCGGCCCGCGGGAGCGGGTGTACGTGTCGGGCACGACCGCGGACGGGCGCACCACCGTGACCTTCGGCGACGGGGTGCACGGCGCGCGGCTGCCCACCGGGCAGGAGAACGTCCGGGCCCGGTACCGCTTCGGCACCGGCCGGGCCGCCAATGTCGCGGCGGACCGTATCACCCAGGCGGTGACCCGGCCGCTGGGCGTCACGGCGGTCACCAATCCGCAGCCCGCCACAGGCGGTGCGGACGCCGACGGCCGCGGGCTGACCCGGCGCACCATCCCGCTCGCGGTCTCCGCGCTCGACCGGCTCGTGTCCGTGAAGGACTACGAGGACTTCGCCCGTTCGCGGGCGGGCATCGGCCGGGCCTCGGCACGCGAGATCTTCGACGGGCGACGCCGGGTGCTGCATGTGACGGTCGCGGGCGTGGACGACATCGCGATCGGCGCCGACTCGGAGGTGCTGCGCGCGCTGCGCTCCGCGCTCGCGCAGTACGGCGACTCGCGGCTGCCGGTCCGGGTGGATGTGCGTGAGCTGGTGCTGTTGCTGCTCTCGGCGCGGGTGAAGGTGGCCCGCGACCACACCTGGACGGTCGTCGAGCCACGGCTGCGGCAGGCGTTGCTGCGCGAATTCGGCAGCGGCCAACGGGAGTTGGGTGCTCCGGCACGGCTCTCGGAGGTCATGGCGACCGCGCATTCGGTGCCGGGCGTGGACTACGTGGACGTGGACGTGTTCACCGGAGTTCCGGCGTCCGTCACCCCGAGCGAGCTCATCGGGCTCGCCGGATCGCTCGCCGAGCCGCGCACCACGGTCCCGGCCAGGGCGGCCGAGTACGACGAGGACGTGCACCGGGTCACCGCCGACGGCGGGGAGACGCTCACGGAGATCGCCGCCCGGTACGGCATCCCGCCGGCCGAACTGCTGCGGCTCAACCCGGACATCACCGATACCCGCCGGCTGGAGAAGGGCCGGGCGGTCTTCGTCTTCCGGGGCATCCGGCCGGCGCAGCTCGCTCTGCTGTCGCCGCATGTCACGGACACGCTGATTCTGACGGAGGTCACCGACCGGTGAGCGACGACCGTGACACCAGCCGCTACCGCGGCGGGGCGGCCGCCGGGCCGCAGACAACCGCGACAGGCGCACCGCCGCGCCGCGCGGGCGGAGAAGGGAACGAAAAGATGCAGGGCAGGGAACCCGACGGCCTCGCGGAGCTGCTCCCGCAGTGGCACCGACTGCGCGACGCCGAGGGCGGAGAGCCGCTGCGCGCACTGCTCGCGGTGATCGCCGAGCAGGTCGACCGGGTGCGGGACGGGGTCGAGCAGAGCTACGAGGACTGGTTCGTGGAGACGGCGGCGCCCTGGGTGCTTCCGTATCTCGGTGATCTGGTCGGCTATACCCCGCTGCCCGGCTATGAGCGGGTGCAGGCGGAGGGCCTGACGGGCCTCGACGGCGAGGACGGCGACGATTCGCGCGCCCGGCTCGCCGAGGCGCTGGCACCGCGCCGCGACGTCGCCGCGACCGTCGCCAACCGGCGGCGCAAGGGCACGCTGGCGCTGCTGGAGGAGCTTGCCGAGTCGGTCGCCGGATGGCCTTCGCGGGCCGTGGAGTTCTCCCGGCTCGTGGCCCATCAGCAGCCGGTCAAGCTGTACGGATCGGGCACCGAGGCCGTCAACGCGCGGCGGCGGGAGCGGGGCCGGCTCGTCGACGTGCGGGAAGGCGCGGCTCTGGACCTGGCGGGCGGCCCGTTCGGCTGGGTCGCGCAGTCCGTGAACGTGCGCCGGGCCGGATCGGTCCGCACGCAGGGAGGCTACTCCCCCGCCGGCGTCGGGCTGTTCGTGTGGCGGCTGAAGCCGTACCACGTGACCCGCGCGCCCGCGTACTGCATCGACCGGGCCCGCAATCTCTACACCTTCTCGATTCTCGGCAACGACAGCCCCCTGGTGACCAGGCCCGTGCCCGAGCCGTCGGCCACACACATCGCGACGATCGACAACGTCCCCGCGTACATCCGCCGCCGGCAGCTCGCCGACCGGCTCGCGGACTACTACGGGCCCGGCAAGTCCTTCACGATCTGGCGTGACGGCCAGGACGAGCCGGTGCCGATGTCGGATCTCGTGGTGGCGGATCTGACGGACTGGCGCTACCGCCCGAAGCGCGGGCAGGTCGCCGTCGATCCGGCGCTCGGCCGGATCGCCTTCGGGTCGCGCTCGGCGCCGCGGCAGGGCGTGTGGGTCACCTACCACTACGCGTTCTCGGACGACATGGGCGGCGGAGAGTACCCGCGCGACCGTGAGACGCCGACGGCCGCGAAGGTCTACCGGGTCGGCCCGGACCAGTCCTACCAGCGGATCATGGACGCGTACGGCGACTGGCGGACCGACCGGCGGGCCGGGCGCTGCGGCCCCGACGGCATCATCGAGATCACGCACAGCGGCGCCTACCAGGAGCAGCTGGACTTCGATCTGGATCCCGGCGACCGGCTGGAGCTGCGGGCGGCCGAGGGGACGCGGCCGGTGATCCGGCTGCTCGACTGGTACAGCAACCGGCCCGACGCGCTCAACATCCGTGCCCAGGAGGAGTGTGCGCACGACGCTCCGCGGATCGTGCTGGACGGTCTGCTGATCACCGGGCGCGGCCTCAATGTCACCGGGCCGGTGGGCGCGGTGGTGCTGCGGCACTGCACGCTCGTTCCGGGCTGGTCGCTGGAGCCGGAGTGCGACCCGCACTCGCCGGAGGAGCCGAGCCTGGTGCTCGACCGGACCACCGCGTGCGTCAGCGTCGAGCGCAGCATCCTCGGCACGATCGAGGTGATCGGCGACGAGGTGGGGCACGACCCGCTGGAGATCCACATCCGCGACAGCATCCTGGACGCGACCGCCCACGACCGGGCGGCGCTGTCCGCCCCGGACTGCCGCCACGCGCACGCCGTGCTGCACGCGCACCGTACGACCGTCATCGGCGAGGTCCACACCCATGCGGTGCAGATCGCCGAGAACAGCATCTTCACCGGGCGGCTGCACGTGGCCCGGCGGGGCATCGGCTGTGTGCGGTTCTCGTACGTGCCGCCGGGCTCGCGCACTCCGCGGCGGCACCGCTGCCGGCCGGATCCGGCGGGCCACGAGACCAGCCGGTCGGTGCGCCCGCTGTTCACCGGCGAGCGGTACGGCACGCCCGCGTACGGGCAGTTGGCCCAGGGCTGCGCCGAGGAGATCGGGCGGGGCGCGGAGGACGCCTCCGAGATGGGCGCCTTCCACGATCTGTACCAGCCACAGCGCATGGACAGCTTGCGGGCCCGGCTCGCCGAGTACACCCCGGCCGGTACGGACGCCGGGATCGTCCCCGTCACCTGATCCCCGTCACCTGATCCCCGTCACCGATCCCGCCACCTCGTCGCCGCCGTGCGACACGACTTCTCAACCGTTCGCCGAACTTCCGAGGGGGACCCCTTCCCATGCACGCAGACATCTCCCGCATCACCTTCCGGCCGGACCGGCACTATTCGGCGGTGATCGCACAGCAGGGCCGCGTCCAGCTCGACGCGGACGCCAACGAACAGGCCGCGATCCAGCTGGCCCAGGCCCGTACCGTCGCCGCGGATCTGATCGGGCAGCACGGCGGCCCGGCCGGCGCGACCGGCTTCGCGGTGGGCTTCGACGGCCGCGGCCAGGAGCTCGACGATCTGACCATCGGGGGCGGTCGTTACTACGTGGACGGCATCCTGCTGGACGCCACGCGTCCGCGCCCCGGCACACCGGTCCCCGACGACGGGCATGCGGCCGGCAAGGGCGACGAGAGCGACAAGGGTGACAAGGACGCCCCGGCGGCGCCGGCCGCGGCGGCGACCTGGACGTACTGGGACCAGCCCGACGGTTACCGGGACCCGGAGCGCCCCGGTGACCGGCTGCCCGCCGAGCGCCCGTATCTGGCCTATGTGAAGGTGTGGGAGCGCTCGGTCACGGCTGCCGAGGACCCGCTGCTGCGGGAGGTGGCGCTGGGGTCCGCGATGCCCGACACGGCGGCGAGGCTGAAGGTCGTCTGGCAGGTGCTTCCGCTGGCGGGCTCGCAGCTGGAGCTGGCGGACGGGGCGGACAGCGACAAGGCCGGCATCCGTGCGGCGTTCGCCGAGTGGGCGGCGGCGCAGGCCCCGACCGCGCGGATGGCGGCGCGCAGCGAGCGCCCGGACCACGCGGACGAGGACCCGTGCCTGGTCAAGCCGGACGCCCGCTACCGGGGCCCGGAGAACCAGCTGTACCGCGTGGAGATCCATGAGGGCGGCACGGCGCAGGAAGCGACGTTCAAGTGGTCCCGGGAGAACGGCTCGGTGACCTTCGCCGTCGACGGACTCGACGGCACCTGGGCGGAGCTGGCGTCGCTGGGCAGCGACGACAAGCTCGATCTGAACGTCGGCGACTGGGTCGAGTTGACGGACACGGCCTACGTCAGCCGCGGCGAACCGCTGCCGCTGCTGCGGGTGGAGGAGGTCGATCTGCCGGGGCGGCGGGTGCGGCTGTCCGCCGAGCCGCACCCGTCAGTGGGACGGCGTCCCGGACTGCACCCGTTCCTGCGGCGCTGGGACCACCGCTCGGGCTCCCGGCACACCGGCGGTTCGAAGGCTGCGAAGCAGGGTGCGCCGAAGCCGCGGGGTGGCGCGCTGCGGATCGAGGAAGGCGGCTGGCTGCCGCTGGAGGACGGCGTACAGGTGTACTTCGAGCCGGGCAGGACGTACCGCTCGGGCGACTTCTGGATCGTCGCCGCGCGTACGGCGACGGGCGACGTCGAGTGGCCCACGGACGCTGCCCGCCGTCCGCTGCTCCGGTCCCCCGGCGGGATCCAGGTCCATTACGCGCCGCTGGCCTGGGTGTTCGGCGAGGGTTCGGTGTCCGATCTGCGGCTGGCGTTCGGTCCGCTGGCGGGCCCGATCCCCGCGGCGAACGAGGCGGAACTGGCCGCGGAGGCCGCGGCCGAGGCGGAGGCGACGGCCGCCGAGACCGCCGCTGCGGCCGGTTCACCGGCGCGGACGGACGGCCGGGACGGCCAGGGACAGCCCGAGAACTGACGTACCACCTGGGAAAGGAACACCACCATGGCAACGCCTCTGTCCGCCGCCACATTCCTCAAGGTCCTGCGTGCCGAAGGTCTGCAGGTCGTCGAACACCGGAGCTGGCGTACGCACAACCGCAACCACAAGGGCCCGTGGGGGCCCATGCACGGGGTGATGATCCATCACACCGTGACCTCGGGCACCCAGAACTCCGTGGACATCTGCTACAACGGCCATTCGAGCCTGCCCGGTCCGCTGTGCCACGGTGTGATCGCCAAGGACGGCTCGGTCCATCTGGTCGGTTACGGACGGGCCAACCACGCGGGGCTCGGCGACGACGACGTCCTGCGCGCCGTGATCAACGAGACGGCGCTGCCCGCCGACAACGAGGCCAACACCGACGGCAATCGCTACTTCTACGGCTTCGAGTGCGTCAACCTCGGTAACGGCAGCGACCCATGGCCTGCTGCCCAGCTGGAGGCGATCGAGAAGGCGGCGGCCGCGATCTGCCGCGCGCACGGCTGGTCGCACCGCTCGGTGATCGGGCACAAGGAGTGGCAGCCGGGGAAGATCGATCCCCGCGGTTTCACGATGGACTCGATGCGGAGCCGTATCCGGGAGCGCCTCGGCGGCAAGCCGGACGGCCCGGCGAAACCGCCGGCGCCGAAGCCCCCGGCGACGTACGAGCCGTTCCCCGGTGCCGCGTTCTTCGCCGCGGGCCGGAACAGCGCGATCATCACGGCGATGGGCAAGCGGCTGGTGGCGGAGGGGTGCGGGCGGTACGAGGTCGGCCCCGGCCCGGCCTGGGGGGAGGCCGACCGCAAGTCGTACGCCGCCTGGCAGCACAAGCTCGGCTACTCGGGCAGCGACGCCGACGGCATCCCGGGAAAGACGAGCTGGGACAAGCTGAAGGTGCCTAACGTCTGACCCGGGGTCGTGACGACTCCGGCCGGGCGGCCCGGCTCCAGGGCCGCCCGGCCGGTTCACGGCATGCCGCCCACTCGGTCACAGCGGGGGCAAGGCCTGTTCGGACCAGACCGTTTTGCCCTCACGGGTGTAGCGGCTGCCCCAGCGGCGCGAGAGCTGGGCGACGAGGTACAGGCCGCGGCCGCCCTCCTCGGAGGTCCTGGCGCGGCGCATCCTCGGCTGGGTGTTGCTGGGGTCGGACACTTCGCAGGTGAGGGCGCCGGCGCGGATGAGCCGGAGCCGGACGGGGCCGCCTGCGTACCGGATGGCGTTGGTGACCAGCTCGCTGGCGATGAGTTCCGTGGTGAACGCCAGTTCGTCGAGGTCCCACCGGCTCAGCTGGTCCACGACGAGATGGCGCGCGTCACCGACGACCGAGGGGTCGGCGTCGAGCTGCCACGTGGCGCTGGAGTCGTCCGGTACCGCCCGTGCGCGGGCGAGGAGCAGCGTGACATCGTCCTTCAGCCGCCCCGGCGGCAGACCGGCGACGATGTCGTGCCGGGCGTCGCGCAGGGGCCGGCCGATCACGTCCGCGCGCACGAGGCGGTGCGCCAGGTCCCTCATGCCCTCGTCGATGTCGCCCTCCCCGCGTTCGATCAAGCCGTCGGTGTACATGGCCAGGACGCTGCCCGGTGGCAGCTGGGCCTCCGCCGGTTCGAAGGGCCAGCCGCCCACGCCCAGGGGAGGGCCGGGGCTGAGTTCGACGTACTGCACCGTGCCGTCCGGAGCGACGACGGCCGGCGGCGGGTGTCCCGCACTCGCCATGACGCACTGCCGCGTCAACGGGTCGTAGACGGCATACAGGCAGGTGGCGCCGGCGGGTCCGGGGGGCTGCACGAGAGTCTCTCCGCCGTCGCCCGCCTCGCCGCTCTCGGCCTCCGCGGCGACCTGCAGGACCAGGTCGTCCACGTGTACCAGCAGCTCGTCGGGTTCCAGTTCGAGATCGGCCAGTGCGCGCACGGCGCTGCGCAGACGCCCCATCATGGCCGTGGCGTGCAGGCCGTGACCGGCGACGTCGCCGACCACCAGAGCCACGCGGGCCGAGGACAGCGGGACGACGTCGAACCAGTCGCCGCCCACGCCGCTGTCGGCGTCGGCGGGCAGATAGACGCTGGCAGCCTCCAGCGCGGGCGTCTCCGACGTCGCCGGAGGGAGGAGGCTGCGCTGCAGGCCCACGGCCATCCGGCGCTCCTTGGTGTACCGGCGGGCGTTGTCCACGGCCAGCGCGGCACGGGCGGCGATCTCTTCCAGGAGTGCCAGATCGTCCTCGTCCAGCGGAGGGCTGTCCCCCGTGCGCCACAGCGTGAGCCGGCCGAGCATGACTCCCCGTGCCCGGAGCGGCGCGCTCATCGCGGAATGGGCGCCGGGGAGCGCGGTGGCCCACTCCGGGGGTGCGCCGTCCTCCGTCTCGGCCGCGTGTCCGTCGAGCCCTGTGATCAGTACGCCCTGAGACTGCCGCACCGGACCGGGCGGCTCTTCCTCGGCGGCCGGGGCGGAGTCGGCCGGGGCCGCGGACGGGGCCTCGACCTGGGCCGTGCCCGTCCGCAGCACACCGGCTTCCGCTCCCGCCACGGCCGTCCGGAGCAGAACGAGCGGATGACGTCCGTCGGCGGCCGGCTCGCCACCGGTCAGCACGGTCTCCGCAAGATCCACCGCGGCAGAGTCACCGAGCGCGGGCGCCAGGACACCCGCCATGTCCTCGATGGTGCGCAGGACGGACAGGGAACCGCTCAGTGCCGTGGTGGCGCGGTACAGCAGGTCCAGTCGGCCACGGGCCCGTTCGTGGTCGGTGACGTCGGTGAACACCGCCGCCACACCCATCGGATGTCCTTCGGACTCCTGGAGGCGGAATGCCTGGATGGCCAGGATCCGGCCGCCTCTGGGGTCTTCCAGGGTGCGCACGAAGGCGTTGAAGCCGGTCAGCGGGTTACCGGTGCGCAGCACTTCTCGTAGCGGGTCCTCGATGGCGCGCGCGTCCTCGGCGTACAGGAAGTCAGCCAGACGATGGCCGCTCAATGCGGCGGGCACCCCGGTGTACGGCAGCAGATGGGTGTTCGTACGCAGCAGACGCAGGCTCGCGTCGAACACGGCCAGCCCCACCCGTCCTTGCAGGAACAGCTCCTGGGTGAAGGCACGGTCCTGGCGCCACTGCGCGACCAGCTCGGTGGGGGCGCAGAGTACGAGACAGCGCGCCGCGCCCTCGTGGCCGCCGTCGTTCAGCAGAAGGACACGGAAACCGACCTTCAGGTCACGTCCGGACCCGTGCCGCAGGGTGGCCCGGCCGTCCCACCCGTCCCGCGCCGACGGATCCCTCTGCACCAGGACCGCGTCCCAGCTGTTCACGTCCGCCAGGAGATCGCGCACCGGCCGGCCGCACACATCGCTGGACGGCAGCTCCAGGAGAGCTTCGGCTGCCGCCGTCCAGGCCACGACCGTCCCGGCATCGTCCAGCAGGGCCGCGGCCGTGTTGATGGCGAAGGGGTAGTCCTGGCTGTCGTCGATGGCGCCCATGCGGGTTCGTCCCGTCCGCTGTTCCGGCCGTTCTCATGATCCTCCATGCCCGGAACGGAGGCCAGGCGCACTACGCCGTACGCAGCCCCGTACGCATCCTCGTACGCGTCCCCGTTCAGTAGATGTGCAGCGCCGGTCCGCACAGTCCGAGGCCCCCGGCGGCGGCTCGGCGCCAGACGCGGAGGGGGCCGTCGATGATGTTCTCCTCGTCCTTCGTGCAGTCCAGCCAGTCCTGGCAGTCGGCTTCGGTCACCGACTCCCTGCGGTGCGTTCCAGCCGGTCCTGGGCCTTCTGGCCGGCCTGAGGTCGCAGAGTTCTCGCGAGGAGCATCGCCACATCGTCCTCGGCCGCCGTGGGCAGCAGCCGGCCGAGGATTTCGTCGCAGATCTCCTCCAGCGGGTGGCCGAGGTGCGCCAGCGCCTCGGCGAGCTGGCCCATGCCCTGGTCGAGGTCTCTGTCGCGGGCCTCGATGAGGCCGTCGGTGTAGAGCACCAGCAGGCTGCCCGGGGGCAGCGGCACCTGCTCGGTCCGGAAGTCCTGTCCGCCCGTTCCCAGGGGCGTGCCCGAGGAGCCGTCGAGGAACGCGGTCGTCCCCCGGGCGTCGACCATGGCCGGTGGTGGATGGCCGGCCCTGGCGATCACGCAGCCGCCGGCGGCCGGGTCGTGGACCGCGTACACGCACGTGGCCATTTCGTTCTCCCCCAGGTCGGCCACGGCCGCGTCCAGGGAGCGGAGCATCCGGGCCGGGGGGATGTCGTGCCGTGCCAGCGTGCGCACCGCGGTGCGCAGCTGGCCCATGACGGCCGCCGCATGGATTCCGTGCCCCATGACGTCACCGATGACCAGCCCGGTTCTGCCGCCGGGGAGGGTGATGACGTCGAACCAGTCGCCGCCGACCTCGTGGTCGCTGGCCGGGAGGTACCGCCCGGTGAGTTCCAGGCCGGTCACTTCGGGCAGCGCGTTGTTCGTGAGGCTGCGCTGCAGGGTGAGGGCCGCCTCACGCTGGCTGGTGTACATGCGCGCGTTGTCGATGTGCAGTGCCGCACGGGCGACCAGGTCGTCGATGAGCACCCGGTCCTGTTCGTCGAACGGTTCACGGTCGCGGGTGCGTGTCAGTACCACTGTGCCGAGGACGGTGCCGCGGGCGACCAGCGGGACCAGGCGGGCGCAGCCGGTGGTGGCACCGAAGTACGTACGCAGCGGCTCGCCCTGCGGACCGGGGAACAGCGTCGGGAGATCGCTCCGGTAGAGGTTCATGGGGCGCCCCTCGGCGATGACCCGTTCGTACACCGAGCCGAGCGGGACCTGGTAGGTCGTGCCCACACCCAGCTGCGCGGTGGGGGAATCCGGATCGGGGAACACGGCCGCCATCCGGCGCAGGACCCCCTGGCAGGACGCGGCGGGCTCATCCGGGCCGAGCACTTCCTCCAGGAGCTGTACGTCGGCCGAGTCGGCCACTCGGGGCACCAGCATCTGCACGACTTCTCCGGCGGTCTGCCGCAGATCCAGGGTCGTCCCGATGCGCGCGCCGGCCTCGGCCAGCAGGGCGAAGCGCCGCTGGGCCCGCTCGGCCTGGACCTGCGCCTCCTGCTGATCGGTGATGTCGATCAGGGAGGCGACGAGGCCCAGGCTCCGCCCGCCGCCGTCGAGCAGCGGGGCGAAGGAGCAGGACCACATCCGGTCGTGATCGGGATCGGCCGGCGTACGACCGGTGCCCCGCTCGTCGACCACCGCCTCACCGCGCTTCAGGACCTCTCGCATCAGCGTCTCGAGGGCCTCGGCGTTGACCCCCGGCACCACCTCGGTGGGCCGCTTGCCGAGGTGCCGGGCCGCGGGGACGCCGTTCATACGCGCCAGCGCGTCGTTGACCCTCAGATAGCGCAGATCGGGCCCGAGCATGGCCAGCCCGACGGGTGACTGGGTGAAGAGGCCTTCCAGGGCCGCCAGTGAATCCCGCATGCGCAGTACCGCGGACGTCTCCACGGCGATGACCATGACGCCCGTCTCCCCCTGCGGATCCCCGGAGGGGCAGATCCACATCTCCATCTGCACGAAGTGTCCGTCGCGGTGGCGGACCGGGAGCGTCCCGATCACCGCCTCACCCGCCAGGACCCGCTCCGCGAGCTCCTCGGCCAGCTCCCAGTTGGCCTCGGGCACCAGAGCCGGGAGGGCGTGGCGGCCGAGCACCTCTTCCGGCAGGTGGCCCAGCAGGTCCTGGGCGGCGAGCGACCACTCCACGAGGAGCCCCTGCGCATCGGTCCTCCACAGCGCGATCGGAAGCAGATCGCGGAGCACTCCCGCGTACCCGACCGCCGTCAGGGGCTGGTCCGGCACATTGCCAGCCGGCTCGTGTGTGTCCAACGCATCGACCTAACCCCGGGGAGCGTGGGGCGCTCCGCCTGCCGGGCATTCTTGGCGCTCTTCCGGCCGAGCGCTGCGGGCACACGGCGAGTGCAGCACTTCGGCGCAATTCATACGAAATCACACTAACCGAGGCGTGGATGCGGGGCGGCCGGTGGCTGTCCCCCCTGCCCCCGCCGGGGCCGGCGCGGCAGGGGCGGATGCCTTGTCATGGCCGCTGCACCCGGTCGCCCGGTCGCCGTCTCCGCCACGTGCCACGAGTACGCACGTGCGACGAGTACGACGGAGTGGGGGCCGCGACCGCCACAGCCGCGGCACCGGTCGCCCCCATCCCTCAACCACCCCGCCCGGCGAAGCGTCTGGATTCGCGTGGGCGGCACCCTGCGTCGATGCCCCGCCCCGGCGTGGACGTAGCCTGATGCCTCCCCGGGGGGGGGGGGGGGGGGGGGGGGGGGGGGGGGGGAGAGGGGAGGGGGGGGGGGGGGGGGGGGGGGGGGGGCAGAAAACCCCCCCCCCCCCCCACAGCCGCTCGGTCCTTCGGCACAACAGAAAGG